>JAITLM010000139.1 GCA_031277885.1 Microbacterium sp.
TTCAGTCGCAGCAGCGACTCGCAGACGTTCGCGAGGACCTGGTTGTCGGGGTAGTCGAACGCGTAGGCGTAGTCGAGCGTCGCGGGCTCGGCGTACAGCGCGAAGGAGTAGGAGTCGAGGTCGCCGGTGGCGGCGGCGGTGGTGGTGGTCAGCTTCCAGTCGGACCCGGCGGATCCGCTGGAGGTGCCGCTCGCGCTGCCGGAGCAGGCGGTCAGCGACGTCGCGGCGATCAGGACTGCGGCCGCCACCGCGACCGCGGAACGGCGACGCGCGTGGGCGCGGGAGAGACGGGTTCGGGTCATGACAGCTCTCCTTCGAGCTCGGTGCGGGTGGTGTCATCTGTGGAAGCGGCGTAAACGCGACGTCCGTCGATCCAGGTCTGCACGACCCGGCTGCGGAAGATCTCCTCGGCGGGGAGGCCGAAGGGCGACGGGTCGAGCACCACGAGGTCGGCGCGGAAGCCCGGGGCGATGCTGCCGGTGTCGTGGTCGCGGTGGTTCACGTAGGCGGAGCCGGAGGTGTACGCGGCCATCGCGGTCTCCAGATCGAGGCGCTGGTGCGCGCCCGCGAGGGGCTCCCGGTCGGATCCCGGGGTCGTGCGGTTGACGGCGATGTGGATCGCGTCAACCGGGGAGGCGCTCGAGACCGGCCAGTCGCTGCCGGCCGCGAGACGGACCCCCGCGCGCACGAAGTCGCCGAACGGATACTGCCGCGCCTCCTGGCCGTCCTGCAGGAATGGCAGGGTCAGCTCGTCGAGCTGGTCCTCGTGCGTGGCCCAGAGGGCCTGGAGGTTCGCGATCGCGCCGAGCTCGGCGAAGCGCGGCACGTCCTCCTCCGCCACGATCTGCAGGTGCGCCAGGTGGTGGCGGCCGTCGGTGGGGCCGTTCGCGTCGCGGGCGTCCTGCAGCGCGTCGAGCGCCTCGCGCACGGCGCGGTCGCCGAGGGCGTGCATGTGCACCTGCTGGCCCGCGGCGTCGAGCGCGGTGACGTATTCGCGCAGGCGCTCCGGGTCGATGAAGCTCAGCCCGTGGTTGTGCGTGTCGTGACCGTGCGCATCGCGGTAGGGCGTGAGCATGGCGGCCGTGTGGTTCTCCGCCACGCCGTCGACCATGATCTTCGTGGTGCCGAGCTCGAGGCGCTCGGGGGATCCGAGCGCGGCGATGCGGTGGCGCTGCGCCACCATGCGCTCGACCTGCTCGATGCCGCCGTCGCGCTCCCACCACTGCGCGCCCGTGACGTGCACCGCGAGCGTCCCCTCGGCGAGGGCCTGCTCGTAGGCGGTGAGCGGATCCGGGACGCCGATCGCGCTGGATCCGACCATCGCGTCCTGCCATCCGGTGATGCCGAGCGCGATGAGCTCCTCCTGGGCGCGCAGCAGTCCGCGATAGCGCAGGTCCTCGTCGGTCACGGGGCGCACGGTGTTGAACAGCTCACCGGCGCCCTCGTGGAAGGTGCCGGCGGGGTAGCCGTCGGCCTCCCGGATGATCACGCCGTCCGCGGGATCGACGGTCTCGCGCGTGATGCCGGCCCGCTCGATCGCGGGGGTCGAGACCCAGACGCTGTGGTGGTCGCGGCTGGCCAGCAGGACGGGTCGTCCCGGGGCGGCGGCGTCGAGCAGGTCGCGGGTCGGGTTGCCGCCGGGGAAGCAGTCCATCGACCACCCGCCGCCGAGGATCCACTCCTCGTCGGGGTTCGCGTCGGCGTAGGCGCGCACGGCGGCGACCGCCTCCTCCGCGGTCTCGGTGCCGGTGAGGTCGCACTGCAGCAGCTCGACACCGCCGCCGACCGCGTGGATGTGGGCGTCCTGGAAGCCCGGGCTCAGCAGGGCGCCGCGCAGGTCGATGAGCTCGACGGAATCGGCGGGCTCGGCGCCGAGGAATGCGGCCAGCTCGGGCTCCGGCACGATCCGGTCGATGCGCTCATCGCGCACGATGACGGCCTGGCCGAGCAGGGGGGATCCGGATCCGGTGAACACCGATCCGCCGTGGAAGACGCGCGTCGTCATCATCCGCCTTTCGTCGTTGAAGCAGGCCGAACGGCCGCAGGATGCGATAACGCTAGCCAGCGTCAAGGGCGATGTCAACAGTGTTGACTGAACCGATGACAGCGCGTTGCGCGCATGGCACGATAGAGGCAGGAGGGGATATGCCACCGAAGAGGGCCCGTCGCGGCGGGGACATCGACGAGGCGCTGCCGATGCGCGCGCGACTGGATGCGGGCGTGATCGTGTCCGCGGGGCTGGAGCTGGCGGCCTCGGGCGCGGCGTCGATCTCGGTGCGCGAGCTCGGCACCCGGCTCGGCGCGGATCCGACCGCGATCTACCGGCACTTCCGCAGCAAGGACGACCTCATGCGGGCGCTGCTGGACGACATCACGCTACGCGCCGTCCTGAGCGTCGACCTGCCCGTCGAGGACTGGCGGGGGCGCCTGCGCGCCCTGGCGGGCGCCACGCTCGACCTGTACTCGCAGTACCCGGCCGTCGGTGCGGAGGCGACGACGCTCACGACGCACGGCCCCGGCGAGCTCGGTGCGATCGAGCTCATGCTCGAGGCGTTCACGACCGCGGGTCTCGACGAAGCCGATGTCGTCCGGCACTACGCGCTGATGGCTTCGCATGTGCTGTCGACGGCGGCGGGCATCGCGCGCGCCAGGGCCGACCGCGGCGACGGCGATCTCGACGGCCCCTGGTTCGACGAGCCGCCGCTCGCGGATCCGCGCAGCCACCCCCGCATCGCGGCGCACACGGTCGCGCTCGCCTCGCTGCGCGACCGCGATCTGTTCTTCCTCGGGGTCGACCTCGTCCTGGAGTCGGCGGAGCGCGCCGCCCGCTGATCGCCTGTCCTGCTCCCGAGGGGTCGCGCTTCGGGCTTGCATCCGATCTGGTTTTGTGACAAAACTAATTCCCGACGGCGAGGACGCCGGGACAGGAGCAGGTCGATGCGGATCGGAATCATCGGCGCGGGGATCGGCGGGCTCGCCACCGCGCTCAGCCTGGAGGCCGCGGGCTTCCGGGACATCACGGTGCACGAGCGGACGGACGCCATCCGTGGCCTCGGGGTCGGGCTCAACCTGCTCCCGCACGCGATCCGCGAGCTCACCGAGCTCGGCCTGCGCGACCGCGTCGAGGCGCTCGGCGTCGCTCCGGAGACCCTCGTCTACATGAATCGCTTCGGCCAGCACATCTGGAGCGAACCGCGCGGACTCGCCGCGGGCTACCGCTGGCCGCAGCTCTCCGTGCACCGCGGCCGGCTGCAGCTCGCCCTGCGCGACGCGGTCGTCGAGCGCCTCGGCGACGTGATCCGGCTCGGTCATCGCCTCGTGGATGTGCAGGGAGGAGACGACGGATCCGAGACGGTCCGGTTCGCGACCGGCGACGGCGAGACCACCGCGGCCTACGACCTCGTGATCGGGGCGGACGGGATCCATTCCGCCCTGAGGGCGCTGCGCTATCCCGCCGAGGGAGCCCCGCCGTGGAGCGGGCTCACGCTCTGGCGCGGAGTGGCCGAGGCGCCCCTGCTCGTCGACGGGCGCACCATGATCATGGCGGGCGACGGCGAGCAGAAGTTCGTCGCGTACCCGCTCGGCGCGCCGGAGGGCGGGCGACAGAGGCTGAACTTCATCGCCGAGAAGCGCGGGACCGGCCCCTTCGAGAGCCTCAAGGATCGTGCGGACTGGAACCGCGCCGTGGATCCGGGTCCGATCGCGGAGCTCTTCGCGGACTGGAGGTTCGACGGCCTGGACGTGCCCGGGATCATCGCGAACGCGGAGGAGATCCTGGAGTACCCGATGGTCGACCGCGATGCGCTGCCGCAATGGACGTTCGGGCGCACCACGCTCGTCGGCGACGCCGCGCACGCGATGTACCCGAACGGCTCGAACGGCGGATCCCAGGCCATCCTCGACGCGCGCACCCTCGCCTTCCACCTCGGAACGGCGGTGCGGGCGGGTGCCTCCGGTGGCGCGGGCGACCCGGCCCAGGGCGCGGCGATCGACGCGGCGCTCGCGGCCTACGAGGAGGCGCGCCGTCCTGCGATGACCGCGCTGCTGGCCGGCACTCGGGCGACCGGTCCGGAACGGGTCATGCTGCTCGCGGCCGAGCGCGCGCCGCAGGGTTTCGCGCGCATCGACGACGTCATCCCGCGGAGCGAGCGCGAGGAGATCGCGAACGCCTACAAGCGCGCCGCGGGTTTCGCGCCGTCGATCCTCAACGAGCGCGCCTCGCTCAGCGTCGGGGATCCGGCGTGAGCGGCCGCGCCGCGGCCGGATCCCCGCCGGCTGCCGACCCCGCGGGCGACGCCGAGAGCCGCCTCGCCGCGGTCATCTCGCCGCTGCGGCGCACCCTGCTGGCCGTGGCGCGCGAGCGCGGCGGTCTCCCCGACATCCCCGACGCGCAGATCGAGGTCGTGCGCGCGCTGCTGCCGTCCTCGGGCGGTGCGGAGCGCGGTCCCGCCGAACTCGCGGAGGCGCTGCATCTCAACCGGTCCACGGTCAGCAATCTGCTCGGTGCGATGGAGGCCGACGGCCTCGTCGAGCGGCGCAGGGCCGAAGGGGACGGCCGCCGCGTCGTCGTGGTCCTGTCGCCGCGTGCGCTGGACCTCTTCGGCCGGTTCGATCAGGCCGCGGGAGAGCTTCTGCGGGACGCGCTGGCGGCCCTGGATCCGGGCGATCGCGCGGCCGTGGCCGCGGCGGTCCCGGCCCTGGAGAGGCTCACCGAGGCCTTGAGAGGGGGAGCGCGATGAGCGACCTGTTCGCGGAGCTTCCGGAGCCCCGGCTCGAGCCGGCTTTCGAGGTCACCGTGCAGGTCGGCCCGCCTCGCGATCACGGGGTCACCTCCGCCGGCCATCGGCGTGTGATCCCGATCCTCGGGGGTCGGATCACGGGGGCCCTCGATGCCGAGATCCTCGCCGGTGGATCCGACCGGCAGCTCATCGGGCCCGACGGCACGATCGGCATCGACGCCGAGTACTCGGCCCTCGCCGCCGCGGGGCCCCTGCTGATCCGTACGCGCGGGGTGCGCAGCGGGTCGGCCGAGATCCTCGCGCGGCTCGGGCGTGGTGAGTCGGTGGATCCCGGCGCGTATTACTTCCGGACGACGTTCGAGGTCGAGGCGGCGGCTCCCGAGTTCGCGGAGCTGCAGCGCACACTCTTCGTCGCGGTCTGCCGCCGGGACGGATCCGAGGTCCGCTACCGGGTGCACCGGATCGTCTGAGAGGCCGTCGTCGGAGAGGCCGTCGTCTGAGAGTTCGTCGTCTGTCGTCTGTCGTCTGTCGTCACGCGTCTGTCGCCTGTCGTCAGGCGGGGAGGAGCTCGCCGACGAGCTGCTGGATCCGCCGGCGGATCTCGTCGCGGATCGGCCGCACGGCCTCGATGCCCTGGCCTGCCGGATCGTCGAGCGTCCAGTCCTCGTAGCGCTTGCCGGGGAAGAACGGGCACGCGTCACCGCAGCCCATCGTGATGACGACGTCGGAGTCCTGCACCGCCTCGGTGGTGAGGATCTTGGGCTGCTCCGTCGCGATGTCGATGCCGAGCTCGGCCATCGCGGCGACGGCGACGGGGTTGATCTGCCCGGCGGGGAGGGATCCGGCGGAGCGGACCTCGATGCGATCGCCCGCGATCTCGCGCAGGAAGCCCGCGGCCATCTGGGAACGGCCCGCGTTGTGCACGCAGACGAACAGCACGGCGGGGGCGGCTTCGGTCGTCATGCGTCTCTCCTCGTCTCCGGGTCTCGGGGCCTCGGGGCCTCGGGGTCTCGGGGTCTCGGGGTTTCAGCCTACGGCGACTGGGCGAGTGCCGATCTGCGGGAACGTGGCAGCGCGCCAGACGGACCTGCTCGCTTCCGCCGCGAGCGGGGAACCCGGCGCCGGCGGTCTCCCCGTCAGAATGCGGGGGTTTCGGGGTCGGGTTCTGGGGGTGGGTCGGGGTCCGGGTCGCCGACGGTGAAGGTGACGGGTGCGGGTGGTTTGTCGGTGTAGGTGGGGCTGGTCCATTCCAAGACTCCGGCGCCGTGCTGTGTCACTGTCCACGCGGTTTGGTGTTTGAGGACGTGGTGGCGGCGGCAGAGCCCGCCGAGATTGCCTTCCTCCGTGGACCCGCCGAATGCAGCGTCGACGGTGTGGTCGAGGTCTTGAGCGGCGGGTGGGAGTCCGCAGGTCGGGAACCGGCATCGGGAGTCCCGGGCGTGGAGGAGCCGGCGGAGGTCGGTGTTGGGCCGGTAGTGATCGACGGCGAGGATCGCCCCCGAGATGGGGTGGGTGAGGACCCGTTCCCAGGCGGTCGCGTTCCCGGCGAGGGTGCGCGCGGTATTGGTGTCGATGGGCTGTCCGCCTGCGAGTTCTCCGGGCTGCTCCGTGCGGACCCCGAACCGGGAAGCGGATCCGACCCGCGCCCGACGTCCACCGGCACCAGCGGCGGCGGTGTCGACGACAAGTGCGCCCGAGGTGCCGGTGTCGGCCGTGCCGGTGGTGTCCGAGGCATCCGCGGTGGCTGAAGTGCCGGCGTCGGCCGCGTCGGGGGCGTCCGCGGCGTCGGCGCTGCCCGTGGCGCCCGCAGTGTCGGGTGCGAGGAGGGTGAGCACGGGAACGGTGACCTCCACCCGCGCCTGGATCGCGGACAGCAGCCCGGCCGTGGTGTCATGCCCGGACGCTGTCCCGGTGAGGAGGGTGTCGGCGCACAAGTCCGCGCGCAGCTGATCCATGGTCCGCTCGTCACCGGGGTCGCCGAGCCCGTCGGGATCTGGGTCGACCCCACCGGCCGCATCCTTCGAGGCCTGCGTGTTCGCGAGCGTGACCGCGCGGGCTTGCTGGGTGAGCCGGTCGTAGATCCCGTCGACGATCGCGGCGGAGTGGATCAGGCCGAGGGCTTTCTGCCCGTCACCGAGGTCTTCCCGCCATACCCTCCGGTGCCCTTGTGCGTCCCGGTGACGGTCCGTGAGACTCCGCGGAGCCAACCGTTCCGCGACGCGCTCCACGATCCGCTTCGCCCGGTGCGGAGTCTCCCCGGCACACGCTTGCACCGCGATGGCTTCGTATTCGGCGCGCAC
>JAITLM010000140.1 GCA_031277885.1 Microbacterium sp.
GGGCCCTGGTTTGGGGCGCGCTTCGACGTTTTGGGGCGCGTCCCACCGGGATCTCCGGTCGAGACGCGCCCCAATACGAACGATCGCGCCCCGAATCGGGTGATCGCGTCCCCCGAAACCGGCCTGCCATATCCCCCGGATCGGGCCGACCGCGCCCCGAAACCGGCCGACCGCGCCCCGGATCGGGCCGGCCACGTCCCCGGATCACGCCGGCCGGATGCCGAACGCGGCGAGACGCCGCCCGAGAAGGGGCGCCGTCTCGATGTGGCCCCAGCCCCACCGCGCGAAGCGGCGCTGCGTGGCGCCTCGGATCCAGTCCTCGCGTTGCTTCTCCTCGTCGAACACCTCTGCGCTGCTCCGGCCGGCGAGCATGTCCGCATCGGCATACTTGACCGCGCCGTCGAACTCGCCGAAGGCCATGACCGCGGGATCGTCGAGCGCGAAGTCCACGAAGTACGACCCGTGGGGCCCTGGCACTTCCGCCTGAAGCCGGATGCTCCGGAAACCGAGCTCGGCGAGCCGGATCCGGCTGATGCTCTCGCCCGGAAGCTGAGCGCGGCCATCGGCGAACGCCAGAACCCGGTCCGCACGCCGTCGCCCATGCGCGAAGCGCTGCGCGATACCGTGAGCGGCATCTCGGATGCCCGTCGCCGCATCCTCGTCGTAGGTCGCCGGTCCCGCGACGCAGCGTGCCCGCAGCGCCGAGTCCGCCACCACCACGGCGCTCTCGAAGCCCGCCGTGCGCGCGACGTCCGCGACGGTGCGCTCGAGCGTCGTGCAACGCAGTCCGCGGATCTCGACGATCTCCTCCTCCGGCACGGATCCGCGATGCCGGATCGTCCCGACCGCGGATCCGGGACGCGCCTGCGCCACGGTGAGATGCACGCGCGTCCGATCGGGGCGGAACAGCGGGAGCCCGTGCAGCGCGGCGGCGGTCTCGTGCGAGAACACGGCGTCATCCGAGATCAGCCCGAGCGCGTGCGCCCGGGCGATCACCCGTCCCTCGGGCGTCGCGGCGGCCCAGTCCTGCCGATGCGCGTAGACGCCAGGGCGGATCCGTTCGAGGTCCCGGCCGTCGTCCGCCACACGGATGCCCGTCGCCGTGCGGCGTATGCGGCCGAGCTCTGCGGCGTGATGCACCGCGGGGATGAGGAGCGCCATCGCCCCATCCTGAGCCGCCGGTCCATCCCGCAGGCCATCGTGCCCGGAATACGTGGCGAACTCGTCGACGATGCGGCCTGTGGAGGGCGGCATTCGGAGCGAGCATCCCCCGTTTCGGGGCGCGTTCTCACGTTCTGGGGCGCGTCCCGCCCGGAATTCGTGGCGTGGGACGCCCCAAAACGGCAAAGCGCGCCCCAAAACCCGCACCGCCCCGCGACCCTGACCCCGCCCCGTGCGGGAGGGGCACCGCGGCCCCGATACGCTCGGTGCATGGACTTCGCGGCACCCGTCACCCTCGAGAACGACTTCGTGCGGCTGGAGCCGCTGAGCCCCGACCACGCCGAAGACCTCGCCCTCGCCACGGCCGGGCTCGAGGACCGCTGGTACACTTCGGTGCCGTCGGCCGAGGGCGTCGCCGCGGAGATCACGCGGCGCCGTGCGCTGCACGCCGAGGGCGCCATGAACCCGTTCGCGATCGTCGACCTCGCCACGGGGCGCGCGGTCGGGATGACGACGTTCTGCGACATCGCGCAGGCCTATCGCACGGTCGAGATCGGCTACACCTGGCTCTCGCCCGAGGTGCACGGCACCGCCGTGAACCCGTCGGCCAAGCGCCTGCTGCTGGGCCACGCCTTCGAGCAGTGCGATGCGATCAGGGTGCAGTTCTGCACCCACTTCCACAACCGGCAGTCGCGCGCCGCGATCGAGCGGCTCGGAGCGAAGCTGGACGGGATCCTGCGCAACCACCGCATCGGCGCCGACGGCGCCTTCCGCGACACCGTGGTGTACTCGATCCTCCCCCACGAGTGGCCCGCCGTCCGCAACGGCCTCGACGCGCGACTCGACAAGCGCCGCTGAGCCCCGCTCGCCCCGCTGAACCCGGCCTCGCCCCGGAACCCGGCCTCGCCCCGGAAGCCGCTCCCGCCCCGGACCACGACTCCGAAACCGCACTCGCCTGCGCTCTCAGCGGAAGGATAGGATCGGGGCACTGCGCGCGGAGACCCCGAGCCGCGCACGGATGAGGAGAGCATGACGACGAAGTCATATGCCGTGATCGGCGCCGGCCCCTCCGGACTCGCGGTCATGCGCGCATTGCAGAAGGCGGGGATCGACGCCACCGGCTACGAGGCCTCGCACGACGTCGGCGGACTGTGGGACATCACCAACCCGCGCAGCACGATGTACTCGTCCGCGCACCTGATCTCCTCGCGCACGACGACCGAGTTCACCGAGTTCCCGATGGACAGCGACGTCGACTATCCGGGGCACCGCGTGCTCAAGCGCTACTTCGACGACTACGCGGACGAATTCGGGCTGCGCGACCGCTTCCGTTTCGGCACGAGGGTGGATCGCCTGGAGCGGGACAACGGCGACAGCAACGCCACCGGCACCGGCACCGGCACCGGCACCGGCACCGGGTGGATCCTGCACGCCACGGTCCAGGACGAGGACGGCGCGCACACAGCCCTCGTCGAACGCTACGACGGCGTGATCCTGGCCAACGGCACGCTCGCCGAACCGAACGTCCCGGCCTTCCCCGGAGAATTCGCGGGCGAGATCATGCACACGAGCGCCTACAAGGATCCCGCACAGCTCGCGGGCCGTCGCGTGCTCATCATCGGCGCGGGCAACTCGGGCTGCGACATCGCGGTGGACGCCGTGCACCATGCCGAGAGCGTGGACCTGAGCGTGCGCCGCGGCTATTACTTCGTGCCGCGCTACCTGTTCGGCCGCCCGAGCGACACCCTCAACCAGGGCAGGCCGCTGCCCGCGCGGATCAAGCAGGCGATCGACTCCCGGGTGCTGCGCGCCTTCACCGGCGACCCGGTGCGCTTCGGCTTCCCCCGCCCCGACTACCGCATCTACGAGTCGCACCCGATCGTGAACACGCTCGTGCTGAATCACCTCGGCCAGGGCGATCTGCGGATCCGCGCCGACGTCGAGCGCTTCGACCACGACACGGTGCACTTCCGCGACGGCACGGCCGGCGACTACGACCTCGTCCTGCTCGCGACCGGCTACGCCCTGGACTACCCCTTCGTCGACCGCGAGCATCTGAACTGGACGGGCGCCTCGCCGCGGCTGTTCCTGAACGTGTTCCCGCCGTCGTTCAACGGCCTCTACATGATGGGCATGATCGAGGCCAGCGGGATCGGCTGGCAGGGCCGCTACGAGCAGGCCGAGCTGATCGCCGCCTACCTCGCCGCCGAGGACGCGGATCCGGCCCGTGCCGCGCGCTTCCGCGACAGGGTGACGACGCAGTCCTGGCCCGACCTCACCGGCGGGTACCGCTATCTGGGCCTCGCGCGCATGTCGTACTACGTCAACAAGGACGCCTACCGGCGCGCGGTGCGCACGGAGCAGGCGGCCCTGGCCGAGACCACGACTCCGGCCGGCTCGGGGCGACGGGGCGCATGAACGTCGACGACGTCGTGGTGCAGTTCGCACCGGGCACGCTGACGATCCTCAACGTCGTCCTCGGACTCATCATGCTCGGGATCGCGCTGGACACCTCGCCCAAGGACTTCCGGGTCGTGCTCACGCACCCCAAGCCCTTCGTCGTGGCGATCCTCGCGCAGCTGCTGGTGCTTCCGGCCGTCACCTTCGGCCTCACCATGATCCTGCCGGTGACGCCCTCGATGGCCCTCGGCATGATCCTCGTCGCGTGCTGCCCGCCCGGCAACATCTCCCAGGTGCTCACGCATCGCTCGGGCGGCAACACCGCCCTGTCCGTCTCGATGACGACGGTCGGCAACCTCCTCTACATCGTCGCGATGCCGCTGAGCATCGCGTTCTGGGGATCCCTGCACCCCACCGCCCGGCATCTGCTGCACCGGGTCGCGGTGAACCCGTGGCAGATGCTGCTGGAGGTCCTGCTGATCATCGGCCTGCCGTTCGCCCTCGGCCTGCTGCTGCGCACGCGCCTGCCGCGCCTGGCGACGCGCGTGCAGCCGTGCGTGCGCTGGTTCGGCCTGATCGCCCTGGTGGGCTTCATCGTCGGAGCGCTGGCGGGCAACTGGGCCGTCTTCCTCGGCGTGATCGGATCCGTGCTGCTCGTGGTCGCGATCCACGATGCGGTCTCGCTCGCGATCGGCTACGGCACCGCCGTCCTGGGCGGGCTCGGCACCAGGGAGCGCAAGGCGATGACGTTCGAGGTCGGCATCCGCAACGCCGGCCTCGGCCTCGGCCTGGTGTTCACGTTCTTCGGCGGGCTCGGCGGCATGGCCGTCGTCGCCGGCTGGTGGGGCGTGTGGGACATCATCGCGGGGCTGTGTGTCGCTACGCTCTGGGGCATGCACACCACGCGCCGCACCGGTTCGCGCACCGGCGATGCCTCCCGCCGAGCCCTCGAAGTGGGAGATCGATGAGACGCGTCCTGGTCACCGGCGGTGCCGGCTTCCTCGGCAGCAGGGTCACCGGGCTGCTGTCCGATCATCCGGGCGTCGACGTCGTCCTCTCCGGCGATCTCCGCGAGTCCGAGGTGCCGGGGGTCGTCTCGGTGGAGGTGGACGTCACGGATCCGCGCGGACTGCCCGAGCTGCTGCGCCGGCATCGCGTCGACACGGTGGTGCATCTGGCCGCGATCGTGAACCCGGGCCGCGATGTGCAGGGCGAGTTCCGCGTCGACGTGCAGGGCTCGTCCAACGTGCTGGCGGCCTGCGTGGAGGCCGGCGTGCGCCGTCTCGTGGTCTCCAGTTCCGGCGCCGCCTACGGCTATCACGCCGACAATCCGGACTGGATCGACGAGACGGATCCGCTGCGCGGCAACGACGAGTTCCCGTACTCCCGGCACAAGCGCATGGTCGAGGAGATGCTCGCCGCCGCGCGCACCACGCATCCGGCGCTGGAGCAGGTGGTCTTCCGGATCGGCACGATCCTCGGTCCCACCGTGCGCAATCAGATCACGGCGCTGTGGGATGCGAAGCGGATCCTGCACATCGCCGGCTCCGACTCCCCCTTCGTGTTCGTGTGGGTGGACGACGTCGCCGCGGCGATGGTGCGCGCCGCGCTCGGCGAGGGCCCCGCAGGAATCTACAACATGGCGGGCGACGGGGCGCTGACCGTGCCGCAGATCGCACGGCGGCTGCGCAAGCCGCTGCGGACGATCCCCGCGCCGCTGCTCGCGATCGCCCTCGCGATCGGCAGCGCGCTGCGCCTGTCCGAGCACGGACCCGAGAAGATCCGCTTCCTGCGCTACCGGCCGGTCCTGCGCAACGACCGACTGAAGGAGGAGTTCGGCTATACGCCGCGGCTCACCTCCGCGGAGGCTTTCGAGGAGTACCTGCGCACGCACCCGGACGTCGCGGCGGCCGGCTGACCGGCACGACGCCGGGCACCCCTCAGCCGGTCTTCGTGAACACCCCGAGACCCGACGGCTGCGGAACCTGCGCGAACTTGTCGAAATACGCCAGCGTCACGCCGCGCACGGCGCCGCCCGCGCGATCGAACGCAGCCGAGGAAAGGGACCCCGGAGGCGCCCCCTCCCCTGTCGGCGCGAACGACAACGTATCTCCGTCCCACGGATCGACCTCGAACGTGTAGGCGCCCGCGGGACCCATCGCCCCGTGCAGTTTGCCGCCGGAGGACGTGATCGTGAGAGTGCCGAGGTACGGGCTCGTGTAGGTGCCGACGTAGTCCGCGTCCGGGCCCTGGGGCTTGGCACCGGCCGGCGGCTTCTCGCCGGCCAGGTCGCCGACAGGAGCGTTGTAGTGCGCGAAGACGCCGCCGTAGGCCTTCACCCAGTCGCGGGTCTGCGCACCGTAGAGCACATCGTCGAGGAACTCCTGGTTCACCGCCTCCGGCACGCCGATGGGCGCCCCGTTCGTGAGCACGACGATGCCCAGGTCGAGGTCCGGGACCATCGCCTCTGCCGTGGCCGTGCCGAGCTCGAACCCGCCGGAGTGGCTCAACACCACGCGTCCCCCGGCGCCCGATCCGACGTTGCTGCCGAAGCCGTAGTGCCCGGGCCGCTGGTCGAGCGCGCTGTTGCGGGAGCTCACGATCTGCGCGGAGAACGCCTGGGTGAGCGGCGCAGGGTCGATGAAGTCCTTGCCTGCGAGCTTGCCGTCGGCGAGCACCACCGCCATCCACTTGGCCACGTCTCCGGCCGTCGACGCCACGCCGCCGGCCGGCGCCTCCGCATCGGGGTCGCGATCGAACAGCGGCTGGAAGTCCTCCGCCCCGATCCGCGTGTGCTGCACCGCCCGGTCGCGCGTGGCGAGGAACTCGGCATGGGACGACGTGGTGGAGGTCATCCCGAGCGGGTCGAACAGCAGCTCCTTCGCCGTCTGCTCCCAGGTCTCGTGCCGCGAGGCGGCCACGGCCACGGCGCCGGTGGTGAGCCCGAAGTTCGAGTACTGGTACGTCGTGCGGAAGGGCGCGAGCGGGATCTGGTTCAGGTGCGCCAGGATGTAGTCGCGGTCGAAGCCGAGGTCCTCGAGCTCGTCGCCGCCGCCGGTCGGGATGCCGGTGCGGTGCGCGAAGGCGTCGCCGATCGTCGCATTCGCCGTGACGTACGGATCGTTGAACGTCATCGACGGCATCAGGTCCTTGATCGGGGTGTCCCAGGTGATGCTCGGATCCTCGGTCATCGCCCGCGCGACGATCGTGGCCGAGATCGGCTTCGACATCGACGCGATCATGAACAGGGTGTTGACGTCGACCGGGGCTCCGGTGCGCTTGTCGCGCACCCCGAACGCCCCCTCGTACACGGTCTTCCCCTTCGAGACCACGGCGACCGTGGCACCGGGGACGCCGGTGCGCTTGAGCGCATCGGCGACGTGCGCCGGGAGCTTCTTCAGCGCGGCGGCGACGGCGGTCTCGCGATCGGTGTACAGCGGCATCACGTCCTGGCTCGGCGCCGCGCCGGACTGCACGTGCACCGGCTGTCCGCCCTGCGTCGGCGCCGAGCATCCGGCCACGGCGCCGACCATCAGCAGCGTCACCGAGGCGGCGATCAGCGGCGACCCCCGGCGCGCCCCACCGCTCCTCTTCCTTACGGATCCCATCTCGCCCCTCTTCTCGCGGCTCCCCTCGGTGAGGCTAGCGAGCGCGGAACCCACGGGGCAAGATGTCTCGCGTGCCGAGACCGATTCGTTCCCCTCGGCCGGTCAGGTCCGCGGCAGCTCCTGGGCGAGCATCACCAGGATCCCGCTGGGACCGCGGAGGTAGGTGAGCCGGTAGACGTCCTGATAGTTCGCGACGCCCCGCAGCGGGAAGCAGCCGTGGCGGGCGGCGATCGCGAGGGACTCGTCGATGTCGTCGACCGCGAACGCGATCCGGTGCATGCCGATCTCGTTCGGGAGCGTCGGCGCCGTCTCGATCGCCTCGGGATGGATGTACTCGAACAGCTCGACGCGCCCGTGCCCGTCCGGCGTCTGCAGCACGGCGATCCTCGCGTGATTGCCGTCGAGTCCGACGGCGGTGTCCGTCCACTCCCCCGAGACCGTGTCACGCCCCAGCACCGTGAGCCCGAGATCGGTGAAGAAGGCGATGGTCGCCTCGAGGTCCCGGACGGCGATGCCGACGTTGTCCATGCGGATGGCCATGCCCCGCACTCTACGCCCCGCGTCGTCGCAGGCTCCGGCGTCAGTGCGTGCCGGCCTCGACCAGGATCACGCCACCGACGATCACGGCGAGCCCGATCGCCGTCATGACCGAGATGTGATCGCGGAACAGCACGCGTCCGAGCACGGCGGTCGCGGCGACGCCGAGCGCCGCCCAGACCGCGTACGCGATGCCGACCGGCATGCCCAGCGCCAGCACGGCCCCGAGCAGCACGTACGACGCGAGGTAGCCGAGCACGATCGCCGGGATGTGGCGCCGGCGCCGGAACCCCTCGGACGCGCGCAGGCTCAACGTCGCCGTCACCTCGGACGCGATCGCGCCCAGCAGCAGCAACCAGGTCATGAGGCGCTCCCTGATCCGCCGCGGGCGTGCCGGGTGCCGAGCTCCGCGAGGAGGACGCCGGCGATGATCACGCCGAGGCCCACGAGGGAGAGCGGGCTCAGCGCCTCGGCGAACAGCGCGGCGGCCGCGAGCGCCGTGAGCGCCACGCCGATCGCCGACCAGATGCCGTAGGCGACGCCCACCGGCATCCCACGGGTGAGCACGATCCCGAGCAGCCAGAACGACCCGCCGTAGCCGAGTACGACCACACAGAGCCACCACCAGGATCCGCCCGTCGACACCGCCCGCAGGCTCAGCGTCGCACTGACCTCCAGGACGATCGCGAGCAGCAGAGGCGGCCAGGCGCTCGCCGGTCGCGGGGCTGCGGCCTCCGCGTCCGGCACGCCGCCGACGGGGTCAGCCGAGGACATCGCCCGGCTGCGCGGCCGTTCTTCCCGGCACCGCGCCGAGGGCAGCGGCGCGCCCCGCAGAGGGGGTCTCACTCATCGAAGCCCTCGGCGATCAGCTCGACGAGCTCCTCACGCTCCTCGACCGGGAGGAAGGCACCGGCAGCCGCGTTGAACTGGAAGGACTCCAGGTCCTCCAAGTCGTAGCCGAAGGCGTCCACGAGCAGCGCCATCTCGCGGGTGAGCGAGGTCGCGCTCATCGTGCGGTTGTCGACGTTCACGGTCACCGCGAAGCCGAGCTGGTAGAGCAGGTCGAACGGGTGGTCGCCGAGCTCGGTCCCCCAGGCGGCGATCGCACCGGTCTGCAGGTTCGACGACGGCGAGAGCTCGAGCGGGATCTCCCGGTCGCGCACCCAGCGCGCCAGATCCCCGAAGCGGACCTGCACCTCCTCGCCGTCGCGGTTGACGATCTCCAGATCCTCGGCGATGCGCACGCCGTGACCGAGGCGCAGCGCGCGACCGTCGACCAGGGCGGAGCGGATCGAGTCCGGTCCCGCGGCCTCGCCCGCGTGCACGGTCGTGGGGAACATCTGCCCGGCCAGGTACTCGAACGTCTCCCGGTAGCGCGAGGACGGGTAGCCCGCCTCGGGGCCCGCGGTGTCGAAGCCGACCACGCCCCGATCCCGGTTGGCGACCGCCAGCTCGGCGATCTCGCGCACCCGGTCGGTCTGCCGCATCGCGGAGAGCAGCTGTCCCACCCGGATGCTCTTGCCGCGGCTCTCGGCGGCGTCCTCGGCCTCGTCGATGCCGTCCTGCACGGCGTCGACCGCCTGCTGCAGGCTGAGCCCTGTCGTGAGGTGCAGCTCGGGCGCCCAGCGCACCTCGCCGTAGACGACGCCGTCGCGCACCAGGTCCTCGACGAATTCGCGCGAGATGCGGCGCAGGTTCTCGGCGCTCTGCATGACCGAGAGCGACACGTCGAACGTCTTCAGGTAGTCGACCAGGGATCCGGCCGCCGCCTGGGTGCGGAACCACATCGCCAGTGCCGTGGGGTCGGTGTGCGGCAGCTCGATCCCCGCCGCGTCGGCGAGCTCGATGATCGTGGCGGGACGGACCCCGCCGTCGAGGTGATCGTGCAGCGAGACCTTGGGGAGGCTCCGGAGGGACAGGCCCTCGACCTCCAGGTCGCCGTTCGCGTCGATGGGCATGACAGATCCTTCCTCAGCGGTCGATCGATGGGAATCGTCAGGGATGTTCCGAGAGGAACCGGACAGGGCGCCGCGCGGACGCCGCGCCCGGAATCAGCCTAGGCCGTGATGCGCTCGCGCACGAGGGGCGCGCGCTCGATGTGCTCCGCGCCGATCTCCCACGCGCCCTCGACCGCGTCCAGGGCGCGGTCGAACCGCGCCGCATCGTCGGCGGACAGCGTGAACACCGGATCCCCCGCGCGCACGGCGTCGCCGGGCTTCACGTGCAGGTCGATGCCCGCCGCGAACACCACGGCGTCCTCGGCACGGGCACGGCCCGCCCCCAGGCGCCAGGCGCCGATGCCGAACGGCAGCGCGTCCATGCGGGTCACGAATCCGTCCGAGGGGGCGGTCACGGTGTGCGTCTCGCGCGCGGTCGGCAGCGCCGCGTCGGGGTCGCCGTCCTGCGCGCGGATCATGGCCTTCCAGGAGTCCATCGCGCGCCCGTCGTCGAGCGCGCGCTCCACATCCGCATCGGGCTGGCCGCTGAGCGCCAGCATCTCGCGGGCGAGGGCCAGGGTGAGCTCGCGGACGTCGGCGGGGCCGCCGCCGGCGAGCACCTCGACCGATTCGCGCACCTCGTTGGCGTTGCCGATCGCGAGGCCCAGGGGGACGTTCATGTCGGTGAGCAGCGCGGTCGTGTGCACCCCCGAATCGGTGCCGAGCGCCACCATGGTGCGGGCGAGCTCGCGGGCGCGGTCGATGTCCTGCATGAAGGCGCCGGATCCGAACTTGACGTCAAGGACGAGCGCATCGGTGCCCTCGGCGATCTTCTTCGACATGATGCTCGAGGCGATCAGCGGGATCGCCTCGACCGTGCCGGTCACGTCGCGCAGTGCGTAGAGCTTCTTGTCAGCGGGGGCGAGGCCGGATCCCGCCGCGCAGATCACCGCGCCGACGTCTCCCTGCAGCTGCGCGAACATCTCCTCGTTGCTGAGCGCGGCCCGCCAGCCGGGGATCGCCTCGAGCTTGTCCAGGGTGCCGCCGGTGTGGCCGAGGCCGCGCCCGCTCAGCTGCGGGACCGCCACGCCGAAGCAGGCGACGAGCGGTGCGAGCGGCAGCGTGATCTTGTCCCCGACGCCGCCGGTGGAGTGCTTGTCGACGGTCTTCTTGCCGAGCGCGGCGAAGCTCATCCGCTCCCCCGATGCGATCATCGCGTCGGTGAGCACGCGGATCTCGTCGCGCTCCATGCCGCGCTGGAACACGGCCATCGCGAACGACGCCATCTGCGGGTCCGTGACGTAGCCGCGCGTGTAGGCGTCAACCATCCAGCGCAGCGCGGGCTCGGGCACGGTCCCGCCGTCGCGCTTGGCGCGGATCACGTCGACGGCATCAAAAGGCTCAACACTCAACGGACGTTCTCCAGATCTCTCGGCCCGAACGCGTCGGGCAGCACTTCGTCGATGGTCCTGATGCCGGACACGGTCTCGAGCAGCATCCCCGGTGCGGAGTGCTCGTACAGCAGCTGCCGGCAGCGGCCGCAGGGCATGATCGTCTCGCCCTCGCCGTTCACGCAGAGGAACGCGACGAGACGCCCGCCTCCCGACATGAACAGGTCTCCGACCATCGCGCACTCGGCGCACAGCGTCACGCCGTAGGACGCGTTCTCGACGTTGCAGCCGGACACGATCCGGCCGTCGTCCACGAGCGCCGCCGCTCCCACGCGGTAGTGCGAGTACGGCGCGTAGGCCTTCTGCTGAGCCTCGTCGGCGACACGGCGCAGCTCGTCCCAGTCGATGTCCATGAACGTCCCCCTAGGACTTGATGTACGGCTTGCCGTCGGCCGCCGGCGCCTTGATCTGGCCGACGAAGCCGACCACGGCGAGGATCGTCACGACGTACGGCAGCATCAGCATGAACTCGCCGGGGATCGGCGTGCGCAGCACCGTGAGCAGGTTCTGCAGGTTGGTCGCGAAGCCGAACAGCAGGGCCGCGAGGGCTGCGCGCACCGGATCCCACCGGCCGAAGATCACCGCGGCCAGCGCGATGAAGCCGAGGCCCGCGGTCATGTCCTTGGTGAACTGCGGCACCGAGACGAGCGTGAAGTAGGCGCCGCCGATGCCGGCGATCGCGCCGGCGAGCTGCAGGTTCCAGAACCGCGTCGGGTTGACCTTGATGCCGACCGTGTCGGCGGCGTGGGGGTGCTCGCCGACCGCGCGCACACGCAGGCCCCAGCGGGTGCGGTACATCGCCCAGGCGACGAGCGCCACGACGACGTACATCAGGTAGACGAGGAAGGTCTGGTTGAACAGCGCGGGGCCGATCACCGGGATGTCGCCGAGGATCGGGATCTTGATGAGCGAGAACCGGGTGGGGCTGTTGAGCGCCTGCGCGTTCGGGGCGAGCACGCCCTGGTACAGGAAGCCGGTCAGACCCGAGGCGAAGACGTTCAGCACGACGCCGACGATCACCTGGTCGACCAGGTACTTGATCGCGAACGCGCCCAGCACGAGCGAGATCAGGATGCCGCCGAACATCGCGCCGATGAGGCCCACGAACGGGTTGTGCGTGAGGGATCCGAGGATCGCGGCGGTGAAGGCGCCGAGCAGGAACTGGCCCTCGATCGCGACGTTCACGACGCCCGCGCGCTCGCCGATCACGCCCGCGAGGGCGCCGAACACGAGCGGCACCGCGAGCGAGATGGATCCGCCGAGCAGGCCGGTCAGGGTGATCGCACCTCCCGCGCCGGCACCGGCCCAGGTGAGGAACGCCGTCATCGCCAGCAGGGCGTACACGATCGGCAGCCACAGCGCGATCTTGCGGTACTGCAGCGCCGCGACGAGCGTGAGCACGCCGAGCACGAGCGCGAGCGCCCACGCGATCCACAGCAGCGGGCCCGCGGGCACCGGGATGTCGCCCAGGTGGATCGCCGCGCTCGCCTCGGAGAGGCGGAACGTCGTGGTCCCGTAGCGGGGCGCGAACAGGAACAGCAGGCCCAGGAGCGCGGCGATCGCGAGCAGCGTGATCGGCGTCTTCAGGGAGCGGACCTTGACGACGGTCGGCGCGTCGAGGACGGGCGCCGAGGTGAGGGAGGTGCTCATGCGGCCGCCGCCTTCGTGTCGGAGGAATCGGAGTTCTTCAGGGCGCGGCGCGCGATCCGGGCCTTGGAGCGCTGCGAGCGCTCGGAGTCGTCCTTGGGCAGGAAGAAGATCGTGCGGATCAGCGGAGGCGCCGCGATGAACAGCACGATGAGCGACTGCACGACGAGCACGATGTCGACCGGGATCGACTGCAGCGCCTGCATCGGGAACGACCCGGCCTTGAGCGCGCCGAACAGCAGCCCCGCCCAGAAGGTGCCCCAGGCGCGGCTGCGACCGAGCAGCGCGACCGTGATGGCGGTGAAGCCGATGCCGGCGTCGATGCCGCCGTCGAAGCCGCCCGTGATCGTGCTCTGGATCTGGAACATGCCCGCCAGGCCCGCGAGCCCGCCGGAGAAGAGCATCGCGTAGATGTAGACCCGAGGCACGCTGATGCCCGCGGCCCGCGCGGCGCTGGGGTTCTCCCCCACGGCCCGCATCCGGAAGCCGAGGCTCGAGCGCTCGACGAGCCACCACACGAACAGGGTCGCGACGATGACGATCGGGAAGCCCCAGTCGATCAGGTCGAGTCCGGGGAGCTTGGGCAGCACCGCGCTCGCCGGCGTCGGCCGCGAGATCGGCTGGATCTGCCCCGGCCGCTGCAGCAGCTGCGGCACCTGCACCATCCACGTCACGAGATAGAACGCGATGTAGTTGAGCATGATCGTGAGGATGACCTCGTGGGCGCCTGTGCGCGCCTTGAGCAGTCCCACGAGCCCGCCCCAGAGCGCGCCCGCGACGATGCCGACGATGAGGGTCAGCGGGATCTGGATGAGCGCCGGCAGGTTCAGCTGGAAGGTGACCAGGGCCGCCGCCGCGCAGGCGATGAGCATCTGGCCGCGCGCGCCGATGTTGAACAGGCCCACCCGGAACGCGACCGCGATGCCGAGCCCGGCCGCGATGAGCGGCGCCGCGAAGGCGATCGTGCTGCCCAGCGGCTTGACCGCGGACCAGAAGTCGGTGGCGCCGAAGTCGATGACGGATCCGTTGAACAGCGCCGCGTAGGCGCCGGCGACGACCGTCCACGCCGCCCCCAGGGTGTCTCCCGGCCGCGCGAAGAAGTAGCCGGACGCGGCCTGCACGTCGGGGCTGGTGACGGCGATCAGCACGCCGCCGACGACGAGGGCGAGCACGATGGCGAGCACGGTGGTGACCGCGCTGCCGCGCAGGATCTCGCGCAGCAGGCGGTTCGAGACCGGGATCTCCTGGATGTTGCGGGTCATCGGCGGCTCCGGCGCCGGAGCCTGAGGTTCGGTCGCGGTGCTCATGCGGCTGCCTCCGTCGGGTTCTCGCCGGCCATCATCAGGCCGAGCACATCGCGCGGGGTGTCACCGGGGACGATCCCGACCACGCGTCCGCGATACATGACCGCGATGCGGTCGGCGAGGGCGGTGACCTCGTCCAGTTCGGTCGACACCACGATCACCGGGATGCCGGAGTCGCGGGTGGCGACGATGCGCTTGTGGATGAACTCGATGGATCCGACGTCCACGCCGCGGGTCGGCTGCGAGGCCAGCAGCAGCTTGAGGTCGCGGTTGAGCTCGCGCGCGATCACGACCTTCTGCTGGTTCCCGCCGGAGAGGGAGCCGGCCGCCTGGCCGGGACCCTGGGTGCGGATGTCGAACTCGGAGATCCGCGCCTTCGCGAAGTCGTCGAGCACGCCGCGCAGGATCGTCCCGAAGCGGCTGAACGCCGGGTCGTCGGAGCGGTCGAGGATGAGGTTCTCGGCGACCGAGAAGCCGCCGACCAGACCGTCCTCGTTGCGGTCCTCCGGCACGAATCCGACTCCGGCGTCGAGCACCTGGTGCACGTTGCGGCCGACCAGCTCGACGCCGTTCAGCGAGATGGAGCCCGTCATGCGCGAGCCGAGTCCGATGATCGCCTCGGCGAGCTCGGTCTGCCCGTTGCCCTGCACGCCCGCGATCGCGAGCACCTCGCCCGGGCGCACGTCGAAGGTCACGTCGTCGACGACCACGACGCCGTCGGGCGCGATCACGCGCAGGTCCTTCACGCGCAGGCCGCCCTCGCCGATCTTCGGCGGGTCCTTGTGCACCGTGAGCTCGACCGCGCGTCCCACCATCATGGACGCCAGCTCGGTGTTGGAGGACTTGGGGTCGGCCTCGCCGACCACCTTGCCCAGCCGGATCACCGTGATCTTGTCGGCGATGGCGCGCACCTCGCGCAGCTTGTGCGTGATGAACACGATCGCCGTGCCCTCATCGCGCAGCTGCTTCATGATCTCCATGAGCTCGTCGGTCTCCTGCGGCGTGAGCACGGCGGTCGGCTCGTCGAAGACCAGCACCTTCGCGTCGCGGCTCAGCGCCTTGATGATCTCCACGCGCTGCTGCACGCCGACGGGGAGGTCGCCGACGATCGCGTCGGGGTCGACCTCGAAGCCGAAGCGGGCGGCGACCTGGCGCACGTGCTCACGGGCGGCGGCGATGTCCAGCACGCCGAGCGCCTTGGACTGCTCGTGACCGAGCATCACGTTCTCGGCGACGGTGAACACCGGGATGAGCATGAAGTGCTGGTGCACCATGCCGATGCCCGCCGCCATGGCGTCGCCGGGGCCGCGGAAGTGCTGCGGCACGCCGTCCAGCAGGATCTCGCCCTCGTCGGCCTGGTACAGGCCGTAGAGGACGTTCATCAGGGTCGACTTGCCGGCCCCGTTCTCGCCCAGCAGGGCGTGGATCTCGCCGCCTTCGACGACCACGTCGATGTGATCGTTGGCGACCAGGGATCCGAAGCGTTTGGTGATGCCGCGGAGCTCGAGCTTCATAGTGGTGACCCTATCCGGGAAGACGTGTCTCAAGAAGAGCGCGGGACGTCCGGCCCGCCGATCGAGCCGTCAGGCTGCGATGGCGGACCGGAACGTCCCGCGTCGAAGGTGGATTACTTCGGGGAGCTGGGCGAGGTGACCTTGATGTCGCCCTTGATGATCTTGTCCTGCAGCGCCTTCAGCTCGTCCGTCAGGCCCTTCGGGAGCTGGCTCTCGAAGGAGTGGAAGGACGACAGGCCCACGCCGTTGTTCGCCAGGGTGCCGACGTACGCCGTCGGGTCGAAGGAGCCCTTCGCGGTCTCGGTGACCGTGCTGTACACCGCGTCGTCGATCCGCTTCATGATCGAGACCAGGATCTGGTCGGCGACCGACGGGTCGGCCACGGCGAGGTCGGAGTCGACGCCGAGCATGACCGTCTTCTTGCCGCTGTCCTTGATCGCCGCGCTGGCGGAGAGGTAGATCGGGCCGCCGACCGGGAGGATCGGGTCGACGCCCTGGTCCAGCACCGAGTTCGCGGTCTGCTTGGCGACGTCGTTCGCCTGGAACGCGCCGGTGAAGGAGCCGTCCTGCTTGTCCTTGTCCCAGCCGACGACGGCGACGTTGGCGCCCTTGTCCTCGTTGTACTTCTTGACGCCGTCGACGTAGCCGTCCATGAAGATCGTCACCGGCGGGATCTTCATGCCGCCGAAGGTGCCGACCTTGTTCGCGCCGGACTGCGCCGACCAGGCCGCCGCGGCGTAGCCGCCGAGGTAGGCCGCCTGAGCGGTGTCGAACAGCAGCGGCTTGATGTTCGGCGCCGCCGGCTTTCCGGTGTTCTTGGGGTCGGCCATCGAGTCGATGATGCCGAAGTTCAGCTTCGGGTTGGCGATGGCCGCGTCGGCGATCGCCTGGTCCAGCTTGAAGCCGACGCCGATGATCAGGGTGCACTTGCCCGCGATGAGGGAGTCGATGTTCGGCTTGTAGTCGCCGTCCGCCTTGGACTCGACCGTGATCGGCTTGACGCCGAGATCCTTGCCGGCCTTCTCGATGCCGTTCTTCGCCGACTCGTTGAAGGACTTGTCGTTGAACCCGCCGCTGTCGGAGACGAGGCAGGGCTTGAAGTTGGCGTCGGCGGGCTTCGCCGCGCTCGAGCTCGCCGGGGCAGGAGCGGAGCCGCAACCTGCGAGGGCGACGATGACACCGGCCGCGACGGTCGCGCCGATCAGCTTCTTGGTGAGGGAGATGGTCACTCGGGCCTCCAGAACACGAGCCCGCGGCCATCGCGGGACACTTGAAAGTTACCGACTATGACGGGGATCGGGCATCCTCGTCCGTGTCGCTGGAGTCAATGGTTACAAACATGAGATCACATGCGCTCGTCCATGCTCATATGAGCAGGACACCCGAACCATCCCTGCTTTCGTGCAGAGTCATGCGCATCTGCTGATGAACCGCGGACGCGTCAGAGCACGTCGCCGCGGCCCGTGAGTTTGAGCGACTCGACCACACCCTTCACCCGCTGCGCGTGCTCGATGGTCGTCACGAGCAACGCGTCCGGCGTATCCACCACCACGATGTCCTGCACGCCGACGAGGCTGATCACCCGTGACGTCTGGCTGACCAGGATCCCGCTCGCCGCATCCGAGAGCACACGCGCAGACGGGCCGAGAACCGCGAGATCGTTCTTGCGCCCGTTCAGGATGAGCTTCGTGAGCGAGGCGAAGTCCCCCACGTCATCCCAGTCGAAATGGCCGGGGACGACAGCCAGCCGTCCGCGTTCGGCCGCAGGCTCCGCGACCGCGTAGTCGATCGCGATCTTCGGCAGCGCCGGCCAGATCCTGTCCACCGCGGGCCCACGGCGCTCACGGTCATCCCACGCCTCTGCGAGCTCGGTCAGCCCCGCGTACAGGACCGGCTGATGCAGTTCGATCTCCGCCAGCAGTGCATCGGCTCTCGCGATGAACATTCCGGCATTCCAGAGGTAGCTGCGGTCGGCGACGTACGTCCGCGCGGTCGCGAGGTCCGGCTTCTCCACGAACCGCTCGACGAGCGCCGCCTCTCTCGCCCCTTCGACCACGAGCTCCGCACCCTGCTTGATGTACCCGAAGCCCACGGCGGGCTCGGTCGGAGTGATTCCGATCGTGACGATGTACCCCTTCCGGGCGACCTCGACCGCATCGCGCACGGCGAACTCGAACACCCGGGTGCCACGGATGACGTGGTCGGCGCTGAACGAGCCGATGATCACATCGGGGTCGCGACGATGCAGGATCGCCGCGGCGAGCCCGATCGCGGCAGCCGATTCCCGCGGCTCGGACTCCAGGAACACGTTGCTGTCGAGAATGCCGGGCAGCTGCGCCTCGACCGCTGCGCGATGGGCGCGTCCCGTGACGACCGCGATCCGGTCGGGGCCGGTCAGCGGCTCGAGACGGTCCCAGGTGTCACGAAGCAGCGACTGGCCCGATCCTGTCAGGTCATGCAGGAACTTCGGCGCATCCGCGCGCGACAGTGGCCACAGACGGCTCCCGATGCCTCCTGCGGGGATGACGGCATAGAAGTCAGAGATCGGCTCGCGCATGAGCAACAGCGTATCGAGCGACGCTGCCAGGCCCTTCCGACACCACCGGAAGCGCGACCGAGACGATCGAGCGATCACGACCCGCATGATCGCAATCGTGCATGGTTCCGATCGCAGAACCGCATCGTGCTAAGGGTCGCCTTCGTCGCTCCCAGCCAGCTGACAGGAATAGGATGAGGGGGATCGGACGCCTGCGCGCCGCGATCCTTCGCTATCGATCAGGGAGGACGACTGTGTCCGCAAGCACTCGCTTGACACCTTCGATTGCGGAAACCACGTCCAAGACGCCGCGCGGCACCCTCTACCGGGGTCGCGAAGGCATGTGGTCGTGGGTTCTGCATCGCATCACCGGAATCGCCATCTTCTTCTTCCTCCTGGTGCACGTGCTCGACACGTCGCTCATCCGGGTCTCGCCGGAGGCGTACGACGCCGTCCTCGGCACCTACAAGAACCCGGTCATGGGACTGGGCGAGACGGTGCTCGTCGCCGCGATCGTGTTCCACGCGCTGAACGGCCTGCGGATCATCCTGGTCGACGTGTGGTCCAAGGGCGCCCAGTACCAGCGGCAGATGTTCTGGATCGTCATCGGCCTCTGGCTGGTGCTGATGGCCGGCTTCGCACCGCGCCACCTGATCAACGTGTTCTCGCACGTGGGAGGCGGAAGCTGATGGCCGCGGACGTCTTCACCACGCAGCACATGGCGGCTCCGCGCCGCAACAAGGGCTTCAACATCGAGAAGTGGGGCTGGATCTACATGCGCGTGTCGGGCGTCGTGCTCGTCGTGCTGATCTTCGGCCACCTGTTCGTCAACCTCATGCTCGGCGAGGGCATCCACGCCCTGGACTTCGCGTTCGTCGCCGGCAAGTACGCCACGCCGTTCTGGCAGTGGTGGGACGTGCTGATGCTGTGGCTGGCGCTCATCCACGGCGCCAACGGCATGCGCACGGTCGTCAACGACTACGTCGGCCACGCGGGCGTCCGCAAGACGCTCCTGGTGGTGCTCGGCCTGGCCGCCGCGCTGCTCATCGTGCTCGGCACCCTCGTCGTGTTCACCTTCGACCCCTGCAACGGCGTGTTCGAGAGCGGCGCCATGTGGGACACCTGCAAGGCGCTGGGCAAGTAGCCCGGCGATCAGCGACGAGACAGGCTCCCCCGCGGCAGCGGCGACAAGCTCAGAGAATAGGCAGAACCAGTGACCACTGAGACCCCGGATTCCGTCGTCAAGAACGGCGTGCACCACCATCAGTTCGACATCGTGATCGTCGGCGCCGGCGGCGCCGGCATGCGCGCGGCGATCGAGGCCGGCCCCGGCGCGAAGACCGCGGTGATCTCGAAGCTCTACCCCACGCGCTCCCACACGGGCGCGGCGCAGGGCGGCATGGCCGCGGCGCTCGCGAACGTCGAGGAGGACAGCTGGGAGTGGCACACCTTCGACACCGTCAAGGGCGGCGACTACCTCGTCGACCAGGACGCGGCGGAGATCCTCGCCAAGGAGGCCATCGACGCGGTCATCGACCTCGAGAACATGGGCCTTCCGTTCAACCGCACGCCCGAGGGCAAGATCGACCAGCGCCGCTTCGGCGGGCACACGGCCGAGCACGGCAAGACGCCCGTCCGCCGTGCGTGCTACGCGGCGGACCGCACCGGCCACATGATCCTGCAGACGCTGTTCCAGAACTGCGTCAAGCTCGGCATCAACTTCTTCAACGAGTTCTACGTGCTCGACCTCATCACGGTGAAGGACGAGGCCGGCAAGACCGGCATCGCCGGCGTCGTCGCCTACGACCTCTCCACCGGAGAGCTGCACGTCTTCCACGCCAAGGCCGTGATCTTCGCGACCGGCGGCTTCGGAAAGATCTTCAAGACCACCTCGAACGCGCACACCCTCACCGGAGACGGCGTCGGCATCGTGTGGCGCAAGGGCCTCCCGCTCGAGGACCTGGAGTTCTTCCAGTTCCACCCGACCGGCCTGGCCGGACTCGGGATCCTGCTCACGGAGGGCGCCCGCGGTGAGGGCGCGATCCTGCGCAACGCCTCGGGCGAGCGCTTCATGGAGCGCTACGCCCCCACGATCAAGGACCTCGCACCGCGCGACATCGTCGCCCGCTGCATGGTGCAGGAGGTCGCGGAGGGTCGCGGAGCCGGTCCGCACAAGGACTACGTGCTGCTGGACTGCACGCACCTCGGCGCCGAGGTCCTGGAGACCAAGCTCCCGGACATCACGGCGTTCGCGCGCACCTACCTCGGCGTCGACCCCGTCGTCGAGCCGGTCCCCGTGATGCCGACCGCGCACTACGCGTTGGGCGGCATCCCGACCAACAACAGCGGAGAGGTACTGGCCGACAACGACACGATCGTCCCCGGCCTGTACGCCGCGGGCGAATGCGCCTGCGTCTCGGTGCACGGCGCCAACCGCCTCGGCACGAACT
>JAITLM010000159.1 GCA_031277885.1 Microbacterium sp.
GTCGGTCGCGGACGATCTGCTCGTGATGCAGGACGGGGAGATCGTCGAGCAGGGCCCGGCCGCGCAGGTCCTCGACGTTCCCCAGCACCCCTTCACGCGCGAACTGCTCGCCGCCTCGGATCCCCCTCCCTCCGAGTCGTCCCCGTGAGCGCACGCTATGGGGTCCGCTGACGGGGACGACTCGGAGGTAGGCGGGCGGTGCGAGGGGGGCGCGAGTAGCATTCCGGCATGCAGCGCTCCGGGAGCGGCGACCATCGGTACGAGCTGGTCGTCCGCAGCGACGACGCGGTCGTCGCGCGGGAGCGGATCCGGCTCGTGGACGACGTCGTCCACGGTCCGTGCGGCGACGCGACGGTGATGACGGTCACCCGCCTCGTGCTGCAGTCCGACGGTCGGCTCACCTCCGCCATCCGCCCGACCGGTCCCTGACCACGCGCTCGAGACGCGCGGCAGCTCTCCACTTCCGGGTCGTCCCCGTGAGCGCACGCCATAGGGTCCGCTGACGGGGACGACTCGGAAGTGGAGGGCGGGGAGAGGGGGCGGTGCGTCAGTCCTGGACGTCGATGCCGGCGGCGCGGGCGAAGACCGGAGCCAGCAGCTCGACCTGGCGGGAGGTCAGGGTGGCGCCGCGCAGGGAGGTCACGTCGAGGAACGCCAGGGCATCGAGACCGCGCAGGTCGAGGCTGTCGGCCCGCAGGCCTCTGGTGTCGACCTCGTCCGCGCTGCTGCGCTCGAACCGCACCCGGGTGACCGCGGCCGCGGGGACGTCCACGGTCGCGAGCGTGCAGTCCATGAGCAGCGAATCCTGGATCTTCGCGGCCGCGAGCGAGAGGTAGTCGATCCGGGCGTGCTCGACGATCAGCTCCGCGACGTGGGCGCCGGACAGATCCAGCGTGCCGATCCGGCCGCCGGCGATACGCAGCCGGCGGATCGTGGCGTCCTTGAGCGACAGCACGGGCGTGCGCGCGTCCACGATCTCCACGTCCAGCAGGGTCGCACCGGCGAGATCCACGCGTTCCGCGGCGCCGGAGAGCGAGCACTGCTCGAACTGCGCGTGCGCGAGATCCTCTGTCAGCGGGATCCGCAGGCCGACGTGGTCGCCGTGGCGGCGGCCCACGCCGTCGTCGAGCTCGTCCGGCAGATCCGGCGGGGAGACGCGGGGCGGCTGAGGGCGTTCGGTGCTGCGGGCCATGCCACGACCCTATGGTCGGCCGCCGACAGCGTCTCATCGCCCGATGCCCTACGCGCCCCGGAGCGGACGCGGATCGGGCGGCGTTAGACTGGACGGACGAGCATCGATCCGGCCATCACCGGGGAGCTCTCGGAAGAACGCTTCGACCAGTCCAGCGCACGCACGACCGCCTGAACGACCGGAGCAAGTAGAACCGAGCGGGGCAGGCCCGTCACAGCCGCAGTGAGAGTGGCTCCGTCGCGAGGCGGGGCAATGCAGGGTGGTACCGCGGTCCCGGTTGCTCGACGAGCACAGGATCGTCCCGGCGCGCAGCTCCCGCCCGCCACCGACACTGCGAGACACGATGACCTACCCGCGCACCTCTCCCACCGGATCCTCGTTCGGTCCGGCCGCCGTCACCCCGAGCCCGCGCTTCCCCGAGATCGAACGCGACGTGCTCGCGTTCTGGGAGGCCGACGACACCTTCCGCGCCTCGATCTCGCAGCGCGAGGGCGCGGAGGAGTGGGTCTTCTACGACGGCCCTCCGTTCGCCAACGGCCTGCCGCACTACGGCCACCTCCTCACGGGCTACGCGAAGGACCTGTTCCCGCGCTTCCAGACCATGCTCGGCAAGAAGGTCGACCGCGTGTTCGGGTGGGACACGCACGGTCTGCCCGCCGAGCTCGAGGCGATGAAGCAGCTCGGGATCACCGAGAAGGACGAGATCGAGCAGATGGGCATCGACGTCTTCAACGCGAAGGCGCGCGAGTCCGTGCTCGCCTACACGCACGAGTGGCAGGACTACGTCACCCGCCAGGCCCGCTGGGTCGACTTCGAGCGCGGCTACAAGACCCTCGACCTCGGCTACATGGAGAGCGTGCTCTGGGCCTTCAAGACCCTGCACGACAAGGGCCTCGCCTACGAGGGCTACCGCGTGCTCCCGTACTGCTGGCGTGACGAGACGCCGCTCTCGGCGCACGAGCTGCGCATGGACGACGACGTCTACAAGGAGCGTCAGGATCCGTCCGTCACCGTGAGCTTCCCGCTCGCGGGGGAGAAGGCCGCGGCCCTGGGCGTGGAGGGCGTGCGCGCACTGGCGTGGACCACGACCCCGTGGACCCTGCCGACCAACCTCGCGCTCGCCGTGGGGCCGGAGATCGTCTACGCCGTGCTGCCCGTGGGGCCGAACGGCGCGGCGGAGGGCGCGCAGGGCGACCGCTTCCTGCTCGCGCGGGACCTCCTCGGCGGCTACGCGAAGGACCTCGGCTACGACAGTGCGGAGGACGCGCTCGCCGCGGTCTCCGCGACCGTGACCGGCGCGGAGCTCGGCGGGGTCGGCTACGACCGCCTCTTCGACTACTACGCGGACACCGAGACCTGGGGCACCGAGAACGCCTGGCGGATCCTCGTCGACGACTACGTCACGACGAGCGACGGCACCGGCATCGTGCACCAGGCGCCCGCCTACGGTGAGGACGACCAGCGCGTCGCCGGAGCCGCCGGGATCCCCACGATCCTCTCGCTCGACGAGGGCGGACGCTTCCTGCCGAACGTGACCGACGTCGCGGGCGAGCTGTGGATGGACGCGAACACCCCGCTCGTGCGCCTGCTCCGCGGGAACGGACGCCTGCTGCGCCTGCAGAGCTACCTGCACTCGTACCCGCACTGCTGGCGCTGCCGCAACCCGCTCATCTACAAGGCGGTCTCCAGCTGGTTCGTGCGCGTCACGGACTTCAAGGACGACATGCTCGCGAACAACGAGCAGATCACCTGGGTGCCGGAGAACGTCAAGCACGGCCAGTTCGGAAAGTGGCTCGAGGGCGCGCGCGACTGGTCGATCAGCCGCAACCGATACTGGGGATCCCCGATCCCGATCTGGAAGAGCGACGACCCCGAACACCCCCGAGTGGACGCCTATGGATCCCTCGCCGACATGGAGCGGGACTTCGGCCGCCTTCCGCGCAACGCGGAGGGCGAGGTGGATCTGCACCGCCCGTTCATCGACGAGCTCACCCGCCCGAACCCCGACGACCCCACCGGCAAGAGCACGATGCGCCGCATCGAGGACGTCTTCGACGTGTGGTTCGACTCCGGATCGATGCCGTTCGCACAGGTGCACTACCCGTTCGAGAACCAGGAGTGGTTCGACTCGCACTCGCCGGCCGACTTCATCGTCGAGTACATCGGGCAGACCCGCGGCTGGTTCTACCTCATGCACGTGCTGTCGACCGCGCTCTTCGATCGCCCGGCGTTCACCGGTGTGAGCTGCCACGGCATCGTGCTCGGCTCCGACGGCTACAAGATGTCGAAGTCGCTGCGCAACTACCCGGACGTCTCCGAGGTCTTCGACCGGGACGGATCCGACGCGATGCGCTGGTTCCTGATGTCGAGCTCGGTGCTGCGCGGCGGCAACCTGTCGGTCACCGAAGAGGGGATCCGCGCCGGCGTGCGCGAGTTCATCCTGCCGCTGTGGAACTCGTGGTACTTCTTCGCGACCTACGCGAACGCCGCAGGCGGTCCCGACGGGGAGGGCTATCAGGCGCGCTGGCGCACGGACTCGACCGACGTCCTGGACCGGTACATCCTGGCGCGCACGGGCGACCTCGTCCGCGGCGTGCAGGCGGACCTCGAGGGGCTCGACTCGACCACGGCGGCCTCGCGCCTGCGCGACTTCGCCGAGGTGCTCACGAACTGGTACATCCGCCGGTCGCGCGACCGGTTCTGGGTGGGGACGGACGAGAACGACCCGACGACGACCGAGGCCTTCGACACGCTCTACACCGTGCTCGAGACGCTGACCCGCGTCGCAGCCCCCCTCGTGCCGCTCATCGGCGAGCGCGTGTGGCAGGGACTCACCGGCGGGCGCAGCGTGCACCTGACGGACTGGCCCGACGCGGAGCAGTTCCCGCACGCGGACGACGTGCGCGACGCGATGGACGCCGTGCGCGAGCTGTCCAGCGTCGGCAATGCGCTGCGCAAGAAGGAGAAGCTGCGCGTGCGGCTGCCGCTCGCCCGCTTCACCGTGGTGACCCCGCACGCTGCGGCCCTGGCGCCGTTCGAGGACATCCTCCGCGAGGAGCTCAACGTCAAGGCGGTCGAGCTCGTCGCGCAGGGCGAGGCCACCGCGGCCGAGTACGGCATCAGCCACCGCCTCAGCGTCAATGCCCGTGCCGCGGGACCGCGCCTCGGCAAGGAGGTGCAGCGCGTCATCCGCGCCGCGAAGGACGGCTTCTGGACCGAGGAGGGCGGGGTGGTGACGGCCGACGGCATCGCCCTCGAGCCGCACGAGTACGAGCTCGCCCTGGAGACGACCGGCCGGCCGGAGGGCGAGGCGCTCGCCGTCGTCCCGACCGGCGGCTTCGTGCTGCTCGACACCGCGACCACGCCCGAGCTCGAGGCCGAGGGGCTGGCGCGCGACGTGATCCGCGCCGTGCAGGACACCCGCAAGAACGCCGGATTCGACGTGAGCGACCGCATCCGTCTGCAGCTGCGCTTCGAGGACGCCGAGGACGCCGCCGCGGTGCGTGCGGCGTTCGCCGTCGCCGGCGTCGCCGAGGAGACGCTCGCCGTCGAGGCGGGGGTCCTGGATGCGGGAGCCGAGTTCGCCGCAGCCGAGCTCGTGGCGGACATCGACAAGGGCACCTACGCCAACCGCGGCGGTTTCGCCGTCGCCGTGAGCCGGATCGGAGACGCATCGTGACGGATGACAGGGAGCGCGCGGACGCGGTCTACTCCGCGCTCATGGAGCGCGCGGGGGAGCGCTGGGTGCAGCCCCGCAAGGAGCGCACGGCGCGCCTGCTCGAGCTCATGGACGACCCGCAGAAGACCTACCGCGTCGTGCACCTCACGGGCACGAACGGCAAGACGTCGACGGCGCGCATGATCGAGAGCCTGCTGCGCGCGCACGGCCTGCGCACGGGCCTGTTCACGAGCCCGCACCTCGAGCGGTTCACCGAGCGGATCATGATCGACGGCGAACCCATCGCCGATGCCGCCGTGGCCGATGCGTGGGAGGAGATCGAGCCCTTCGTGGGCATCGTGGACGCCGAGCTGGAGGCCGTGGGCGACGCGCCGCTGACCTTCTTCGAGCTGCTCACCGTGCTCGCCTTCGTGGCCTGCGCGGATGCCCCGATCGATGTGCTCGTGCTCGAGGTCGGGATGGGCGGATCCTGGGACTCCACGAACACGGCCGACGGCGACGTCGCGGTGTTCACGCCGATCGACCTCGACCACGCCGACCGCCTCGGCGACACGATCGCGAAGATCGCCGAGGTGAAGGCCGGGATCATCAAGGACGGCGCGGCCGTGGTCTCCTCGCGGCAGACGCTCGAGGCCGAGGCCGTGCTGCGCCGCGTCGCGGACGAGCGCGGTGCGAGCATCGCCTTCGAGGGTCAGGACTTCGCCCTCGTCGAGCAGCGCCTCGCGGTCGGCGGTCAGCAGATCACCGTGCGCGGGCTCGCGGGGCAGTACGCCGAGGAGTACCTGCCGATGTACGGCGAGCACCAGGGCTTCAACGCCGCCCTCGCGATCGCGGCCGTCGAGTCGCTCATCGGAGGAGCGCAGCACGCGATCACGGGCGACGTGCTCGCGGAGGGGCTGACGGGCGCGACCTCGCCCGGCCGTCTGCAGCTGCTCGGCATCGCACCGACGGTGATCGTCGACGCCGCGCACAATCCGCACGGCGCACGCGCTCTCGCCGCCGCCCTGAAGGACAGCTTCGACTTCGACGAGTGGGGCCTCGTGCTCGGCGTGCTCGGCGACAAGGACGCGACGGGCATCGTCGAGACGCTGCTGCCATCCGTGGAGCACGTTTTCGCGACGGCTCCCGACTCGGAGCGGGCGAGCGACCCCGACGCCCTCGCCGACCTGGTCGAACGCGCCGGCGGCAGGGCCACGGTGCACCCGGCTCTCGCGGAGGCCGCGGACGCCGCGCGAGAATGGGCCGCCTCGGCCGATCGCCGCGCGGTGATCATCGCCGGATCCGTCGTGCTGGCCGGCGAGGCGATCTCGCTCGCCGCCGCGGAGGACTGGAAGAGCGGATGGCGCGCGTGACCGACGAGACCGCATCCGGATCCGCGGCCGCGAAGCCGCGCCGGGCCCGCCCGCCGCGCGGCCTCGCCCAGAAGCTCGGGTCGATCATCCTCGCGTTCGAGGCGATCGTGGTCGGCCTCGCCGGGCTGACCGTCTTCGGCCTGAAGGCGCTCGGCCCCGGCATCGAGCCGTGGTGGGGCATCGTCGGCGGCGCCGTCGTCGGCGTCGCGATGCTCGTCGCGGCAGGGCTGATGGGCAGCAGGACCGGAATCGTGATGGGATGGATCCTGCAGGTCATCGTCCTGCTGTCCGCCATCCTGGTGCCCGCGATCCTGCTGGTCGCGATCGTCTTCGGCGGCATGTGGGCCTACGCGATGATCGTGGGCGGGCGCGCGGACCGCGCCGCCCGGACCGCCGGTGCCGCCATGCCCTCCGCGGACTCCGCGGCCCCCGAATCCTCCACCGACACCCCTGGAAACGACCACAGAGAGTGACTGACATGCCCACTGAAGAGACCCTCGTCCTGGTCAAGCCCGACGGCGTCGCGCGCGGCCTCACCGGCGCGATCCTGGCCCGCATCGAGGCCAAGGGATACGCCCTCGTCGACATCCGCCTCGTCGACCCCGACCGCGACCTCCTCGCCGCGCACTACGCGGAGCACGAGGGCAAGCCGTTCTACGAGCCGCTGCTCGAGTTCATGCTCTCGGGCCCGTCCGTGGCGATCCGCCTGGCCGGAAACCGCGTCATCGAGGGCTTCCGCTCGCTGGCCGGCACGACCGACCCGACGACCGCGGCCCCGGGCACGATCCGCGGCGACTTCGGCCGCGACTGGGGCCTGAAGGTGCAGCAGAACCTGGTGCACGGCTCCGACTCGCCCGAGTCCGCCGCGCGTGAGCTCGGCATCTGGTTCGGCTGATCACGCCACGAGAACGCCCCCATCCGGCATCGGCCGGGTGGGGGCGTTCTTCGTCGACGGGGTTCAGCGGAACAGGCGGATGACCTCGCCGATCAGGTCCACACCGGCGGACTGCGCCAGCAGGATGACGATGACGAATGCGACGATCGACGCGAGCGGAACCCAGATGCCGAGCCGCTTCGCCCGCTCCTGCGCGCTGCGGCTGATCGGGAAGGTCCCG
>JAITLM010000104.1 GCA_031277885.1 Microbacterium sp.
TGTCGACTTAGGTGTCTGTGACAAAGGTCGGAGCCGAGCAGAACGTCTGCACAGACTGCGCCCGGAGAAGGCGTGGAGACTCAGCGTTGGACGGGGGTTCGATTCCCCCCAGCTCCACCGTGCCGCTGTCGCTGTGAGAAGCCCCGGGATCCCTTACGAGAGTAGGGATCCCGGGGCTTTTCTTTGTGCCCTTCCAAGCTCTGGAAAACCCGCGTGTGGGCACGTTCTGGGCGTGTGGAGAACTACGCCGCAGAGCGTGCGAGCTCGAGGAACCGGCCCTCGCCGCGGTCCCGGACGATCGGCGTCTGGTCGGCGGCGATCGAGTAAGAGCTGTGCCATTCCTTCCACCAGTCCTGGGGGGGTCGCCGCCTACGGTGACGAACTCCTGGATGAGTTCGTCGGTCTTGTCGGTGGAGAGAAGTACTCGTCGGGGGACTAATTGAGTTCATCTCATTGAGGATGTCCGGTCGCGGGTCTCGGGCTACGGGATCGGAATCACTCGATCAGCACTGATCTGCTTCATGACGAGCGTGGAGGTCAGCCGCTGGACGCCGGGCAGGGCTCCGAGCTTCGTGTCGTACAGCTCCTGGTACGCGCGCATGTCCACGGCGAGCACGCGCAGCAGGTAGTCCGGCTCCCCGAACAGGCGCTGCGCCTCGACGATGCTGGGCTCGTTCGCGACGGAGGTCTCGAAGGCGGCGATGACCTCGAGGTCGGTCGTCCGCATCGTGACGAACACGATGGCCTCGAAGCTGAGCCCGACCGCGGCAGGATCGATCACAGCACGGTACCGCTCGATGGCTCCCGTCGCCTCCAAGTCCTTGAGGCGACGGTGGCAGGACGACAGGCTCAAACCCACTTCCTGAGCCAGCTCGGTGGTGCTGATCCGACCATCGTCTTGGAGTAGTGAAAGAATCTTCCGGTTGAGTGCGTCCATGTGATCAACTATGCCGCGAGAGGCCTCCACTTTGGCGAAGAAGCGAAGCACATTTCACGCGATCCTGCCTACTGTTCATCACGTAGCTACTCGCGCGGTGTGATGAAGGGACTGAGCAGGTGGAGTGGTCGTTGGTGCTGGGGTTCTGGGTCGTGGCGATCCTGCTCGCGTTCACGCCGGGTGCGGACTGGGCGTACGCGATCGCGGCGGGCCTGCGCGCGAAGTCGGTCGTGCCGTCGGTGGCGGGGATGGTCTTCGGTTATGTCGTCGTAGTGGTCGTCGTCGCTGTCGGCCTCGGAGCATTGATCACCCGGTATCCGGTCGCTCTGACGGGGCTCACCGTTGCGGGGTCGGCGTACCTGATCTATCTCGGGCTGAGCGCGCTGTTCAACAGCGCCGCGCACATCGAGGCCAGCGACAGGGAGTTCGGCGACAATCGCGTGGCGCAGTTCTTCCGGGGCGCAGGTGTGAGCGGCATCAACCCCAAGGGAGTGCTGTTGCTGATCGCACTGCTCCCGCAGTTCACGACCCCGCACGGGTGGCCGTCGTCGATGCAGATGCTGGCGCTCGGTGGCTTGCACATCCTCGACGTCGCCGTCGTGTACTTCTGCGTCGCAATCCTGGCCCGCCGGATGCTGCGCTCCCGCCCACGAGCGAGCATGTTCGTGACGAAGTTCGCCGGCGTGGTGATGACGCTGATCGGCGCGGGCATTCTCGTCGAGCAGGCGGTGAAGCTGCTGTGACTGCCGGTCATGAGGATGTGACGATCGCGTGCGCGCGTTGGAGGCATCTCGTGTGGCGAACTGCGCGGCACAAGCCGCGGAATCGTCCGCACGGACGTGTTCAAGACGCGGGTGCGGCGTCGTTTCCGGGTTGCTGTTCTTTCGCCCTACACTCACTCGAGCGCTCCTCATTCGGGGCACACCGAAAGGAACACACGCATGAAGGCATCGGCGCGCAACCGCTTCACGGGTACGATCTCGGCCGTCCGCAAGGGCGCTGTCAACGATGACGTCCACGTCACCCTGACCGGCGGTGCAGAGTTGTCCGCCGTCGTCACCAGCGAGAGCTCCGCCTCACTCGGTCTTGTCGAGGGTGCCGAGGTCGTCGCACTGGTGAAGGCGCCCTGGGTGATGCTCGTCACCGAAGCGGAGGACTACCGCTTCTCTGCGCGCAACCGGTTCGCGGGCACCGTGAACTCGCTCGAGCGCGGCGCGGTGAACACCACCGTCGAACTCGCGGTGGCCGGTGGTCTGACCGTCGTCTCGGTGATCACCAACGAAAGTGCCGACGAGCTGGACCTCGTCGAGGGTGCCACCGCGACCGCCCTCTTCAAGGCATCGCAGGTGATCCTGGCTGTTCCGGCCTAGGTCCTGTTGCGAAAGGCGCCTTGACCTCTTCTGAATGCTGCTCGCTCGAGTGGCGGTGATGTCGGAGGGTGATGCCTGCTATGGCTTCGCGCGACGGAGATCGAAGACTGCGCGGCCGAGCATCGCCAGCGTGGCCGAGAACGCAACGACCACTCGTGACTTGGTCATGACCGGCACACTACAGGGAGCAGTGAGAGACGTTCTCGCCTCCTCGTCGGGGCCGTGGAACGAGCGTCGGTGTCCGACCCGCAAGAACGACGGCAACGGTCCCGAGCAGCACCCAAGGGACAATCGTGGTGACGACGTAGCCGAAGCTTGGGGGAACGACCCCGGGCATCTGGGAGAACGCCGCCGCTGCGACGACAAAGGCGAGGACGAGCCCCGGAAACACGCTCCAACCACCAGGCAGAGTGCGCTGCCATGCGATCACGAGTGCGGATGCGACCGCGAAGAGCGGGACCAGCAATGCGAACAGGATGCCGAGCTGAGCCAGGAGGGTCAAGCCGACGTCTGCGAACACCCCGGACCATGCCAGATATGCGTGGCAACCGCCGAATCCGAGCAACGCGATCCGACCCCACGGGGTTCCGCCCACCACGTCGCCGCTCCGGCGCAGTCCTGTTGCGAGAACGAGACAGCCTGCGAGGACGAGAGTCGCGGAGACGGCTGCCGGGAGGTAATAGTTCAGTAGCGTGTACGAGCTTCCCTGGGTCGGTTCAGGGGCGATCCGGACGGTCACGATCTGGACCGCACCTCCCGCGATCAGGAGCGCCCCTCCCCAGAGAAGCGTCTGGTTGACGAGCGACCTTCCGTCGTCTGGCGGAGTCATCGCGAGTGATTCCATACACGGAGGCTAGCTCTCGGCGCAGAAGAAGATCGGCGGCCGAATCCACGCGCGAGGCAGAAACCGTCGATGCCTTGCGATCACCTGACATTGCCACGGGACCACGCGGAAGGCTCGGAACGGGCGTGAGGACGGCATCTGCCGTGTCACGGCCCTGCCATCAGTCCGGGAGAAGCCCGCAGCGGATCGCCTCCTCCACGGCGGCGGCGCGCGCGCCGACGCCGAGTTTGCGATAGATCGACGCGGTCTGGGTGCTCACCGTGTTGCGGGACACGAAGAGCTGCTCGCCGATCTGCGCGAGCGTGAGGTGGGTGCGCAGGAACGGGAGGACCCGCCGTTCCGCGCGCGTCAGTCCGCTGCGGTCCCGGTCGCCTCGGTGCGACGCCGCGCCGTGCGCCGCGTCGCGGGTCGTTCGATCGAGGCTCTGCTCGAGCTCCATCAGCATCGCGCGCGCGGCCTGGGGCTCGCCGTGATCGATCGATGCGAGTGCGCGTCCGATCCACGCGCGGACGTCCGGGACGAGCTCCGGCGGCATCGCCCGCGGCGCCGCCGGCGCGCTCTCGGTCGTCATGCACGCAGGCTATGCGCTGAGCGCTTCACACAGCGCCCGCGAATTGTGAAGCGCCGATCACCACTCCCAGCGGACGCCGAGCCCTCCCGGGCCGAAGTCGCGTTGCCGGTAGTGCACCGAGGGCGCGCCCTCGATGTCGACGGGCCATTCGTGCTTCAGACCGCTCTCCTCGAAGTACACCCAGCATCGGCGCGGGAGCGCATCGGGGTCGAAGTTCACCCAGAGCAGGATCTCCTCGAGACGCTGTTCGGCGATCACCTCGTAGTCCGACACGATGTCGATGGCGGCGTCCTCGGCGATGGTGACCTCGACCTCGGTCAGCGCCGACTCGCCGAGCATGAGGGGGCGAGGGAAACGCAGCTGCACACTGCGGACGTTCTGCGCCGGCTGGTAGTCCTCGTGGATGGTGCAGCCCGCGATCGCACGGAACCGGTACGCGTTGCTTCCGGTCTCCTCGTTCGTGCTCATGAACACCGTGAGCCCCTCGACGCCGTCGCGGTTCGCGACCACGAGCCGGCGCATCCGGGCGGTGCGGATCACCCGGTCGACGCCGAGTTGCAGGGTCACCTGCGTCGAGACCCGGGACACATCGTTCTCTCCGCGGAAGGCTTCGCCGTCGCCGGGATCGCGCACGGGATAGTCGATCAGCGCGTCGAAGCGCTCGACCCGGCCGACGCGTCGCGCCGTCGGACCCGCCACGAGCCGGGCGAGCGCGCCGGGCTCGAGCTCGAGGAGCACCTCCAGCACGGGGATCGCGTCGAGAGATGCGCGGCGCTCCGGCAGGCGCAGCCCCGAGCGCCAGTACGAGAGTGCGGTCAACGAGATCGGGTGCCCCTTCGACACGAGGCGATCCCTGAGCTCGGTGAGCGTGATCCCGGCGCGCGCCATCGCTGCGCTCATCGTCGAGGCGAAGGCGCCCGGTTCGGACATCGTGGACATGCGTCGATTCTCGCGGGTCCGCGGGGAATCAGCGGATCTCGATCGTCACATTCCCGACGAAGTCGTCCGCGGCCACCTCGATCCTCACCGACCCCGTGCCGGTCGGCGACAGCGAGAGCGCTGTCGCGACGCCCGTGGCGTCGGTCTGCGCGGCCTCGAAGCCATCGGGGAAGACCGCGGGCCCCTCCAGCACCGCGAAGGTGACGGTGCCGCCCGACAGCGGTTCTCCTCCCTTGGTCACGCGCACGACGAGCGGAATCTCTCCCTGATCCTTCGCGACGGCGCCATCGGGCCCCAGGAGTTCCGCGGAGATGGCGCTGGTGACGGCCGGTGACGGGGTGATCCGTGGGACGCCGCTCTGCGCGCCCGCGGTCGAGCGGGGTGCCGTCGCGCTCGCCGCAGCAGGCACCGCCGGTCCCGCGGCGGAGCAGGACGCGGTGGTCGCCGCGAGCATGAGGAGCGCCACCACGGCCAGGGGACGAGCACGGCCGCGCATGTCAGGCCGCGACGGTGACGGACAGCACCCAGGACTGGGCGCCCACGACGATCAGGACCGAGAAGGTGCCGAACGCTCCGAGCGCCTCGAAGATCAGCGTCGCGCTGCCGCCGACGACGGACCCGCTGAGATCCGTCGAGGCGACCTGGCCCTCGTTGTCCGGACTCCACGCGGCGATCCCGTCCGCGCCCGAAAGCGATGCGACGAACCCATCCGTGACGGGGGTGCCGTTCGGATCCGTCACCGAGATGCTCAACGGGACGGCGTCTCCTGCCGAGGCACCGGCGAAGCGCACGTTGAGCGTTCCGGGGTCGACGTCGCCGCTGGTCACGGCGAGGGTCATCGTGCCCGAGGCGGCGGCCTGGGGAAGCGCGACGGCGACCGCGACGACAGGCACGGACCAGGCCACCGTGCGGATCACGCGACGGCGGGAGACCTCGCGCGGGAGCGGCCTGGTGGAGTCCGGGGAGGTGGGGGTCATGTGTTCTGGCTCTTTCATTCGCTGCGTCCGCGCTCAGCGGGCGTCGTAGGTTCCGGTGACGGTCGCGGTTCCGGCGGGGCCTGTCAGCGTGGCGGAGACCGATCCGGCAGGGATCGCCGTCGCATAGGTCTTGATCGTCGCGGTCACGGTCCCACCGCTCGGGACCGCGGTGAACGACTTCGAGCCGTACTTCGTCTTGACCTGGATCGTGGCGGGCGCACCCGACTGGTTCCACGCGACCACGGTCAGCACGACCTTGCCCGCGACGACGCCGGACGTCGCCTCGACGGCGCCCGTCATGGACGCGGCCGGGGCGTTCACCGTGATCTCCGGAAGCGTCAGCGCGCCGGCGGACGTCGTCGCCGTGATCCGGATGCTCCCGGCCGTGCTCGACGAGACCGGAGGAACGACGGCGATCCCCGCTGCGTTGGTGCGCACCCGCGCGCTCGTCCCGCCGTCCGACGTCTGACCGCCCGTGATCGTGAAGACCACCTCTTCGCCGAGGACGGCCTCGCCGGCGGCGTTGGTCAGCTTCACGCCGAACCCGGACACCGCGTCACCCGCCAGCACGGTCTTCGCCGATCCCAGCGCCACCACCTGCGTGGCTCCGTTCGAAGCGGCGAGACGCACGCTGGAGGCGGAGACGAGGGCTCCGCCCATCGCCGTCGCGCGCCAGTCGATGACGGCCGCTCCGGTGCCGGCGACGGTGAACGGCGAGGAGTAGGCCTGCCAGGAACCGCCCGGGAGGCGGTACTCGACCGGAAGCGGGTCGCCGCCGAGAGCGGCGCTGAGCGTGACCTTCCTGCCGTCGGTCTTTGCGGCGAGCTGCGGAGCCAGGAACGCCGCGGTCACGGTGTAGGAGCCGATCGAGCCATACGCCGCGGCGTAGCGCGTGGTGTCCTTGCGCGTCACCGTGCTCAGGTCGCCGAAGCCCGTGCCTTCCACCTGGACGTAGTAGGTGCCGGCGGCGGGAAGCGCGACGCGGCCGGAGGCGCTCTCGCCGGTGAGACCCTGGCGGCGATCACCGCCGTCCTGACTCAGGCCCGGGTCGTAGGTGCCGAGCACGGTGCCGGCCGCATCGCGGACCGTCAGGAGCACGTCGAGCATCGATTCGGGCTGACGTACGGCCGCGCTCACGTCGAGGACTCCGGCGGCGGGAGCCGTGATCGCATAGACGTCCTTGTCGCCGTTGCGCTCGATGACGCCGTCGACCGGTGAGCCTGCGGTGATGGCGGTGGCCGTCGCATCGGTGTCGCCGACCGCGTCGGGCAGATACTGCAGCCGGCCGGTGAAGTACGCGTGCTGGTCGACGTAGCGCTTCTGGCTCTCCGGGACGTCGCAGGAGTCGCCGGGGACGGTGTAGAGGTCGTCGACGCCGTCGGTTCCGCAGTACCCTGAGCTGAGGTCGGCACGGGTATGGTCGTCGCGGTAGAAGTAGCTCGTGTGGGAGTCCTTGACCGACGCGTCGGTCATCACCGCGAGATCGTCCTGCGTGGGATTGGTCGCGTTCGGGTACTGGCCGTTGGACCAGCGGGCCATCGCGACGTCGCTCGCGGATCCCATGATGGGGGTCCACAGCCCGTTGGAGGGGCTGAAGTACTCGTCCCGCTGCCCGCCGGCCGCGGTGTCGTCGTAGCCGTGGTGCTCGAGGCCGAGCGTGTGCCCGATCTCGTGCGCCGCCACCTCCGCGAGTTCTTTCGCATTGCCGGGAACCATCGCGGGGTTGCTCACCCAGACGAAGTTGTCCGATGCGTCGCCGAAGGTGCTGAAATGCGCCAAGCCGTCGGCGTCCTCGGCATCGTGCAGCGTGATCCCGGACGCTCCCAGCGTCTCGGAGGTGAACAGCACGACGTCGCCATAGGTGTCGTCTGCGGCCGAGTCCCTGCTCAGCGCATCCGGGGTCGGCCGGGTGGTGGTGAAGGTGATGTCGAAGGGGGAGAACAGCTCGGCGAGCCGCTTCGCGACCTCATTGCGCAGCGGCAGCGAGTCGCCCTTGACCGGATCGAAGTCGATCGGGGTGCCGTTCAGTGCGGCGGGGTCGCGCTTGTCGTTCCAGGGCGTGCCGGTCAGGGTTCCGCCCTGGAAGACCAGCCACACCGTCTTCTTGGCCCCTGGTCGCGTATCGATCCCGCCTCCGATCGGATCCGTCTTGGTCGTGATCGTGGGGGCGTTCGGATCGGGGGCCGTCGCGGCATGGGCCGGCGAGGCGAACCCCAGCACGACGACGGCCGCGGCGCAGAGGGCGGCGCCGCGGATGAGCAGGGGGCGTGACAGCATGGGCGTCTCCTGGGATCCGAGGGTGCAGCCCAGGGGTGGTGTCAGGGCCGTCCCCTGGGGCCTCGAACATGGTCGCGGAGATCCACCTGCGGCGCATCATGCGGATCAGGTGAATCTCGGTGCAGATCCGCCCTGTCGTCGCCACGAAAAGACCTCGGGGATCCCTGAACTGCGCAGGGATCCCCGAGGTCTTTCTCAGATCGGTACGGGCCGGGCTCAGCCGCCCACCACGGGCTGGGTCTCGTAGACGTCGATGGTGCCGCCCATGGCGGTGTGCGGGTGGCCTTCCAGCAGCGCGGCGATCTCGTCGTAGGAGCCGGCCTGCAGCAGGGAGTAGCCGCCCACCGTGGGGTCGGCGCCGGGCGAGACCGGAGCCGTCGGGTCGCCGAAGTTGACGATGGCGTCGCCGGCGCGTGCGGCCCAGCCGTTCCAGGCGTCCATCATCTCGGCGGCCTGCTCGGGCGTGGGCTCCGGCATCGCCGCCATCGCGGCGGGGTCGGCGCGGTAGATCAGGAGGTAGTTGGTCATGGTGTGCTCCTCGTTTCGGGTCCTGCGTTCGCGTGTCCGTCGTCGGCTGCGGACACGCTGAGCATCCCGCAGACCCGGGCGGGGCGGAAGATGCGGGTCCGCATTCATAGCGTTCTGCGAGCGATCCGACCGATCAGCTCATCCGCGTCCAGATGACGTACACGAGGATGGCCGCGACGATGGCGCCGCCGATGATCGCCGAACGGGCCTTGGAGGCCTGCTGGGACGACGCCTTCTGCTTGGTGCGTGCGCGGCGCACGCCGGCCGAATCGGCGCCGAGCACGCGCTCCATGGCGGGGATGTTGGTGCGGTAGATCTTCAGCGCCTCGCGATGCCGCCCGAGCGCGATCAGCGTCTCGGCCCGGTCGTCGGTCGCGTCGAGCGTGATCGCGTGCTCGGCGCCGATCGTCCGTGCGCCGACCTCGGCGGCATCGTCGTAGGCGGCGAGTGCCTCCGGGAAGCGCCGGGCCTCTGCCAGACGGCGGCCGAGCCAGATCCGCAGCTGCACCGCCCGTTCGGGGTCGGATCCCGCGCCGTCGGCGACCTGGATCGCCCGCTGCTGCACGGGGATCATCGCGTCCACGAGGCCCAGGTGCGAGAGGACGAGACCGTGGTCGTTCAGCGTGTCGGCGAGCGCCCAGCGGTCGCCGGGCAGGAGCCGCTCGATCTGCGGCTCGATGCGCGCATAGGCGTCGGCGGCCTCGCGGTACGCGCCGAGCCGCTTCGAGCACTCGGCGGCGCCGCGTTCGGCCCTCAGCCAGTCGATGCCGGCGGTGTCGCTCAGCGCGTCGCGCGCGCGGCTGTACTCGACCAGGGCATCGCCGTATCGGTTCTGACGTACGAGATGGTCGGCGTAGCGCAGCGCGGCGAGACCGGGCGATGTCGCGCCTTCATCGGATGCTCCCTCGGCCGAGGCGAACCCGGCCCTGACCTGATCGGCGAGCGCGTCGCGATCCTGCTGCGCGTCGCCGAGACGCGCGAGGATGCCGTCCAGCTCGCGGATCCGGTGCAGCGTCTGCGGATCGGTGTCGCCGAGAACGGCTCGTGTCTCGGCGACGACCCGCTCGGTCAGCTCTCTGGCGCGGGGCAGATCGCCGGCGTCCGCGACCGTGCCGGCGAGGGCCGAAAGCGTGCTGAGGGTGTGCGGGTCGTCGGCGCCGAGCGCGGCCGTGCGCCGCGCGAGCACGGACTCGAAGCGTCGGGCCGCCTCCGCGTAGCGGCCGAGATGCCGCTCCTCCTGCGCGCGGTTGTGCAGCGTGATCAGGCTGTCGCGGTGCTCGGGACCGAGGATGCGGGACTGCAGCTCGTAGAGCCGGTCGTAGGTGGCGGCTGCTTCGGCATCCCGCCCGAGTTGGCATGCGGCCAGGGCGAGGTTGCCGATCACGCGGGATCCCTGGGCGGTCTCGGCGGAGCCCTCGGCCTCGAGCTGCGCGAGCACCGGCCGCAGCAGTGCCTCGGCTTCCGCCGCGCGGTCGCTGCGCAGATACACCGCGGCGAGATCGATCGCGTGGCCGATGTCGCCCGACGCGTCGTAGAGCGCGCGCATCTCTGCCACGGCCTCGTCGCTGCGCCCCAGGTCCTGCAGGGCGAGCGCGCGGGCGTCGCGGAGCTCGGAGATGATCCGCGGCGAGGCGCCGTCGTGCTGGGCGATCTCGATCGCGTCGGTCAGCACCGCCTCGCCCTCGGCGTTGCGCCCGATGCCGCGCAGGGTGGCGCCGAGCGCGTAGCGGGACTGCGCGAGCCTGGTCGCCGCCGTGCGGCGATCCTCGGGGGTGGACGCCTCTGCGGCCAACCCGAGTTCCAGCGCGAGTGATCGCTCGAACTCCGCGAGAGCCTCGGATCCGCGGCCGGCATCGCGCAGGGACGAGCCGAGGTCGTCCCGCACGTCGATCTCGCTCCGGCGTCCGGGGGGACCGAAGTCGCGGAGACGGTCGGCGCCCGCGCGCAGCGCATCCAGGGCTTCGGGGGAGTGCGGCGCATGCCAGCGGGACAGGTCCGTCCAGGCATGTGCGATCTCGTTCGCGAGGTGCTCGGGCGATGCCAGGGACGGATCCGGATCCGGTGTCGGTCCCTCTGCCGTCGCCGGATCGACGGATGTCAGTCCCTCGCATGCGCGGTCGAGGTGTGCGCACCGCGCGGCGGCAGCGGCGAGACCCGATTCGCTGAGTTCGGGGGAGGGAATCTCTGCACGGGCGTCTCGCAGCACGCGGGCCAGCAGGTCGCGGGAGCGCAGCGCGAGCACAGCGCGCGGTGCGTGATCCGCGGTGTCGTCCACGATGCCACGAGCCTCGGCGATGAGGCCCGGCCAGGCGCCCTCGCGATCCTCCCGGTCGAGCTGCACCTCGACCGCCATCATCCGCGACGCGAGCACCTGGTCGGCACCGGGGCCGAAGCGCGCGGTCTCGAGCACGGCGATCCGACGCACCAGCGGCAGCGGATCCTCCGTGGACGCGCCGTCGCGGGCGAGCACGCGCAGCGTCGTGGTGCGGAACTTCATGGCGTCCAGGGTGAGCGCGTCGTCCTCCCCGCGTTGCCGTTGCAGCGCCGGGATCAGAAGTGCGAGATCGGCGTCGGCTCCGGCGGCGTCGCCTGACCAGTACCGGGTCCTGGCGCGCCACCACCAGGCGTCCAGCGTCGAGGGAGCATCGAAGCCGAGGAGCGCGCGGCGGCCGTCCAGCACCTGCCCCCAGAGCAGCGCGGATTGCTCGTCCTCGTCGATCCTCGACAGTTCCGTCGCCTTCGCCGCGAGCGCTGTCAGGTGGTTCTCGCCGCGTTCGTCCGCCGCCGCGGCGCGCGCGATGAGCAGGTCGTAGGCGTGCAGTCCCTCGGCGGGATTCATCCGGGAGAGCAGCTGAGCACGCCGGTCCAGCAGCCAGAGCACGCGGCCGTGGGCGCCTCCGAGCGTCCGCTCTCCTTCCGCGATCAACGCGTCCAGCGCGGCGACGACGGCGGAAGTCGCAGCACCCTGTCCGACCATCTGCTCGGCGGCGCGGGCGTAGAGGCGGTCGTCGAGCAGCTGCTCGCGGTGCTTGTCCAGGTGCCCCTGATCGGAGAGCGCGCTCTCGCAGACCTCGGCGAGCGTGCGGTACAGCTCCCTGGCCTCGTCCGCATGGCCGAGCTCGTCCAGACCGTAGGCGAGTCCGCGCAACGCGCTGCGATGGGCGTCGCCGCCTTCGCCCTCGGTCATCAGCGCCTCGGGGAGCAGGCCGCGGAAGGCGTCGAGAGCCCGAGCGATGCGCACCGGATCCTGGCTCGAGACGTCGGACCACGCGGACTGGAGCGCATCTGCCATCACGCTCTCGACAGTAGAAGGCCGCGAGGTGCCGGGCAACTCGTCCAGCCGTGCGGACGCTGGGAGTGCGTCAGCCGAAGGATCCGACCACGATCGTGAGGTCGTCGTGGATCTTGCCGTCGAAGTCGGAACGGTCGCGGAGATGCTCCTCCCCGGCGCGGATCTCCGCGGCCAATGCGGCCAGCTCTCCGCACTCCGCGCGACGCGCGAAGGCTCGAAGATCGTGGGCGTCGACGAGCTGGAACCCGCGCGTGCCGCCATCGGAGGCGGCGATCACGGCCGAGGTGCCGACGATCGTCTGACGCCCGACCAGGGCCTCTGCGACGACCTCCGGATCCGTCTGCGCGCACCAGAACCCGTCAGGAGCGTTGCGGCACTCCTCGAGCGCCCGCCAGCGGAGCGCTGCCAGCTCGTCAGGACTCGCCTTCGTCCTGTCCGTGCGGGCGGACAGCAGCTCCCGGGTGCGCCGCTCCACCGAGTGCTCGATGCGGTCGTCGGTGATCTCCCGCGTGCGGCCCGACACGTCTCGCAGCACGATCGAGGCATCGCAGAGCACGAGGTGTTCGACCTCGGCGCCGTCCACGCGCCAGGCGGCGACCGTCGCACTCGGCGACCCGCCCTCGAACGTGCACGTCCCTGCATGCCGCGCGGTGACCTCGGCGATCGCTCCGGCCAGGGCGTCGCGCATCGGGGTGCCGCGATCCGCCAGCCGCGCGCAGAATGCATCGGCGAGGGCGCGCGAGTACCACGCCACGGTGTGGGTGCAGCCGCGGCGCAGCTCGGCCGGGATCCCGGCGCCGTCGACGACGACGCCGATCCCGTCGGCCAGCGCGATCGCATCCTCGTTGTCCCGCTCGGCCGAGGCCGGAAGGGTGAGGGAGATCGTCCGCACCGGCACCTCGATCAGCGCCGAGGGTCGATCAGGACCAGGCCCTGCTTCGTGTCGGACACGGTCACCCAGCCGGGGCCGAACAGGTAGGTCATGCCGTAGCCGTCTGCGTCCTGGCTGAGCGAGGCGCGCGGATCCGCCGTGATGTAGACGCCGCGGTCGCTGTCCTCGCGGATCCATCCCGAGGCCACGAGCTGCTCCTGGCGGGCCTTCGCGTCGGCGCCGGCGATCGGCGCCCAGCCGTAGAGCAGGCCGTGATCGGAGGCGATGGCCGGATCCGACCACAGACACTCGATGCCGCCCGGCACGGGGTCGGGCCCGAAGGCGAAGTCGCGCTTCATCGCGGCCCAGCCCTGCTTGTGCAGCGCGGCGACCGTGTCGGAGGGGATCAGCGTCTCGCAGCTCATCGAGGCCGGCGCGGTTACGGCGACGTCGGACGTGGGCGGGGCCGTCGGCGTCGGGGCGTTGCTCTTCGCGTCGGACGTGGGTTTCACGCTGGGGGCGGGAGAGGGGGTGCCCCCGGCGCACGCCGTTGCCGCGGTGAGCACGCCGACCGCGAGCCCCAGCGGCAGGATCACACGTGCGACGAGGCGCATCAGGGCGCGGCCGGGCTCTGCTGTCGTGCGGGATCGGGCAGCGCGGCCGCCGGCGTGTGCAACTGCTCCAGGAATGCGGAGTGCAGCACGCCGTTCGTGGCGAGCGCCGAGCGTCCCGCGAGCGTGGCGGTGCCGTCGAACGCGGTCGCCGTGCCGCCCGCCTCGGCGACGATCGCGAACGCTGCGGCGATGTCGTACTCCTTGACGTCGAATTCCGCGACCATCTCGAGACGCCCCTCGGCGAGCATCATGTACGAGAACACGTCGCCGTAGGCGCGATCGCGCCAGACGCGACGGCTCAGGGCGACGAGCGCGTCGAGGTGGCCCGCCTCGTCCCACTGCGCGATGCTCTGGAAGCTCACGCTCGCGTCGTCCAGGCTCGCCACATCGGACACCCGGATCGCACGCGGCTCGGAGTCGGTGGATGCCCAGGCGCCGAGGCCGGGGGCGGCCCACCAGCGCCGCCCGAGCGCCGGCATGCTGACGACGCCGACCTTGGCGACGCCGTCGACGGCGAGGCTGATCATGGTGCCCCACATCGGCACCCCGCGCAGGAAGTTCGCGGTGCCGTCGATCGGGTCGATGACCCACTGCCGGTGCGCATCGCCCGAGGTCCCGAACTCCTCGCCGAGGATCCCGTCCTCCGGGCGCTCGGCCTGCAGGATCTCGCGGAGCGCGCGTTCGGTCGCCAGGTCCGCATCGGTGACGTGCGAGTGGTCGGCCTTGAGCGACACGTTCAGGTCGGCCGCGTCGAAGCGCGGCAGCGACTGCGCATCGGCGGCATCGGCAAGGCGGAGAGCGAGGTCGAGGTCGCTCTGGAAGTCTGCTTCGGCGCGGGTCTCAGTCACGCCTCAAGGATATGCGGCGAAGGCCGCCGCCCCCCGGGCGAACGCGGCCCAAAGCGCACTCCGGGCGGCCGACACGCCAGGGATGCACGCGGACCCGGCGCCGATTTCGCTTCCATCGGATCCGCTGGTAATGTGATTCCTCGGCCGGGGAACCGGCCCGCCACGCACCTCTAGCTCAATCGGCAGAGCAACTGACTCTTAATCAGTGGGTTCTGGGTTCGAGTCCCAGGGGGTGCACGGACAAGCCCCGATCAGCAAATGAAAGTGAATCTGCTGATCGGGGCTTTTCTGGTCCTCGAGATGTGACGACGTGCCCTAATCGTGCCCTAGGCGTTCGATTAGCCACCCGAATCGGCGCGATCGCGGATCTGATCGATCAGCTGGCGGGTGATCCGTCCACGTGTCTGCCCGTTCGCGTTCGGGCCGGCGAGCGCATCGCGATGTTCGGTCAGGGTGGTTCCCCACAGTGCGTTCGCGTGCATATCGACATCCGCAGGGGAGATCCCGAGTCGCCGAGCGGCGCGTTCCTCAGCCAGCCCGGTGCCTGTGTGCGTGATTCCCTTGGGGGCGGCGTGTGTTGACTCGGCGCGGAAGGCGCCCCAGTCGACCACGTCTCCATCGACGGCGTTTCGCAGGAGCTCGGTGGGAACGTCCGTCGCAGAGTTCAACTCGACCGAGCCGGCTCCTTCGAACAGCTCGGACATGCGGATTCGATGACCCTTGACATCGCCGAGAACCTGCGTAAGCAGGAAGAGCAGCGTGCCTGAGATCGCAAGTTGTCCACGCTCGAGTTCAACCACGCGTGCCGTCGACCACTTGAGCCCATATCGCCGAGCGACTGTCGCGACCTGCTCCAGCGTCGCACTCTTGTCAGCCAGGCGAACGCGTCTCGCGTTGCGGCCGACTATCTCAACGGGCCTGACTGCGCGATGAGAGCTGGTGTGAAGTCGCTCAACCTCCGCCTCAGCAGCGGCGCGCCTCGCCCCGCCTCGCCCTCTTCCGATCGATCACCTGCGGACTAACGGGAAACGAGTTTTGATCGCGGGGCCAACCAACCGATCCGCTGATACCTCACGATCCGGCGCAGCAAAGTCGTGTGGCCCGTTCGTCGAGGTCAACCGCCGACGAACGCTTCGGCCGCGTACGGAAGACCTTCGGCTTTGCACGCATCGCCCAGGGCTTGCGACGCGCTGTACCACGCGCTACTCGTGGTATCCGGTGTCGAGGAAGCTGTGTTCATCGGGGGGCGGATTGGTTTCAGCGCTTCCAGCGCCTTCGCCACCGCGCCTTCACCAGCGGACGGTGCTCGCCCTATGACGCGGAAGGCGAGGTCATACCAACCGGTCCGCTCCTGGGGGACGATCCCGCCGTGATAAAAGGCATAGTCGCTGTTATGCAGGATCGTCAGCATATCCGAGTAACTCTCGCAAGAAGCCTTGTCGATCGCAGCAGCGGAGACCGTCGGACCTGGGCTGGGCGCCGTGGCCAAGACGGATGGGTGTGCTGAACTTCCGGCGTCCGTCGTGCCGGTTCCAGCGGCGCATCCCGAGATCCCCACGAGTACGACAGCTGCTCCAGCAAAGGCCAGAACGCGCCTTGCTGAAGCCTTGGCTAGATTCGTGGTCATGGTCCTCACACCGGCTCCGCGGCCGTCGAGTTTGGCGCTTCGGTTGCGATGTCGGGGCCATGTGGTGGCGCAAGTAACTCTATGGAGATCGATGTATCGGGCGGCGCTGACCTGGGGTTTGTGGGCGGCAGTGGGCTAACTGGAACATGCATATTTTCACCCTCGTCCTGGTATGCCGGGTGCGGTCAATCGGATCCGGCTTTTGAGTCCATGGGGGGCGACGGATATCAAGGAAGCTATTCTCGGACGAGTCGCAACGGAGCTTATAGACGAGACTGTGGAGCCTAACTGCGAATGAGTGAAGCAAGATACGAATTCCACCCGTTCTCAATCGGTGTGACTAGTGCGGATTTTCCAGTCCCGGCAAAAGCAGGGTGGCCTTTCCCGCGAGGCATTACGATATCCTACTGCCATCTAGAAGTGTATGTTTTTGGCATACACACGCGCATCGCGCGCTCACAAGTAGAAGCCTTGAAAAGGGGCCAGGATATATTCGAGTGCGTTGGCCTTCTGGTACCGCGATAATCAACTCACTTTCGCAAATGGAGAAGATTGCGGATGCATTTGAAGCAGCGGGATATCAGTTCGATGGGAGATGATGGCTGGGCACTAGTGTGACTAAATTCAGTGACGGATATTGCGGGTCTTGTCGACGGTGGGATCGCAACAGGCCTCGATTGGCCTTCCTGCTTCGGGCACGATGATACCGGGGCGTGCGGTGCTGCAGCGGTCAATACCGTTTCGCTTGGAATGAGTGGCGGCGCAATCAAACTGAGCGCCCGGATTGGATGGGCGTTCGGTAGGAACGGGCATGAAAAGCATCTGCTATGGTGGTGTCGGCGACGGGCGGGACATTAACGGATTTCATAAAGTCATGCCAAGAATCGCAAAACTCGGGAAGGTAAGATGAGCCGCGTTGGAGACTGTCTCGCCAACGGAACAACCGCCGCATGTGTGGCTTCAGTTTTCGGGGGCGCGGGGATCGCCGGCGACATTATCGGAGGCGCAGTAGGTGGTGTTACGGGCTTTGGAATCCAGACATTCGCCGGGGTCAGCCTTGGAGGAGCCGGAGCTGTGATCGACATGGGTGCGGGGATTGAAGGTATCCGACACTTCCTCTGTGGTGGAAACTAGATTCAGGTGATGTTGCGATGACGACGAAGATGCGGACCATAGCTAGCTGGTCGACCCGCATAGGGGGAGACGCTGCGAATGATATGTGGAACTGGATCCTTGTCAGCTTCGTGCTTGGAGCTTGGTGGTTGATAGCTGTGGCGGCAGGTGTCTCGGTTCTCGTCGTCGAGACGCGAGG
>JAITLM010000013.1 GCA_031277885.1 Microbacterium sp.
AGTGGAACTTCGAGAAGTTCCTCGTCGCGCCCGACGGATCCGTGCAGCGCTTCCGCCCCCGCCAGGTCCCCGACGACCCCGAGATCGTCGCCGCCATCGAGAACGCCCTGCCCTGACCCAGGTTCACCCCCTCCCGAAACCCCCGTCCCCTGACCGCGAGACTCCAACTGGGCGACGAGACTGCGCGTTCTCACTGCAGTCTCGTCGCGGAGATGGAGTCTCGCGGTCAGAGGACAGGGTTCGGGGAGGCGGCGCGAACGCTCAGGCCTCGGGGACGGGGGCGGCGTCGGAGCGCTTGGACCACAGGTCGCGCAGCACTCCGGCGAACGCCTCGGGGGGCTGCGCGCCGCTGACGCCGTACTGACCGTCGATCACGAAGAACGGCACGCCCTGGATCCCGTAGGCCTGGGCCTGCGCCTGGTCCGCCCGCACGTCTGCGAGGTGCCGCTCGGAACGCAGCGCCTCGAGCGCAGCCTCCCGGTCGAGCCCGACCTCGGCGGCGAGGTCGGCGAGGTCCTCGACCCGGCCGACATGACGTCCCTCGATGAAGTATGCGGACATGAGCCGCTCCTCCATGTCGTGCTGGCGGCCCTGCGCCTTGGCGTGGTGCAGCAGCTCGTGGGCCTTGACCGTGTTCGTGTGCTGCAGCAGGTCGAACCGGTACTCGAGACCCGCCTCCTTCGCGACGCCCGTCACGCGGTCGAGCATCTGCTCCACCTGAGCGCGCGGCATGCCCTTGTGGCCCGCGAGGAAGTCCGCCTCGTCGCCCTCGAAGTCGACGGGGGTGTCCGGGGAGAGCTCGAACGAGTGGAACGTGATCGTCACCTGCGGCGCGTCGTCGTCCTCCGCCGTGGCTGCGAGCCCCGCCTCGAGATTGCGCTTGCCGATGTAGCACCAGGGGCAGGCGATGTCGGACCAGATGTCGATCGAGATGGGTTCACTCACATCTCGATTCAACCGCATGTTCTTCGGGGATATTCCGGATGCTAGCCTCATCCGATGCCCGCCGACCCCGCCGCTGCGTCCTCCGCACCGCAGCGGATCCTCATCGCGGGCGTGACGGGGAGCGGGAAGACCACCCTGGCGCAACGGCTGAGCGCGATCCGGGACCTCCCCCGCGTCGAGCTGGACGCCCTGTTCCACGGCCCCGACTGGACGCCCCGGCCGACCTTCCTGGACGACGTCCGCGCGTTCGCCGCCACCGAGCGCTGGGTGACCGAGTGGCAGTACACCAGCAAGGGCACCGATCCGATCCTGGCCCCGCGCGCCGACCTCGCGATCTGGCTGGACTACCCGTACCGGATCGTGCGGGCGCGGCTGCTGCGGCGGACGATCTCACGGAGCGTTCTGCGCCGCGAACTCTGGAACGGCAACCGCGAGAAGCCGCTGTGGGCCATGCTCCGCCAGGGCCCCGAGGAGAACATCCTGCGCTGGCAGAGCGCGACACTGCACAAGTGGCGCGAGCGCATGCCGGCGATCGCCGTGGAGCATCCGCATCTTCCGATCCTGCGGTTCGCGCATCCTCGCGACACGGAACGCTGGCTGCGGACGCTGCCCCGCACCTCCTGAGTCACGAGCGCCCGCACGCGGCTCGGAAGACACCGGACTCAGAGGACACGCGGCTCAGAAGAGCAGAGCGGCCAGACGCTTGCGGGCCGTCACGACACGGGCGTCCGCGTCGCCGACCAGGCCGAACAGCTCCACCAGGCGCTCCCGCACTCGGCTCTGCTCATCGGCGGGGACCGCCGTGAACAGATCGAGCAGGCGGTCGAACGCGTCGGCCACGTGGCCGCCCGCGATGTCGAGGTCGGCGACGGCGAACTGCGCGTCGATGTCCGTCGGTGCGGCGGCGGCCGCGGCACGCGCCTCGTTCAGATCGAGATCCTGCGTGCGGAACAGCAGCCGGACCTGTCCGAGGCCCGAGCGGGCCTCCTCGTCGCGGGGGTTCTCCGCCAGGGCCTTCTCATACGCCTCGATCGCCGCCGCGAACTCGCCGCGCTCGATCGCGTCGAACGCGGCCTGGTGCAGAGGCGGAAGGGGCTGCTCGACCGGCTCGGCGGGTTCGCCCTGCTCCGTGCCATCGCCGACCGGGATCGTCCCGGTCACACCGTGCTGGGCCGCGAGCTGCAGCAGCTGGGCGAACACCTCGCGCACCTGCTCCTCGGGCACGGCGCCCGTGAACAGCGGCACCGGCTGACCGGCCACGAGTGCCACCACCATCGGGATCGACTGCGCCCGGAAGCCCTGGGCGAGCTGCGGATTCGCGTCCACGTCGACCTTCGCGAGCACGACGCGGCCCGCGAGCTCGGTGACGACCTTCTCGAGCACCGGGCTGAGCTGCTTGCACGGGCCGCACCACTCGGCCCACAGGTCGACGACGACCGGAACGCTCTGCGACAGCTCGAGCACCTGCCCGAACGTGGCGTCGGTGACATCGACCACCAGCGGGATGGCCCCGCCCTCCGCGGGGGCCTGTGCGGGGGCATCGGGCGCCGGCGCAGCGGGGCGGTTGCGCAGCGAGGAAAGGTCGACGGCGCCGCGAAGGGCCGCGGCGGACAGCTCGGTCATTTGATCTCCGTCACACTCTGGAGCTGCTGGGACGCGGCCAGCAGCGTGATCTTCGCATCGGATCCCTGCGCGGGCACGGCGAAGAAGAGCTGCATCCCGTACACCGACACGAAGCCCGTCTTGGACTCGTCGACTCCGGTGAGCGCCTTCGCCGGAGCGTTCACGACGGTTCCGTTCGTATCGACGTTCTTGATCGAGGCGTCCGCGCTCGTCGGCTTGATCGTCTGCGAGTCGTCGACCGTGACGGCGACGATCGCCCCGCTGTCGATGCTCGACATCGAGATGGGCTTCCCGGCTCCGACGGATGCGGCGAAGGACAGGCTCGAGGTCGTGTCGGCGCTCTTGTCCTTCAGCGCCTGGAGCACGGTCGCCCGGCTGTCCTGGACCGACTTCGCGAACGCGAGTGCCGACTTGTCGAACTTGTCGTAGAACTCGCTCTTGTCGCCCTGATCGATCACGTTCGCGAACTCGGAGGCGAGCTCGTCCGGCGCGACCACGAGGAACGGGGAGTCGGGCGGAGTGAGCTTGGCGCCCAGCCACGCGGGGGCCATGTTGGGCAGCTTCGCCGACGCCTGCATCTCTGCGACGTCCGAGATCTTGTAGTTCGACCACGGATCGGGCTGCGTCATCGTCATGATCAGCGGCGCGACCTTCTCGTTGCTGCCGTGCTCCACGAGCATCAGCACGGTGCGCGGCCAGGAGTCGTACGCCTGCGGAACCAGGATCTTGACCTTGTCGGCCGGGATCGTCGCCGGCAGAGCGAAGTCGGCGACGCTCTTGCGGACGGCGTACGCCGTCTTGCGCGCCTCGAGCGCCGATCCCTCCAGGCGGGTCTCGGCCTTCGCCACGTCGAGGTTCTTGTCCGCATCGGCGAGCGTGCCGGAGATGCTCTCCAGGATCCGGGCGGCCTGCGCCTCAGTGACCGCGGGGGCCTGCTGGCCCGCCTCGACGGCCTGGGTCTCGGTCGGCGTCGGAGTGGGCGACGCGGCGGGGTGGGGCCAGATGTCCGGCGTGCACCCGCTGAGGAGCGCCGCGGTCACGCCCACGGCGGGGATCAGCAGCAGCGCACGACGGCGCTTCGACCCTGTGGCGCGGCGTTCCCGCACGGCGCCGTCCTGGCTCGAGGCGGGATCGGTCTCCGGCTGCGCGCCCGCAGCGTCCGGCGCCGGCGCGGGCGCGGGGGCTGCGGCGACGTCAGGCGCGGAGTCGATGGCGGCACGGTCCGCCACGTCGATCGGCTCGGTGACCGGAAGGGGCGGCGGAGCCTTGCGGCGCGGGCCGCGCCCGCGGCGCGAGTGCCGGATCGCCAGCACATACAGCACCAGCCCGAGCAGGAGGAAGACGCCGCCGGCGACCATGAGCGGACCGGCCCACGGCGTGGCCGTGTCCAGAGGCCACTTCAGCGCGACGTCGGAAGGCGCCTCGGCCTTGCCGTCGGAGGCGAGCAGCACGCTCACGCCTTCCGGCACCTGCATGCGGTCGACCAGGGAGTTCTTGTCGGCGAAGCTGTCCAGCCACAGGTCGGATCCGGCCGGGTCGCGCTGCATGTCCGTGCCGGCCTCGCTCTTCGCGGTCGGCTCGACCAGTTTCGCGGTGGTCGTCGTGCCGTCCTTGGCGAGCGTGATCCGGTTGTAGCTCATGTCGCTCAGCCAGGCCTCGAGATCGGCCGTGCGGGCCTGGGCCACGAAGATCGTGCCGTCACCGTGCGCGACGAGCGTCTGCTCGCCCGGGTGGGCGCGGAGCACAGCCGAATCGATCACGGTGTACGCCTGCGGAGACTTGACCGAGAGCTCGGCCGTCACGTCCTTGGGCCCGAGGAAGATGGTCCGCTGCGCGATACCCGTCCCGATCAGGACGGCCGCCAGCACGAAGGCCAGAACAGCCCATACAAAACGCACGAAAAATCTCCTCCGCGATCCACGGGTAGGCGCCCGGGATCTCCGCTCGACGTTTCAGACTAGCGAAACGACCTGTATGGATGCCACGAGAGGCCCCTCCCCCTGCTCAGCCACGACCTCGGCAGCGATGCTCCGAGGCTCCGAGGGCTCCGCCGGTTAGGCTGAGGGACCGAGCCAGAAGGATCTCATGAAGCTGCACAACCCGTTCCGCACCGCGCTGGTGGCGACGCTCGGCGTCGGTCTGGGCATCATGCTCATCCAGAGCGTGCAGTCCCTGTCCACGATCCTGCTCTACGTCGGCACCGCCCTGTTCCTGAGCCTCGGCCTGGATCCGATGGTCAGCTGGCTGACCCGGCGCCGCCTGCCGCGATGGGCGGCGGTGCTGATCACGATCGTCGTCGTGCTCAGCGTCTTCGCCGGCATCGTCCTGATGGTGATCCCGATCCTGGTCAACCAGATCTCCCAGCTCGTCCAGCAGATCACGGTGATCGTCAACAGCGGCACTGCGCTGGCCGACTTCAAGCACTGGCTGGAGGGCCTCCTCCCCAATCTCGACGTCGACACCGTCTTCCGCTACATCAACGACTGGCTCAACAAGAACCTGGGCGACATCAGCAGCTCGATCGGGCAGGGCGTGATCGTGGTCGGCGGTGCGCTCTTCGCGGGGATCAGCGGCACGTTCATCGTGCTGATCCTCACCATCTACTTCACCGCGGCGATCCCCTCGCTCAAGGGCGCCGTGTACCAGGTCGTGCCCGCCTCCAAGCGCGACCGGTTCATCGATCTCGCCGAGCAGATCACCGCCTCGGTGGGCCACTACGTCATGGGCCAGGTCGCCATGGGCGTGATCAACGGGGTGCTGAGCTTCATCTTCCTGTCGATCATCCAGGCACCGTTCCCGATCGTGCTCGCCGTGATCGCGTTCTTCTTCTCGCTGATCCCGCTCGTCGGCACGCTGACCGGCTCCACGCTCATCGTGCTGCTGTGCCTCATCCCCGGTCTCGGGTCGCCTCCGTGGGCCTGGCTCATCGCCGCGGTGTACTACCTCGTGTACATGCAGATCGAGGCGTACGTCATCTCGCCGCGCGTGATGAACCGCGCGGTCGCCGTGCCCGGCGCCGTGGTCGTGATCGCCGCCCTTTCCGGCGGAGCGCTGCTGGGGCTGCTCGGAGCGCTCATCGCCATCCCCGTCGCCGCCAGCGTCCTGATCATCTACCGCCAGGTGCTGATCCCGAGGATGAACGAGCGCTAGCCCGTCAGCTCGCCGGCCACTCCCGCGCGAGAGGGAGCGCGGAAGGGTTCACGGCATGGACGATCTCGTCCATCACGCGTCGGGTCTGGCTCTCCCCCACCCAGAGGTGCCTCCCGCCGTCCACGGCGATCAGCTCGGTGTGCGGGATCGCGGCGAAGCGCTCGATGGCCTCTGCCGGCCTCAGATAGTCATCGAGCTCGGGCACCAGCACGACCACGCGACGGTCGTCGTCGGCCCACGCGGCGACCTCGTCGACGGTGGCCCGGTGCAACGGCGGCGAGAGCAGGATGACGCCCTCGATCTCGTGATCCCGGCCGTACTTGAGCGCGAGCTCGGTGCCGAACGACCAGCCCACCAGCCAAGGCCGGGGCAGGCCGCGCTCACGCACGAACGCCATGGCCGCGGCCACGTCGTGCCGCTCGGCTCCTCCGCCGTCGAAGACGCCCTCGCTCCGTCCCCGTGGCGAGCTCGTGCCGCGAGTGTTGAAGCGCAGGACGGCGAGGTCTGCCAGCGCGGGCAGCCGCGCCGCGGCCTTGCGAAGGATGTGCGAGTCCATGAAACCGCCGGCGGTGGGCAGCGGATGCAGGGTGACGAGGGTCGCCACAGGGGCGACGGCCTCGGGAAGGGCGAGCTCTCCGACCAGGCAGAGATCGTCCTCGGTGCGCAGCTCGATGTCCTCGCGCCGCGCGGGCAGCGCACGAGGTCCGCGGATCTCCACGTCAGTTCTTCTTCCAGCAGCCGTTGTGCCAGTGCCGCCGCGCTGCGAGATCAGCGGCGTCGCCCAGCACGCCATCGGCGCGCCAGACCACCAGATGCGCCGTGCCGGCGGGGATCGCTCCGCGGCACCCCGGGCAGATGTACTCCTTCTGCGCCTGAGCCGCGGTAAGAGGCTGGACGTACCACTCGGTGCCACCGCGCGTCTCGGTGCGCTTCCATCCGGCGATCAGCCGGTCGAGCGAATCCTCGCGCGGGCGCTCTTGACGTCGTCGATGCGGGCGTGGCATGGGCGAGCGCTGCTCACCACCAGTTGTTGGCGGACCAGAACGCGACCGCGGCGCCCCAGCTGCCGTAGCGTCCCACGGCGTAGCCGTTGCCCCAGCGCAGGTTGTCGACGGGGTCGTAGCCGTTCCCCGGCACCTTGCTGCACGGGAGCGCCTGCACCAGTCCGCAGGCGCCGGATCCGCTGTTGGTGGCGTTCGGGTTCCAGCCGCTCTCGCGGCTCACGATGTAATCGACGTAGCCCCAGTCGCTCGAGGCGATGCCTGCAGCCGCCATCCATGAGGCCGGCTCACCGCCGCCGCTGTAGAACATCGGCCCGGCACTCGCCGAAGAGGAGGAAGACGACGACGAGGAGTCGCTGGAGGCGACCACGGGCTCAGGGGTCGGGGTCGGCTTCGGCGTGACGTAGACGTCGAAGGAGTCCCGCGTCTGCGCCGTCGGCGTCGCGCCGTGCACGGAGACGGTGATGTTCTGCGCGTCGTGGGCCGCGAGCGAATACGCCGTGGTCACCGAGGCCTGTGCCGGCTCCGAGGCGGACATCGCGAGCCCTGCGGGGGCCACGATCGCGACGGAGACGCCCACCACTGCGAGCCCTGCGAACACCGCCGAGGTCGCACGTCGACCCGGGTGCGCCTTCGCATTCGAGCGGGATGCTGTGGCTGCGTCGTTCTGCGCGGCGGTTCGGGAGCGCGCCGCAATCGAATCGTTATCGGGAGTCACAATGGCTCCGAGTTTAGCCAGCCGAAGCTGAATTCGCCATGAGAATCGCCGCGAGACGCTCCCCCCACCGCATTCGCCGGGCTCAGCGGATCGCGAGCAGCACGTCGATCGTCGCATCGAGCAGCGCGTCGACCTGCTCCTCCCGATAGCCGCGACGCTGCATCCGGAACGCGGTCTGACGCACCTGCTCCGCGGTCAGCGCGTCACCGTCGCGAAGGAAGCGCACGATCCTCTTCGCGACGTGATCCACCTCGTCGATCCGGTAGCCGAAGGTGAGGATCCCGGTCCGCGCGAACTTCCGTCCCTGAGGACGGCTGAGGTGATCCAGGATCACCTGTGCATCCGTGCGAGCCCTTCCGACCCACGCGGAGGCCCCGTCCGTCGAGACGACGAGAGCTCGCTCCCGCTGCGCGAACGCCTCCTCGACCCTGGCCAGTGCGGCGTCGACGGCGGCGATGTCGTACCCGCCGCGCACCAGCGGGAAGGAGGCCCCGCGGATGTCTGCGGATCCGACCCCTTCGGCGTCGTCCTCGAATGCGCCGCGTGCGCGCGCCAGGAACGTGTCCACGGCGGCGCGCTGGTAGCCCTTCTCGCGCCGAGGGACCACGGGGAAGCTCGCGGCGGCGCCGGAGGCGGCGCGGTCGGAACGTGCGGAATCGGTCATGCTGCCGCCAGAGGGGTGAGGAGGAAATACAGGGCGAGGGCGACGACGGCGGAGGGGAGCATGCTGTCCAGCCGGTCCAGCAGTCCGCCGTGTCCGGGGATCCAGGAGCTCATGTCCTTGATGCCGAGACCGCGCTTGAGCAGCGACTCCGCGAGGTCGCCGACGGTCGCCGAGGCGACCAGGCAGGCGCCGACGATGAGTCCGGCCCACCACGGCACGCCGAGGAGGTAGACGCCGACGAGAGCGCCTGCGACGAGGGATCCGACGACGGCGCCGGCGAACCCCTCCCAGGTCTTCTTCGGACTCACCCGCGGCGCCATCGGATGGCGTCCGCCGCGTCCGAACAGCAGACCGGACGCGTAGGCGCAGGTGTCGGCCACGACCACCACGACGATGAGCGAGAGCACCCACCACTCGCCGCGCGGCTGGCGCAGGAGCATCAGCACGAGGGCTCCGAGGAACGGCACGTACACCTGGATGAACCCGCCGGCCATCGCGTCCGTCAGGACGTCGCCATAGGTGCGCCCGTCCTTCGCGACCATCTGCCCGACGAGGCGCCAGACGACGACTCCGAACACGGCGACGAACAGCATCACCCAGGTCAGCCAGGGGTCGGCGAAATAGCCGCCGGCGGCCAGGAAGGCGCCGAGCACCAGCTGCGGCCACAGATCCACCTTGCGCCCGCCGCTGCGCAGCGCGAGCACGAGCTCCCAGACGGCGAGCAGGATGATCGCGAGGCCGATCACGACGAAGGACCACTTCGCGAACAGCAGAGACGCGAGGATCACGCCGCCGATCAGCAGGCCGACGCCGATGGCGACGACGAGGTCGCGGCCGGTGCGCTCCTTGATGCGCTCGTTGGCCTGGTCCAGCTGATCACGGGCATGCGAGACGTGCGTCTCGAGCTCCGCCTTCTTCGCCCGGAACTGGGCCTGCAGGTTGTCGCCGGTGCGCGTCTGCTGACCGTCGCCGGCGCGTGCGGCCGGGTTCTCGCCGGCACGCGGCGGAAGCGGTGGTCGCGGAGGGATCCTCGACGCGTCGTCGTCGTCGGACGGGGTGCTCATGGACGGTCTCAGACCTCGAGCAGCTCGGCCTCTTTGCGCTTGACAGCCTCGTCGATGAGGTCGACGTGCTGGCGCGTGAGGGCGTCGAGCTCCTTCTCGCCGCGGGCGATCTCGTCCTCGCCGAGATCGCTCTTCAGGCCGTCCAGCTCGTCCTTGGCCTTGCGACGGATGCCGCGGACGTGGACCTTCGCGTCCTCGCCCTTGCTCTTCACGAGCTTGACGTACTCCTTGCGGCGGTCCGCCGTGAGCTCGGGCATCGTGACGCGCACGATGTTGCCGTCGTTTGTGGGGTTCGCGCCCAGGTTCGGCATGTCGCGGACCGCCTGCTCGATGGCCTTGAGCGCCGACTTGTCGTACGGGGTGATGATCAGCGAACGCGCCTCGGGGTTCGCCAGCGACGCGAGCTGCGCGAGCGGGGTGGGCGTGCCGTAGTAGTCCACCAGGACCTTCTGGAACATCTGCGGGTTGGCACGGCCGGTGCGCACCGTGCTGAAGTCCTCCTTGGCGGCCTCGACGGCGCGCTGCATGCGGGAGGTGGTGTCGGCGAGGACATCCGCGATCACGGTGGCTCCTATTCGTCAGGGGGGTTGCGTCCCCAGTCTATCGGGGAGGATGCACGGATCCCCGGCCGGACGCCGTGCGGCGCGGTCCGGGGATCCGTCGCGTTCAGGCGATGACGCGGGTTCCGATCGGCTCGCCCAGCAGAGCACGGGTGATGTTCCCCGCGGGCTCCATGCCGAACACCCGCATGTCCATGCCGTTGTCCATGCAGAGGCTGAAGGCCGTGGAGTCGACGACCTTGAGGCCGCGCACGAGCGCATCCTGGAAGGTGATCTCCTCGATCCGCTCCGCGGACGCGTCGGTCTTGGGGTCGGCGGTGTAGATCGCGTCCACGCCGTTCTTGGCGACGAGGACCTCGTCGGCGCCGATCTCCAGCGCGCGCTGCGCGGCGACCGTGTCGGTGGAGAAGTACGGCAGACCCGCGCCGGCGCCGAAGATCACGACGCGGCTCTTCTCCATGTGCCGCTCCGCGCGCAGCGGCAGGTACGGCTCCGCGACCTGGGTCATCGCGATCGCGGACTGCACGCGCGGCGACGCGCCGGCCTGCTCCAGGAAGTCCTGCAGCGCGAGCGCGTTCATGACGGTGCCGAGCATGCCCATGTAGTCGGCGCGGGAGCGGTCCATGCCGCGCTGGCTCAGCTCCGCACCGCGGAAGAAGTTGCCGCCGCCGACGACGACGGCGATCTCGACGCGGTCGGTGGCTGCGGCGATCTCGCGGGCGATCTGGCTGACGATGTCGGGGTTGACCCCGAGCTGGTCGCCGCCGAAGGCCTCGCCGGAGAGCTTGAGGACGACGCGACGTCGACCCTGTCGTTCGGTCATGGAGTGCTTCCTCTCATCCGTGGAACAAACTACCGTGCGCGAGCACGGAGAACTCGGGAGATGCGCCGCGCGGCGCATCGAGACCCGGGGCATGACGAAGGGGTTCGGATCCTGGTGGATCCGAACCCCTTCGATGACGTTACGCGCCGACCTTGAAGCGGGCGAAGCCGGTCACGTTCAGACCGGCGTCCTTCGCGACCTGGCCCACGGACAGCTTGTTGTCCTTGGCGTAGTCCTGCTCGAGCAGGGCGACCTGCTTGAAGAACGCGGTCACGCGACCCTCGACGATCTTCGGCAGGGCGGCCTCGGGCTTGCCCTCGTTGCGGGAGATCTCGGTGACGATCTCGCGCTCCTTCTCCACGTCCGCAGCGGGCACGTCCTCACGGGTGAGGTAGGAGGGGTTCGCGAACGAGATGTGCTGGGCGATGCTGCGAGCGGTCTCCGCGTCGCCACCCGTGTAGGCGACGACCACGCCGATCTGCGGCGGGAGGTCCTTGCTCGTGCGGTGCAGGTACACCTCGGTGTGGTCGCCCGAGATGGTCGCCACGCGACGCAGCTCGACCTTCTCACCGATGATCGCCGCCTCGTCCGAGATCAGCTGCTCGACGGTCTGACCGCCGGCGTCGGCCGCGAGGGCCGCCTCGACGGAGTCCGCCTTGATGGCGGCCACGGCGTCGGCGACCTTGTCGGCCAGCGCGATGAAGCGGTCGTTCTTCGCGACGAAGTCCGTCTCGCAGGCGAGCTCGACGAGCGTCACGGCGCCGTCCTGCTCACGGGCGACGACGAGGCCCTCGCTGGTGGAACGGTCCGCGCGCTTGGCGTTGCCCTTCGCGCCCTTCAGGCGGAGGATCTCGACGGCCTTCTCGACGTCGCCGTCAGCCTCCTCGAGCGCCTTCTTGGTGTCGACCATTCCCGTGCCGAGCTGCTCACGCAGCGCCTTGATGTCGGCGATGGTGAAGTTGGCCATGTTGTGGTGGCTCCTTGCTTCGTGTGTGTGCGTGGTGGTTGCGGGTCGGCCGGCTTCCGCCGGCCGACCTACGGGCGATTACTTGTCGGCGGACTCGGCGTCGGTCGCCTCGGCGGCGGCGACCTCGGTCACCGTCTCGTCGGCAGCGGCGGCGATCGCCTCGTCGTGCGCGGCAGCGCCGGCCTCGTCCGCGGCGGACTCGGTCGCAGCGGTCTGCGCCTCGGCGCCCTCGAGCAGCTCCTGCTCCCACTCGGCGAGCGGCTCGGCGTCGCCGACCTCGGGGTTGTGCTTGAGCTGCAGGCCCTCGGCCGCGGCGTCGGCGATGATGCGCGTCAGCAGCGAGACGGAGCGGATCGCGTCGTCGTTGCCGGGGATCGGGTACTGGAAGTCATCCGGGTCCGCGTTGGTGTCGAGGATGCCGATCACCGGGATGCCGAGCTTCTTGGCCTCGTCGATGGCGAGGTGCTCGCGCTTGGCGTCGACGACCCACAGGGCCGACGGGGTCTTGGTCAGGTTGCGGATGCCGCCCAGCGACTTGTGCAGCTTGTCGAGCTCGCGCTTCTTGAGCAGCAGCTCCTTCTTCGTGAAGCCGGAGGCGGCCGGGTTCTCGTAGTCGAGCTCCTCGAGCTCCTTCATGCGGGCGAG
>JAITLM010000065.1 GCA_031277885.1 Microbacterium sp.
GTCGCAGCCGACCACGCTGAGGTCGTCCGGAATCGCGACCCCGAGCTGATGGAACCGGTCCAGGGCGCCGATCGCGAGGACATCGTTGAAGAAGATGCACGCCGTGGCGCGGGTGAGGACGACGGCATCCGCGGCCGCGGCACCGTTGGACAGGGTCGGCTGATACCGCCCGACGGCGACGATCTCCACGTCGCTCTCGTGCGCGGCCGCGGTGATCGCCTCGAATCGCGTCCGGTCGGTCCAGGACGCGTGGGGACCGCGGACGTACGCGATGCGCGTATGGCCGAGCGAGTTCAGGTAGTGGACGGCCTGCCCGAGCCCGGCGGGGGTGTCGATCACGACGCCGGACAGACCGGGCGCCGCACGATTGACGACCACGGTCGGTGCGACCTGGGACACCGCTCGCAGCGCCTCGTCGTCGATCCGGGGGGAGGAGACGACGATGCCGTCGACCGTCCGCGCCATCTCCCGCAGCCACTGCTCCTCCATCGGCAGCGATTCCTCCGTGCTGACGAGGAGGTGCAGGTAGCTCGCGGCTCGGATCTGCGCCTGCGCCCCGCGGATCACGTCGAGGTTGAAGGGGTTGGTGAGGTTGGGGAGGACGAGGGCGATCGTGCCGCGGGCGAGCCGGTTGTCGGCCGAGGGCAGCAGCGCCGAGGTGTAGCCCATCTCCTGCGCCTTGCTGGTGATCCGCTCGTACATCACGGTGCTCACGCGGTTCGGGTTCGAGAGTGCGCGGGACACGGTGGAGGGCGCGACCCCGCAGGCCTCGGCGATCTCCGTGAGGGTGACACGACGCTGGACACGACGACCAGGAATGACCATGGCGGACTCCTCGGGCAACGGGATTGCGGCTGGCCCCACGTCGATGTCGCGGACCTGACCGGATTCGTCGATGCTACCGAACCCGACTCCTCATCAGCGACCCCTGAGAAAGAACGGATTGGCACAAAAATTGCCAAACAGTTCGCTACGTCCCCCTATTCCACCGAGAGCTGTGGACGAGAGTGGCACGAGAAAGGCACGCACATGCACGACGTGATGCCGCCCGTCCTAGCCTGATCCAGGACAGCGGAATCACGATGAGGAGAGGAGCTGACGATGACCCGGACGATCGATCTGGTCGCAGATCTCGGTGAGGGCTTCGGCCCGTGGCGCATGGGCGACGACGCGGCGCTTCTGGACATCCTCACGTCGGCGAACGTCGCCTGCGGCTTCCACGCCGGGGATCCGCGGATCATGGATCAGACGGTCCGCGTGTGCGCACAGCGCGGCGTCGGCATCGGCGCGCACCCGTCCTTCCCCGATTTGCAGGGGTTCGGTCGCCGTGACATGGGCCTGACCGCGGAAGAGGTCCGCACCGACGTGCTGTACCAGTTCGGCGCCCTGCAGGCGATCGCCGCCTACCACGGCGCGAAGGTCACGCACCTGGCGCCCCACGGACGGCTGGGCAACCTGGTCGCGGTCCGCGAGGACTACGCGGATGCCGTCGCGACGGCGGCGCGGAGACTCGACCCGGAGCTCATCGTCCTCGCGCAGGACGGCAGGCTCGCCGAGGCGGCTCGCGCAGCCGGCCTGCGGGTCGGGATCGTCGGAATCGCCGACAGGGCCTATGAGGACGACGGCACGCTCGTGCGACGCACCGAGCCCGGTGCGGTGATCCGCGATCCGGAGGAGATCCAGCGCCGGACCGTGCGGATGGTGGTCGACGGCGTGATCGAGAGCCGCAACGGCGTTCCGATCACCGTCGCCTGCGACACCGTGCTCGTGCACGGGGACACCGCCGGCGCCGTCGCCCTCGCGCAGCGGATCCGGGACGGCCTGGAAGCCGCCGGCGTCGTGATCGCGCCGCTCGCGGACTGGCTGGAGTGAGCACCATGACGAACGGATCCGTCGCGATCTCGCCCAGCGGCAACTCGGCTCTCCGGGTCTCGAGCACCCTGGCCGACCGGGAGGCCGGCTGGCGACTCGTCCATCACCTGGCCCGGCTCGTCGACTCCTCGCACGTGCCCGGCGTCGAGTGCGTCATCCCGACGTACGATGCGGCGCTGATCGAGATCGACCCCATCGACGTCTCCCTCGATCGACTGCGCGACTATCTCGAGCACCTCGTCGACGGGCTGGACGCCGATCGACCGCTCACGGAGACCCCTCGCACCTTCGACGTCCCCGTCCTCTACGACCTCGACGGGGAGCTCGACCTTCAGGACGTCGCCGATGCGCAGGGATTGAGCACCGAGGAGATCGTCCTCCTGCACAGCGAGCCGACCTATGTGGTGCGCTGCCTCGGCGCGCCGGGCGGATCCCCGATGCTCGACGGACCCGCGTTCCCGCACCCCGTGCCGCGTCTGGCGAAGCCCCGCCCGCATGTCCCGCAGGGCGTGGTCTCGGTCGCCGGGCGCCAGGCCACCATCACGCCCGCGGCGGCACCCGGGGGGTGGCGACTGATCGGCAGGACGCCGCTGACCGTGCTGGATCTGCAGGCCGAGCCGTTCGTGCCGTACGAGCCGGGGGATCTCATCCGCTTCCGCCCGATCGGCCGGGACGAGTTCGAGGCGCTGCGCGGAACCAGGATGGTGGCGCGATGAGCGCCGGCACGCTGACCTTCACCGAGGCGGGCGCCACCCAGGTGACCGACCTCGGACGCCGCCGTGGACCCCGCTACGGCGTTCCGGTGAACGGCGCCCTCGATCAGCGCTCCGCCAGGATCGCGAACATCCTCGTGGGAAACGCCGACGAGGATCCGCTGCTGGAGATCACGGCTCTCGATGTCGAGTTCGTCACCGGGGCCGACATCCTCCTGGCCGTCGCCGGAGCGGACGGCCACCTCACCGTGGACGGCGTGGGGCGTCCCTCGAACCAACCGGTCTCCGTCCGGGCGGGGGAGACCGTCGCCCTGCGGCATCTCCAGGGCGGGCTGCGCGCGTACCTCGCGGTCCGCGGCTCGTTCGATGTGCCGCAGCTGCTCGGCAGCTGCGCACCCGATTCCGTTCTGGGTTTCGGCGGCCGCATCGCCGGCGGTGCCACCATCCCGGTGCGACGCTCGACCGATGCGATCTTCAACGATCACTTCGCCGCCGAGCTCTACAGCCTCGACGTCCCGCGACCTTCGAGGGGTTTCGTCGTCGACGTGACGGACGGACCCGACATCGGCGACTTCGCCGGCACGGCCGACCGCCTCTTCGCGCAGCCGTATCTCATCACCCCCACGAGCAACCACATCGGCCTGCGCATGGTCGGCCCGCTCCCGGAGCGCCGCGCGCACGGCGAGGTGCTGTCCCGCGGCGTTCCCGTCGGCGCCGTGGAGGTCCCGCCGGGGGAGGAGCTCCTGGTGCTCCATCGAGGACGCGGCGTCACAGCGGGATATCCCGTGCTCGCGGTCGTGACCTCGGGTTCGCTCGACACTCTCGCCCAGGTGCGACCGGGTGAGCGCGTCCGCTTCCGCAAGGTCTCGTCCTCGGATGCGGCGGCGCGTGCACGCGCCGATCGCGTCGAGCTGGAGGCTCTTCGTCTTCGCGTCCGATCCGTGTTCTCGGCTCTGGACGCCCTCTCCACCTCACTCACCGGAAGGACCTTCTCATGACTTTCTCCGACTACCGTGTCGCCGTCGTCACAGGCGCGACCAGTGGCGTCGGCCGCGGTGCGATCGACCTCTTCCTCGCGAAGGGGCTCACCGTCCACGCGATCGCGCGGGACGAGTCGCGTCTCGCCGCGCTGGCGGAGAAGGGCGTGATCACCCATGCGGTCGACGTGCGCGACACGGTCGCCCTCACCCGCGAACTGGAGGGCGTGGAGGCCGACATCGTGCTCAACAGCGCGGGGGTGAGTCGCCCGGGCAATCTGCTGAGCTCCTCGGCCGAGGACCTCGATGACCTCGTCGAGGTGAATCTCACGGCGGTGATGCAGATCCTCCGCCTCGTCTATCCGGGCATGGTGGAGCGCGATCGCGGACACGTCCTCAACATCTCCTCGATCGCCGGGCACTACAACTTCTTCGGGCACACCGCCTATCACGCGACGAAGGCCGCGATCCATCAGCTCTCCCGCCAGCTGCGCAACGACGCGCTCGGCAAGAGGGTCCGGGTGACGGAGCTCAGCCCCGGGCGCATCGAGACCGAGATCTTCTCCCGCAATCTCGGGGGCACTCCGGAGACCGACGCGGCGGCGTGGGCCGAGTTCTACGAGGGCTTCGAGTCGCTCACCGTCGACGACCTCGTCTCGGCGATCGAGTTCGCGGTGGATGCGCCGGCCCACGTCAACATCGGGCTCATCGAGCTCATGCCGACCTTCCAGGTTCCCGGCGGCCTCACCTTCGACCGCCGCCCGCAGGACGCACTCGCGCACGACGCACAGTAAGGACGACACCATGGTTCACGTCACCACGAAGATCGAGCGGGCCGATGCCGCCGACATCGCACGCCTCGGCGAGTTCACCTCCGCCACCATCCACGAGGCGCAGGGGCGTCGAGGAGCTCTCGACTCGCGCATCAAGCCCATCGATCGCGACACGTCCTTCGTGGGCTCCGCGTTCACGGTGGTCTGCGCGCCGCGCGACAACCTCATGCTGCAGGTGGCGATCCACTATGCGCAGCCGGGAGACGTGCTGATCGTCGCCGCCGGCGGGTTCCCCGAGGCGGGGATGTTCGGGGACGTGCTCGGCAACGCCTGCAAGGCGAAGGGCATCGCGGCCCTCGTCACCGACTCCGGTGTCCGCGACACTCAGGAGCTGCGCGCGCTCGGGCTCCCCGTGTTCTCCGGGAGCGTCTCGATCAAGGGCACGGTCAAGGAGACTCTCGGTGCGCTCAACCAGCCGGTGGTGTTCGCCGGCGAGAGCATCCGTCCGGGAGACGTCGTCAAGGGCGATGCGGACGGCGTGGTGGTCGTCCGGCGTGAGGAGGTGCGCGAGGCGGCGGAACTGTCCGCCGCGAGAGACGCCCATGAGACCACGCTGATCGAGCAGTACTGGGCCGGGCGCACCACGATCGATCTCTGCAACCTGACCGAGGTGCTGAAGGCGAAGGGGCTCACCACCGACCTCGAGGACGAGTCGTGAGCGAGACCATGACGTCCTCCTTCCGGGGAGCGGAGCGACTCGCGAGGATCGCGCCGTCTCCGAGCACCGCCGCGGCCGCGCGCGTGCGCGAGCTGAAGGCCGCCGGACGCCGCATCTTCGACCTGACAGTCGGCGAACCGGACTTCGACACCCCCGACCACATCAAGGATGCGGCGATCGCCGCGATCCGGGCGGGGGAGACGAAGTACACCCCGGTGAACGGCACGCCGCGTCTGCGTCAAGCGATCAAGAGTTCGCTGCGGCGCACGCACGGGATCGACTACGCGGATTCCGAGATCACCGTGGGCGGCGGGGGCAAGCAGGTCATCTTCCTCGCGCTGATGGCGACGGTGGACGCCGGCGACGAGGTGCTGATCCCGGCGCCGTACTGGGTGTCGTACCCGGACATGGTTCGCGCGAACGACGGCCTGCCGGTCATCCTCCCGACGTCGGCCGAAGCCGGGTACAAGCTGACGGCCGGCGACCTGGAGGCCGCCATCACCGATCGCACGACCTGGCTGATCCTGAACAGTCCCGGCAATCCCAGCGGTGCGGTCTACACGGTGGAGGATCTCTCCGCCCTCGCGGAGGTGCTCCGCCGGCACCCCGCGGTGTCGGTGCTGTCCGATGAGATCTACAGCGAGATCTCCTTCACCGGCGCGCCGGGTCCCAGCCTGGCGTCCGTCGCACCCGACCTCCGGAACCGGGTGCTCGTCGTCTCCGGCGTGTCCAAGTCCTTCGCGATGACCGGGTGGCGGCTCGGCTATGCGGCAGGGGATCCGGCCCTTGTCCGCGCGATCAACACCCTGCAGTCGCAGACGTCCTCGTGCCCGTCCTCGATCAGCCAGGCCGCCGCTGCCGCGGCGCTGGAAGGCCCCCAGGACTTCATCGCCGAGTCGGTGCCCGTGTATCGGGAGCGACGCGGCGTCGCCGTGGCGGGTCTCGCGGCCATTGACGGACTGAGACCGATCGCTCCCGACGGCGCCTTCTACGTCTACGTGGACTGCGCGGGTCTCATCGGCAAGACGACGGCGGACGGTCGCACTCTCGAGAGCGATCAGGACGTGACGCTGTACTTCCTCGACCACGCCGGCGTCGCCGTCATCCAGGGATCCGCGTACGGGCAGTCGCCCTTCTTCCGGATCTCGTTCGCGACGGACCTCGAGACGATCACCGCCGCGGTCGACGCGATCGGCGCCGCAGTGGAGGACCTCCGATGACCGGGCGTCTGCGGGTGGTGGTGGCGGCGCCGTTGGCGTCGGAGTTGTGCGAGTTGATCGTGGGGTTGGAGCCGCGGGTGGATCTGGTGGTGGATTCGTCGTTGGTGGCGCCGATGCGTCATCCGGCGGATTTTGCGGGGGATCCGTTGTTCCGGCGCACGCCGGAGCAGCAGGCGGTGTTCGAGGGGTTGTTGGATTCGGCGGATGTGCTGTACGGGATCCCGGATGTGGATCCGGTGGCTGTGGCGCGGACGGTGCGCGCGAATCCGTTGTTGCGGTGGGTGCACACGATGGCCGCGGGTGGGGGCGGTCAGGTGCGCGCTGCGGGGTTGACGGGCGAGGAGCTCGAGCGGGTGGTGTTCACGACGTCGGCGGGGGTGCATGGGGGTGCTCTTGCGGAGTTCGCGGTGTTCGGGGTGTTCGCGGGGGCGAAGCATCTTCCGCGGTTGCTGGGGCAGCAGGCGGAGCGGGTGTGGAGCGGGCGCTGGGTGATGGGGCAGGTGTCGGATCTGACGGTGCTGGTGCTGGGGTTGGGCGGGATCGGTGCGGTGGTCGCGGCGAAGCTGTCCGGGTTGGGGGCGACGGTGATCGGGACGTCCCGCAGTGGCGCATCGGTGCCGGGGGTGTCCCGCACGGTCCATCCGGACAACGTCGGGGAGGTTCTTGCGCGGGTGGATGCGGTGGTGGCGACGCTGCCGGGCACGGATGCCACGCGTCATCTGATCGGGCGGGAGTTCCTGTCCGGGTTGAAGCCGGGGGCAACGGTCGTGAACGTGGGGCGGGGCACAGTGATCGATGAGCAGGCGCTGCTCGAGGCCTTGGATGCGGGGGTGGTGGGTTTCGCGGCGCTGGATGTGTTCGAGGTGGAGCCGCTGCCGGCGGACAGTCCTCTGTGGGGGCATCCGCGGGTGCTGGTGAGTCCGCATACGGCGGCGTTGGACGTGCGGGAGGAGTGGCGGATCGCGGAGCTGTTCGCCGAGAACGCGACCCGGTTCCTGGACGGGGTGCCGTTGCGCAACGTGGTCGACACGGTCGAGTTCTACTGAGAACGGGAGAGGGAACAGACGATGAGCAGTCCTTTCGAGCCCACCAGTCCTTTCGATCTGACGGGGCGTCGTGCCCTGGTGACGGGTTCCAGTCGGGGTATCGGGCTGGCGATCGCCCGGTCGCTGTTGGGTGCGGGCGCGCAGGTCGTGATCCACGGCCGCAGCGCCGAGACCGTGCAGGCGACGGCGGTCGCGCTGGCGTCGCAGTTCGGAGCGGACGCGGTGTCCACCGTCGTGTTCGATGTGACGGATGAGCAGTCGGTGGTCGAGGGCGTCGCGGAGCTCGAGGCCTCCGGTCCGATCGACATCCTGGTGAACAATGCGGGCTTGCAGCATCGGGAGCCGATGCTGCAGGTGAGTGTGGAGGACTGGGAGCGGGTGATCCGCACAGATCTGACCAGCGCTTTCCTGGTCGGGCGGACCGTCGCCCGGGGGATGATCGGGCGCGGCACGGGCGCGATCGTGAACATCTGCTCGGTGCAGACGGACCTTGCCCGGCCCACGATCGGCGCCTATACGGCCGCGAAGCATGGTCTGCGGGGTTTGACCCGGGCGATGACGGCGGAGTGGGCGGGGTCCGGGGTGCGGGTGAACGGGGTCGCCCCCGGGTACATCCGCACGGAGCTGACTCAGCCGCTCGTGGACGACCCGGTGTTCAACGCGTGGGTGCTGGGGCGCACCCCTGCCGGCCGGTGGGGGGAGCCGGAGGACATCGGCGGGGCCGTGGTCTGGTTGGCGTCGGATGCGTCCCGGTTCGTGACCGGGCAGGTCGTGTTCGTCGACGGTGGAATGACGGCGGTCGTCTGATGGGCGCGTTGCACGCGGTCGTGATCCACGAGGCCGGGGATCTGCGCATCGATGAGATCCCGGAACCCGTCCCCGCGCCGGACGAGGCGGTCATCGACGTCGTCTACGGGGGCATCTGCGGTTCCGACCTGCACTACTGGCAGCACGGCGCGGCCGGGGAATCGATCCTGAAAGCCCCGATGGTCCTCGGCCACGAGGTCGTCGGCATCGTGCGCCGGGCGGCGCCGGATGGCACCGGGCCCGCGGAAGGCACCCGGGTCGCGGTGCACCCGGCGACCCCGGCACGGGAATACGTCCGCCATCCCGCGGACCGGCCGAACCTGTCCGGGGGCGGGTATCTCGGATCCGCGGCCCGGTTCCCGCACCGAGACGGCGCGTTCGCGCACCGCATCGCCCTGCCCACCCGGATGCTGCGGGCCCTGCCGGCCGGGATCGCGCTGAAAGACGCGGCACTGATCGAACCCGCCAGCGTCGCCTGGCATGCCGTGTCCCGCATCGGGGACGTCACCGGGCTGTCCGCGCTGGTCGTGGGATGCGGGCCGATCGGGTTGCTCACGATCGCGGTGCTCAAAGCCCGTGGCGCCGGCCACGTCACCGCGATCGATCTGCACGACCGGCCCCTGCAGATCGCGGCCGAGCTCGGCGCGGACACGGTCTTGAAACAACCCGACGACGCCGATATCGCCGCGATCGACGCGGACGTCGTCATCGAGTCCTCCGGCAGCCACCGGGGCCTGGACACCGCGATCCGCGGCGCGACCCGCGGCGGGGTCGTCGGCATGGTCGGGCTGCTGCCCGCAGGCCCGCAGCCCGTGCAGATCGCGCTCGCGATCGCCCGCGAACTCGACCTGCTCGGCTCGTTCCGGTTCAACGACGAGATCGACGACGTCATCCGCGCCCTCGCCGACCGGACCCTGCGCGTCACGCCCGTGATCAGCCACATCACCCCCTGGCGGCAGACCCTGTCCGCGTTCCAGACCGCCGCGGACCCGACCGCATCGAGCAAAGTGCTCCTCAAATTCGGTCCGGAACGAGGCAGAAGATGACCACCCCCATCAGCCCTGCCCGCACGACCGCCCCGGTGGTGGTGGTCATGGGGGCGTCCGGGTGCGGGAAGAGCACGATCGGGCACGCCCTCGCCGACCGGCTCGGGGTCGCGTTCGCCGACGCCGACGACTTCCACCCGCCCGCCAACATCCACAAGATGTCACAGGGCACCCCGCTCACGGACGAGGACCGCGGCCCCTGGCTCACCGCCGTCGGCGAAGAACTCGCCCGCAACGACCTCACCGGCATCGTCATCGCCTGTTCCGCCCTCAAGACCGCCTACCGGGACCTGCTCCGCGCCCACGCGCCCCGCGTGTTCTTCGTCCACCTCGACGTGACCGCGCAGATCCTCGCGAACCGCATGCTGCTGCGCTCCGAGCACTTCATGCCGCTCACCCTCCTCGAATCCCAGCTCGCGACCCTCGAGCCCCTCGCCCCACACGAGACCGGCCTCACCCTCAACGCCGACC
>JAITLM010000182.1 GCA_031277885.1 Microbacterium sp.
CGTCGGCCGGCGCGACCGTCGTGGTCACCGTCACGGCAGAGGTCGCGTTGCCGTTCGTGCCGCCGGTGTTCGGCCTGAACCGCGTGAGCGGCGTGCGGGTACAGGCCTCCGCGGCGTACAAGGTGTCGCGGACCTGGACGGGCGGATGAGCTCGGTGGGGACAAGGGAGCATCGTGTCGGTCTGGTCGACGACGACCGCGGCAGCACGATGCCCCTCATCCTGGGCTACCTCGTGCTGGCGATCGCAGTGATCTACGTGTGCGTGTGCGCGACCGATCTGTACATCGCGCAGAAGCGTCTCGACTCCGTGGCCGATGCCGCGGCGCTCGCCGGAGCCGACGGCTACCGGCTGCAGGTCGAAGGTGATGCGATCCGCGCCGAGCTCGACGACGCGGAGATCGCGGATCAGGCGCGTGCGGTGATCGAGACGGTCGATGACGGTGCGGAGCTGGTCTCCGCGGAGAGCCCGGACGGTCATTCCGCACGGGTGACGGTGCGCGCGACGTGGTCGCCTCCGCTGCTCAGCGAACTCGTGCCTTCGATGCTCGTGATTCAGTCCACCGGCACCAGCCGGACGGCACTGGAGTGACGGCCGCCCCGCTCAGCCCGCCGGCCGCCGCGGCACGAACCGCGGGATCCAGCGCAGGAACCCCACCGCGCCGAGCACGCCGATGCCGCCGATGACGGCGGCGCCGATCGCGAGGGAGCTGATGGCGGCGATGCCGGAGAACAGCAGGGGAGCGATGGCGCCGCCGGCGTCGGTGAGCGTCCGCCAGGATCCGAGGAACGCCGCGGGCTCCGACTGCGGGGCGACATCGGCGCCGAGCGTGAGCAGGATGCCGCTCGACAGGCCGTTGCCGACGCCGAGCACGGCGGCGATCATCCCGAACCACAACACGTTGGTGGACGCGTCGTGCGTGAGCGAGAGCACGAGGAAGCCCGCACCCATCAGCACCATCGCCGGCAGCGCGGCCCACAGCCGGCCGAACCGGTCCATGACCTGGCCGCTCGCGTAGAACAGGGCGAAGTCGATCGCTCCGGAGACGCCGACGACGAGGGCGATCGAGGACGCGTCCAGACCGATCGAGACGCCCCACAGCGGCAACACCACCTGGCGGGCCGAGCGCACGGCCGACAGGCTCGCCGCAGCGAGACCCAGGCGGCCCAGCACGCCGCGGTTGCGCCACATCGTGCGGAAGACGCCCGCGCGCTCGATCGTGGGGATCGATCCGCTCACCGCCTCGCCGGTGTCCTCGACCGCATCCGGCTCGCGGTCGGCGGCCGCGGCCTGCGCCTCCGGATCCGGCCCGAACAGCACGAGCAGGATCAGCGCGACGAGCAGGACCGCGAAGAACCACAGGGTCGCGTTCTCTGTGTGGAGCAGCGCGAGCAGCGCGGCGGCGAGGAAGGGGCCCACGAACATGCCGGCGCGGAAGGATCCGCCGAGCAGCGACAGCGCCCTGGCTCGGAACTCGAGCGGCACCCTGGTGGTCATGAAGGCGTGGCGGGCGAGTCCGAACGCCGCGGCCGACATCCCGACGACGAACACCGCGATCGTGAACACCACGAGGCTGGGTGCGAGTGCCCCCGCGACCACGCCGATCAGCGAGAGCGCGCCCGCGATCACCATCGTGTACCGCTCGCCGACCTTCGCGACCAGCCAGCCCGCGGGGATGTTGCCGCACAGCTGACCGACCACGAGCGCGGAGGCGATGAGGCCGGCGGAGGCGAGCGTCGCGCCGCGGTTCGCCGCGATCACGGGGATGAGCGGTACGACCGCACCCTCGCCGAGCGAGAAGAGCAGGGTGGGCAGGTACACCATCGGGCCGAACTTCCACAGCACTGAGATCGCCCGTTCCGCCACGTCTCCACGGTAGACCCGTGTCGCGTCCGATCCGGAGCGACCGAGCCGTTCAGAACGGCGGGGGAGCGGAACTGCGGAACCCGGTCGGCGTGATGACCTGAACCGAGCCCTGCCCCGGCCGGGTGCGATACCTCGTTCGCGTGCGATGTCGCAGGCGATGATCCCGCGGGCAGAGGGGCCGGAGCGCGCGGATGTCGGTGGTCCCGCCGTCGGCCCAGGGATGCTCATGGTCGATGTCGGCATCGAGTGCCAGGCGGGTGCAGCCGTCGCGGGAGCACGTGCCGTGCTGCAGGATCAGCCAGTCGCGCTGCGCGCGGGTGGGGCGGTAGGTGCGCCGGTCCATATCCACGACGATGCCCTTGACCGGATCCGTGATGACACGGTGGAAGGATCCGGCGTCGAGGAAGATCTGCGTGGCGGTGAGCGGGTCGATGGGGCCGACGCCGACGATCTCCGCCTGCTCTGCGGGACTGGCCTTTCCCGCGAGCACCTGCTCTCCCGCGAGCACCTGCACGGGCACCGTGACGAACACCTTCGTCGTGACGGCCGTCGCGGTGCCGTCGCCCTTCAACCAGGCCGCAGCGAGGTCCGTGCGGAGCTGATCCCGCGTGCGGCCGCCCCGCTCCGCCTTCTGCATGTGCTTCGCGGTGGCCGAGAGCCGGTGGTAGGCGGCGTGCAGGTCGGCGGTCGGGCCGTAGATGCTCAGCCAGGACATGCCGTCGCCCGCCTCGGTCAAGGTCACCGCCCTGTCCTCCATCGCCCGTGCATGACGGCGCACGGTGCGGTCGCCGAGCTGCCGGTCCACGAGAGCGCGGACCTTGCGGCGCAGCATCGCGGGAGGGCAGGTCAGCACCCAGTCCGAGGCCGCCTCGTCGACGACGGCGATCGCTCTGCGCGCTTCCGCCCGGGCATCGTCGGAGGCGCCGATCGGCGCCTGAAGCACCCGCACGCGGGAGACGACGTCCTGCACCGCCGTGGGAGAGGCGAATCCGGAACGGGCGCGTTCCCAGACGTTCGGCATCAGCGTCATCGCGAACTCGGCGGTCGCCTGCATGGCGCGCACCTGGTCCTCGGAGAGCTGCAGCCGCAACGCCATGTCCATGACCGCCGCCCGCTCGGCGAAACCGGGATCCGCATCGGCCGTGTAGAGGTCGGGGTGACGACGCGCCAGTTCGATCACCTCGAGGATGCGCTCGGAGCGCAGAGCCGCCTGCCGGTTCACCTCATGGTCGGTGCGGGCGAGATCGCCCAGGACGAGGTCGACGATCTCCGCCGCGGACGCGAGTCGCGGAACTGAGCCGTCGGAGTTCTCCATGACCCGAGTATAGTACAAAAGTACGAATCATGCCAGGGTTCGGCGCATGATTCCGCGGTGGTTCTCGGTCCTCTCGGAGGCGGCGGGACGGATGGGTCGTCAGGGCGTCGCCGCGCGCGATACTCTGAAGTGCCATGCTCGAACTTGACCTCTCCGCCGAAATCGCGGCCCTCCGTCAGACCTTCGGCGACATCCGCGAGGTCGCCGACGTCGAGGGACTCCGCGCCGACATCGAACGCCTCAGCGAGGAAGCGGGCGCGCCCGACCTCTGGGACGATCCCGAGAAGGCTCAGAAGGTGACGAGCGCGCTCAGCCACCGCCAGGCCGACCTCAAGCGCGTCACCGAGGTCGAGCAGCGTCTCGACGACCTCGAGGTGCTCGTCGAGCTCGCCAACGAGATGGAGGACGAGGACTCCGCCGCCGAGGCGCGTGCCGAACTCGCCTCCCTCACCGACACGGTGAACCAGCTCGAGGTGCAGACCCTGCTGGACGGCGAGTACGACGAGCGCGCCGCGATCATCACGATCCGCTCCGGCGCGGGCGGCGACGACGCCACCGACTTCGCCGAGATGCTGCTGCGCATGTACCTGCGCTACGCCGAGCGCCACAAGTTCCCCGTCAAGGTCATGGACACGTCCTACGCCGAGGGCGCGGGCATCAAGTCCACGACGTTCGAGGTCGACGCGCCCTACGCGTTCGGCACGCTGTCGGTCGAGGCCGGCACGCACCGTCTCGCCCGGATCAGCCCCTTCGGGTCGGCCGACAAGCGCCAGACGTCCTTCGCCGCGGTCGAGGTCATCCCGCTCATGGAGGAGGCCACCGAGGTCGACATCCCCGAGGGCGACATCCGCGTCGACGTGTTCCGCTCCTCCGGCCCCGGCGGCCAGTCGGTCAACACGACCGACTCCGCCGTGCGCATCACGCACCTCCCGACCGGCATCGTCGTCTCGATGCAGAACGAGAAGTCGCAGATCCAGAACCGTGCCGCCGCCATGCGCGTGCTGCAGACCCGCCTGCTGCTGCTGCAGAAGGAGGAGGAGGCCGCGAAGAAGAAGGAGCTCGCCGGCAACATCACCGCGAGCTGGGGCGACCAGATGCGCTCCTACTTCCTCTACGGCCAGCAGCTCGTGAAGGATCTCCGCACCGGGCACGAGTCGGGCAACCCGGCGACCGTCTTCGACGGTGATCTGGACGGCTTCATCTCCGCAGGGATCCGCTGGCGCAAGCGCAAGGACGAAGACGACTGATCCGTCGGCGTCGTCGATTCAGGGACTTTCCAGGGCGCCGCGCCCGTGATTGTCATAGGGTGGTGACCCGATGACTGTGACACGGAGAATCCCGATGACTGTGACACGGAAGACGGCGGCCGGCTGCGCGATCGCGGCGCTGATCGTCCCGGTGGCGGCGACGGCCGCGTACGCCTTCGCGCCGGGTGCGCCGGCCTCTTCCTCACACACGGTGTCGCTCGTCGTCGCCCCGCAGACCTACACGGTCGCCTCGGCGGCGCAGGAACCCCTCACGACGAGGGCCTCCTTCGATGTCCTGTACACGCCGCCGGCGCCGGTCGTCGCGCCGAGCGCCGCGCCCGCCGCCGCGAGTGCGACGACGTCCGCAGCCTCCGCGGCTCCCGCCCAGGCCTTCTCCGGCGACGCGGTCGTCGCCTACGCCCAGACCTTCGTGGGCGTCGTCCCCTACGGCTGGGGGGCGGATCCGAGCGACTCCTTCGGCTGCGACGGGCTCGTCCAGTACGTGTTCGGGCACTTCGGCATCAGCCTTCCCCGCGGCGCGGACAACCAGGCGGCGCTCGGCACCGTGATCTCGGCCGACGAGGCCCGTGCCGGCGACCTGGTGTGGTGGCCCGGCCGGCACATCGGCATCTGGGACGGCGCGGGCGGGATCATCGACGCGCCGGACTGGGGCCGCTACGTCGAGCACCACGCCCCCTGGGCGAGCTCCGGTCCGCCGATCTTCATCCGGCTCTGACGGCGGACTCCTGGTGGCCGCCGTGCCTTCGGCGGTAGAATCGGGGGTTTACCCGGGGCAGTCCGAGGAGGTGCGCGAGATGACCACGACCAGGGCATGGCGCACGGTCGGTGCGACCGTGGCGGGACTCGCGCTGTTCGGCGCGATCGTGACCTTCCTCGCGCTGGTGATCGGCCTCGAGCCCTCCTGACGATCCCAGGCACCTCATAGCCGGAGAACCCGGCGCGGTGGGGTGTCGCTCGCGGGCTGCGTGCGGCGCCCGTCTAGGCTCGACACGCCATGATCCGATTCGAGAACGTCACCAAGCGCTATCGCGGCACCAAGCGTCCCGCGCTGTCCGGGGTCGATTTCGAGGTGCAGCGAGGAGAGTTCGTCTTCCTCGTCGGCGCGTCGGGATCCGGGAAGAGCTCCTGCCTGCAGCTGATCCTCCGTGAGGAGTCGCCCACGTCCGGCCGCGTCGCCGTGCTCGGACGCGACCTGAAGTCCATCGCGAACCGCAAGGTCCCGTACTTCCGCCGCAGCATCGGATCCGTCTTCCAGGACTTCCGCCTCCTGCCCTCCAAGACCGTCTACCAGAACGTCGCGTTCACCCTGCAGGTGACCGGCGCCTCCCGCGGGTTCATCCAGCAGGCGGTGCCGGAGGCGCTCGCGCTCGTCGGTCTGAGCGGCAAGGAGAAGCGCCTGCCGCACGAGCTCTCCGGCGGCGAGCAGCAGCGCGTGGCGATCGCCCGCGCCATCGTGAACCGTCCGCAGATCGTGCTCGCCGACGAGCCGACCGGAAACCTCGACCCCGGCACCTCGGTCGACATCATGCAGCTGCTCGCGCGGATCAACGCCGGCGGCACGACCGTGCTCATGGCCACGCACGAGGCCGCCTTCGTCGACCAGATGCAGCGCCGCGTGATCGAGCTGCGCGACGGCGAGATGGTGCGCGACGAGGTCGGCGGCGGCTACGGCGACACCTCGAACGTCCCGCGTCTGGAGCCAGAGGCGATCCGCGGAGCCGCGGCCACCGCCGCGCTGCAGACGGTCCGAGAGGTGCACCGCCAGACGGAGGCCGCGATCGCGGATCCGGTCTCCGCGCCCGCTCCGGTCGTGGAGAACCAGGCGGCGGCCGCACCGGCGGTCGCGCCGCAGCAGGCGACGGTCAAGCCGTCCGATGACGCGCGTCCCGCGACGCATCCGATCACGATCCCCGCGGTCGACCTCGCCGAGCTGGGCGTGGCGGACCGGCTCGGGCTCGATACCGGCGACGATGAGGAAGTGGGTCCGACGTCATGAGGTTCGGACTCATCCTCGGCGAGGCGCTCACGGGCCTGCGCCGCAACGCCTCCATGGTCATCTCGGTCGTGCTGGTCACGTTCGTCTCGCTCACCTTCGTGGGCGCGGCGATCCTGATGCAGGCGCAGATCGGCACGATGCGCGCCTACTGGCAGGACCGCGCCCAGGTCGCGATCTACATGTGCTCGTCGGTCTCCACGTCGCCGGGCTGCATCGGCGGCACCGCGACCGAGGATCAGATCAAGGCCGTGCAGGACCAGCTCGACGGCGCGACGCTCAAGCCGCTCATCGCCAAGAGCAGCTTCCAGACCGCGGATCAGGCGTACCAGGAGACGCTGAAGCTCGTCGGCAAGGACTACGCCGGCGTGCTGACGGCCGACCAGGTCAACGCGGTCTTCAAGGTCAACCTCAAGGACCAGACCCAGTCCGCCGTCATCGCGGAGGCCTTCAGCGGCGTCAAGGGCGTGGATGAGGTCAAGGACCAGCTCGAGTACCTGGATCCGCTCTTCAACGCCCTGACCGTCGCGACGTACATCGCGGTCGGGATCGCGGTGCTCATGCTGATCGCCGCGGTGCTGCTCATCGGCACCACGATCCGATTGTCGGCGTACGCGCGACGGCGGGAGATCGGGATCATGCGTCTCGTCGGCGCCTCGAACAGGTTCATCCAGACGCCGTTCGTCCTGGAGGGCGTGTTCGCCGCCGTGATCGGATCCGTGCTCGCGAGCGCCGCGGTGCTGCTGGGCGTGCACTTCGGCGTGCAGGAGTACCTCACCAAGCGGGTGTCCTTCATCACGACCTGGGTCGGGCTGAACGAGGCGATGCTCGTGGTGCCCGTGCTCATCGGCATCGGCGTGATCCTCGCCGCGCTCAGCGCCGGCTTCGCGATCCGTCGCTGGCTGCGCGCCTGAGCCGTCGGTGCGGCGGAGCCGCTTCCTTGTATAGACTGGCGGGCTGGCCTTCTCAGGCCTGACCGGCGCGCGCCGGATCCGTCACACGAACAGCAGGAGACAACCATGCCCAGGGAACGCGGGGAGAAGGTCATCGCGACCAATCGTCGCGCACGTCACGACTACAACCTGGAGAAGTCGTACGAGGCGGGGCTCGTGCTCACCGGCACCGAGGTGAAGTCGCTGCGCCAGGGGCGCGCGAACCTGACGGACGGCTACGCGTTCATCAAGGGCAACGAGGCGTTCCTCGACGCGGTGCACATCCCGGAGTACTCGCAGGGTCACTGGACGAACCACTCGGCCAAGCGGATCCGCAAGCTCCTGCTGCACAAGGAGGAGATCGCGAAGCTCTCGCACGCGGTCTCCGCGGGCGGCTACACGCTCATCCCGCTGCGACTGTACTTCTCGGACGGGCGCGCGAAGGTCGAGATCGCCCTCGCGAAGGGCAAGCGCGAGTACGACAAGCGCCAGGCTCTGCGCGAGCGCCAGGACTCCCGCGAGGCGGAGCGCGCCATGCGGACGCGCAACCGCCTCGGGGAGTAGTCCCGGGAGCAGGTCCTAGGGGATCGGATCGAATCCGAACACGGATCCCAGGAACCGCAGCTCGGCCTGGGCGGCCGCGATGATCGTGTCCGCCTGGCGGAACCCGTGTCCTTCGCCCTCGAACAGCACGTACTCGTGCGTGACACCGCGCGCGGCGAGCGCGTCGCGGATCGCCTCCGACTGCGACGGCGGCACGACCGCGTCGTCGGCGCCCTGCAGGATCAGCACCGGCACCTCGATGCGGTCCGCGTGGGTGAGCGGCGAGCGGTCGATGTAGGTCTGCTCGGCCTCGGGCAGCGACCCCACGAGGCCGTCGAGGTAGTAGCGCTCGAAGTCGTGCGTCTCCTCGGCCAGCAGCCGGAGATCCACGACGCCGTACCGGTCGAGGCCCGCGGCGAACACCCCGCCGCGGACGAGCGCAGAGAGCACGGTCCAGCCGCCGGCGGACCCTCCGCGGATCGCGATGCGGGCGGGATCCGCGCGCCCGGCATCCGCCAGGCCCCGCGCCGCGGCCAGCACGTCGTCCACATCGACGATGCCCCACTGGCCGTCCAGCCGCTCGCGGTAGGCGCGGCCATAGCCGGTGGACCCGCCGTAGTTCACCTCGAGCACGCCGATGCCGCGGCTCGTGAAGTAGGTGATCCACCCCGCCTGTGCGCCCGAGGAATGGGCCGTCGGGCCGCCGTGCACCTGCACGACGTAGGGCGGGAGGGCGTGCGGATCCGCATCGGCATCCGGGTTCGCCGGGGCGTGGTCGAACGCGTGCACCGGGCCGTGCGGTCCGGCGAAGGTCACCGGGCGCGCACCGGGCACCCACGCGGGGTCGACCGGATCGCCGCCGCGGATCGCGCGCGCCACGCCCGCATCGAGATCCAGTTCCCAGAGTCCCGGTGTGACCCGTGATCCCTGTCCGGTGATCAGCACCAGGGATCCGTGGGCATCCTCCAGGCTGAGGTCGCCGTCGAAGGGCACGTCGAATTCGCGCAGGAGCACGCCGTCTGCGTCGAGCAGCACGAGGGTGTCGGATCCGTTCGTGCGGACGGTCAGGACCCTGCCGTCCTCGAGCACCCGGAACCAGCGCTGACCGAGCACCCACAGCCCGCCGCCGGTGTCGGCGTCGGCGGGGGAGAAGGTCTCCGTGGAGGCCGGCGGCGTCGGGATCGGAGGCACGGGTTGCTCGCCGATGCGCGCGCGGTAGAGGTTCCAGCGTCCCGACACGTCGTCGGCGAACAGCAGTTCGTCGTCGGAGAGCCACTCGGGCTGAAGCGCGGCACGGGCGGGAATCGGCGTGCGGGCTCCCGTCTCGAGGTTCGCGGCGAAGGCGATGGCGTGCTCCCAGGGCATCCGGCGCTCGTCCCAGGTGACGACCGCGAGCCTCGTCCCATCGGGGGAGAGGGCCGGGTGGGCGAAGAAGCCATCGCCGCTGAGGATCGTGGCGACCGCGCTGTCGTCCTCGGCCGCCGATCCGTCCATCGGGATCTCGACGATCGCGCGCTGATGCGGGTCGGGGCGCAGGTCCTCGCGCACGGCGAACAGGCGCCCCTGCTGAACCCTGAGCCCGCCGTACCGCGGGCCCTGCGCCGTGAGCGGCACGGGCGCATCCGAGCCGGGATCCAGCCGGTGCACGCGCTGGCTCTCGCCGTCGACGAAGAGCAGGGTGCCGTCTTCGGCGACGGTCCACGCACCGCCGCCGTACTCGTGGACGCGGGAGCGGGCGCTCCACGGCGTGCGCAGCACCTCCTGCGCCGCGCCCTCGCCGTCGCGGCGCATCACGCGCATGCGTCCGCGCTCCTGCGGCACCGACTCGCTCCACCAGATCCCGCCCGCGGCATACTGGGCGCCGTCGATCTTCGTGCCGGCGACGGCGAGGTCCGATGCGGACAGCGGGGACGGCCAGGATCCGTACGGGGTGGTGCGCGTCGCGTTCTCCATCTGACCGAGTGTGTCATGCCGGAGACACGCTTTCGCCCGCTCAGGGACCGGACATAGGCTCGGCACAGGGTCGCCCGCGTACCGTTCGAGCATGAGCCGGTTCGCGAAGGTCACATCCTGGGGCGCCAGCGTCCTGCTGGGATTGAGCATCGCCCTCTCGGCGGCAGCGGCCCAGGCGTCGACTCCGGACGTCGTGCCTCAGGTGACGGATGCCTCCGCCGCGGGGCCGACCGTCGTGGCGATCGGCGACTCCATCATGGAGGGGCATGGCCTGGCCCCGGACCAGGCCTGGCCCGCGCTGCTCGCCCAGCGGTACGGATGGCGGCTGACGAATCTGGCCAGCGACGGCTCCGGATTCGCCACGGCCGGGAACAACGGCGACACCTTCGCCGACCAGGTCGCCGTCGCGCTCACCCTGCACCCGTCGATCGTGATCATCTCCGGCAGCAGCAATGACGTCGATCGCACGCCGTCGACCCTCTCCGCCGACACGGAGCAGACGCTGCAGACGCTGCGCGCCGGGCTGCCGGACGCGCAGATCCTGGTGGTCAGCCCGGTGTGGTCGGACACCCCGGAGCCGGATCGCCTGGCATCGATCGACGTGCAGACGGCCGGGGACGCGCAGGGCATCGGAGCCAGGGTGATCGACATCGGACAGCCGCTGAGCGGGCGCGCGGACCTGATGCTGCCCGATGACGTGCATCCCACCGCTCAAGGGCAGCAGGCCATCGCGCAGGCGGTGGCCCGGGCGCTGGCGACGCGGACGGCGCAGAGCGGATGACACATGGCGAAACACAGCACGCGTCGCAGGGCGGCGCCGCCTAGCGTGGGGTGACCGCCCCGACCCAGGAGAGAGATGTCCTTCGACGCGCCGCCGTTCGCCCCCGCCGGGGCCGTCGTTCCGCGCGTCCCGGTCTCCTTCGAGCTGTATCCGCCGCGCACCACGGCCCCGATCGAGGCGCTGCACGAGACGATCCAGCAGCTCGCCTCCGCGGCGCCGCGATTCATCTCGGTCACCTACGGGGCGGGCGGATCCGTGGGCGGACGCTCGCTCGACGTGCTGCGCTACATCCGCGAGCACACCGCCGTCGATCCGCTCGCGCACCTCACCTGCATCGGCAACACGTACGCCGGAGCCTCGCGGCTGATCCGCGAGTTCCTCGATGCGGGGATCCTCAGCTTCCTCGCCCTGCGCGGCGACCCGCCGCTGGATGAGAGCCAGCCCTTCCTCGGCGACCTGGAGAGCTCGGCGCAGCTCGTGCAGCTCATCGACCGCGCACAGGCCGAGCGGGCGCCGTACCAGGAACGGCCGATCCCGGGCGTTCCCGGAGCCGTGCAGGTGACGCCGCGCCGGAAGGTGAACATCGCGGTCGCGGCCTACCCCAACGGGCACCCGCGGTCGACGTACCGCAACCAGGACATCGACGCGCTGCTGGCCAAGCAGGCGGCAGGGGCCACCCTCGCGATCACGCAGCTCTTCTTCCACCCGGACGACTACTTCGCCTTCGTCGAGCGCGCACGCCGTGCAGGGGTGACGATCCCGATCCTGCCCGGCATCATGCCGATCACCTCGCCCGCGCGTCTGCGCCGCGTGCTCGAGCTGAGCGGTGAGGAGCTTCCCGCCGAGCTGTCGATCGACCTCGAGGTGGAGCCGACCGCCGAGGGCCGCACCCGGATCGGCGTCGCGCATGCGGCCGAGCTGGTGCGCGAGCTCGTGGACGGCGGCGCGCCCGGGATCCACCTGTACGCGTTCAACCAGCACCGCACCGTGCTGGACGTGCTCACCGCCGCCGGGGTCATCCCCGAGGGCGGGGCGGCACCCCAGCCGGGCGACGCCCGCCGGCTCGCAGAGACCAGCGGCGCGCGCTGAGTCGCACCCTTCCCCATCCGTCAGAGAGGACCGTCATGACCGCATTCCCCGAGGGCACCGTCCTGGGCTACCCGCGCATCGGCCGTCGCCGTGAGCTCAAGAAGGCCGTCGAGGCGTTCTGGGCCGGACGGATCGACGAGGCCGAACTCGAGCGCACCGCCGCCGAGCTGCGCGCGACGACGCGCGAGCGCCTCGCCGCGCAGGGCCTCGGCCGCTCCGACTCGGCGATCCCCGAGTCGTTCTCCTACTACGACCAGGTGCTCGACGCCGCGGTCACGGTGGGCGCGATCCCCGCACGCTTCGAGGACCTCCGTTCCGCCGACGGCACGATCGGCCTGCCCGCGTACTTCACCGTCGCCCGCGGTGAGGGCGAGCGCGCCCCCCTCGAGATGACGAAGTGGTTCGACACGAACTACCACTACCTCGTGCCGGAGATCGGGCCGGACACCGTCTTCTCCCTCTCCAGCGACCGTGTGGTGCGTCAGGTGCAGGAGGCGGCGGAGGCCGGTTTCCGCACGCGTCCCGTGCTCGTAGGCCCCGTCACGTTCCTCGCCCTCGCCAAGGCCGCCGACGAGGCGCCGGAGGGCTTCGACCCGCTGTCGCGCCTGGATGACCTCGTCGCCGTCTACGCCGAGGTGCTGGGCGCGCTCAAGGCCGCCGGCGCGGAGTGGGTGCAGCTCGACGAGCCCGCGCTCGTGAGCGAGTCGCTGCCGGCCTCGGCGGCCGTGCTCGGCGCCGCCGCAGAGCGGGCGTACGCCGTGCTCGGCGGTCTCGCGGAGCGTCCGGCGATCTTCGTCGCGGCCCCGTACGCGGCCCTCGACGCGAACCTCGCCGTCCTCGCCGCGGCTCCGATCGAGGCGATCGGCCTCGACCTCGTGCGCGGCACCGTCCCCGCGGCCGTTCCCGGCCTCGCCGACAAGGTGCTCGTCGGCGGTGTGGTCGACGGGCACAACATTTGGCGGGGCGACCTCTCCGCGGCGTTCGATACGCTCGAGGCCCTGCGCGGGCTCGGCGCCGCCGGCGTGGCCGCGGCGACCTCGACCTCGCTGCAGCATGTGCCGCACGACGTCGCGGACGAGACGAAGCTCGACGCGCGCCTCGTGAGCTGGCTCGCCTTCGCCGACCAGAAGGTCGCTCAGGTCACGACCCTCGCCAAGGGCCTGGCCGAGGGGCGCGCCGTGATCTCCGCCGAGCTCGACGCCGCCTCGGCCGCGCTGGCCGACCGTCTCGGCGCTCCGGGCGTGCGCGTGGACGCCGTCCGCGCTCGCACCTCGGCGCTGACCGCCGCGGACTTCGACCGCGGCGACTACGAGGCCCGTGTGGCCGCGCAGTCGATCGCGCTCGACCTGCCCGCCCTGCCGCTCACGACGATCGGATCCTTCCCGCAGACGGGCGAGATCCGTCGCGCCCGCGCGCAGTTCACCAAGGGCGAGATCACCGCGGACGAGTACGACGGCTTCCTCCGCGAGGAGATCGGCCGGGTCGTGACGCTGCAGGAGGAACTCGGCCTGGACGTGCTCGTGCACGGCGAGCCCGAGCGCAACGACATGGTGCAGTACTTCGCGGAGAACCTCGACGGCTTCGACGTCACCGAGAACGGCTGGGTGCAGTCCTACGGATCCCGGGCCACGCGCCCGTCGATCCTCTGGGGCGACGTCTCCCGTCCTGCGCCGATCACGGTCGCGTGGTCGGAGTACGCGCAGTCCCTCACCGCGAAGCCGATGAAGGGCATGCTGACCGGCCCGGTCACGATCCTCGCCTGGTCGTTCGTCCGCGACGACCAGCCGCTCGCCGAGACGGCCAACCAGGTCGCCCTGGCGCTGCGCGACGAGATCGCAGACCTCGAGGCCGCCGGGATCGCCGTCATCCAGGTCGACGAGCCGGCGCTGCGCGAGCTGCTGCCGCTCAAGAGGGCCGACCAGCCGGCGTACCTCGACTGGTCCGTCGCCTCGTTCCGCCTGTCCACGGCGGGTGCGGAGACGGCGACGCAGGTGCACACGCACCTCTGCTACTCGGAGTTCGGCGTCGTGATCGACGCGATCCGCGCGCTCGATGCCGACGTCACCTCGATCGAGGCCGCCCGCAGCCGCATGGAGGTCGTCACGGACATCGCCGCGGCCGGCTTCGACCACGGCATCGGCCCCGGCGTGTACGACATCCACTCGCCGCGCGTGCCCGACGCCTCCGAGGTCGAGGCGCTCCTGCGCCGTGCGGTCGAGGAGATCCCGACGCGCCAGCTCTGGGTCAACCCGGACTGCGGCCTGAAGACCCGCGGCTACGAGGAGACCAACGCCTCGCTGCGCAACATCGTGGAGGCCACCCGCCGCGTCCGCGAGGACGTGTCGGTCGCGGTCTGAGCGACCGCGCCGGTCGTCGTCCTTCGTCGACGCCCCCTCGCAGCACCGAGGCCCCCTCTCAGATCCGGATCTGAGAGGGGGCCTCGGTGCGCAGAGGGGGCCTCGACGTGGATGGAGCGGGGAGCGGGAGGGCGGATCAGACCGCCCGCAGCACCGCCACGACCTTGCCGAGCACCGTGGCGTCGTCGCCCAGGATCGGCTCGAAGGCGCTGTTGCGGGGGAGCAGCCACACGTGGCCGTCCCGGCGGCGGAACGTCTTGACCGTGGCCTCGCCGTCGAGCATGGCCGCGACGATCTCGCCGTTCTCGGCGGTGCCCTGCGAGCGCACGACCACCCAGTCGCCGTCGCAGATGGCCGCGTCGATCATCGACTCGCCCGAGACCTTGAGCATGAACAGGTCGCCCTTGCCGACCAGCTGGCGGGGGAGGGGGAAGATCTCCTCGACCTGCTGCTCCGCGGTGATCGGCACTCCGGCCGCGATCCGGCCCACGAGGGGCACGAGCGCGGCGTCGCCGACCGAGGGCGCGGCGTCGGCCGGGTTCTCCGTGGAGAGGCCTGGCAGGTCGATGAGGACCTCCATGGCGCGGGTCTTGCCGGCGTCGCGACGCAGGTAGCCGCTGAGCTCGAGCTGCCCGAGCTGATGCGTCACGCTGCTGAGGGACTTGAGGCCCACGGCGTCGCCGATCTCGCGCATGCTCGGCGGGTAGCCGTACCGGGCGATCGAGGTCTGGATGACCTCGAGGATCGCCATCTGCTTCGCACTGAGGCTCTTGCGGCGCCGCGTCCGCGGGGCCTCGGAGCCGAGGTTCGCACCGTCGCTCATGCCATCTCCTTCGTGTGCATCGGGCCCTCGCGGATCCGGGGAATCGGCATGGATTCGCGGGCGGCGATTCGAATGTCGGTGGTCCGTGATGGGGTCTTCGTATCGAAACCGTATCCGAGATCGGCGCGGAATCGATAGATCTGTTCGAGCGTGTCGGCGATTCATCGGAACCGATATTCGAAGAACGCTTGACAGATGTTCGAACTCGAAAGTAGTTTCGGTACGTAGGTTCGCCTCTCCAGAGGCCCGGATTCGAAGATCCTCCACAGAGGATCCCCGATCCGGGGAGAGGCGGACCGACACAGACACTGAGGAGAAGCACCATGAGCAGCATCACCTTCGCCGGTCCGGTTCCCGCCACGCGACTGCGGATCACCGCACGCGGTCGGCGCGTGCTCGCCGCGCTGGTCGCGCTCCCGGTGGCTGCGGTGATCGCGTTCGCGGCGCTCAGCGGCGGATCCGCGCTCGCCTCCGGAGAGCAGACGACGGGCAACACCTTTACGACCATCACCGTCCAGCCCGGCGACACCCTGTGGTCGATCGCGGGCGAGGTGGCGCCGAACGCCGACCCGCGCGACGTCGTCGCCAAGATCTCCCAGCTGAACCTCGTCGACGGCGGGGTGATCGAGGTCGGCCAGCATCTGGCCATCCCCGCGGAGTACGGCGCGACCGGTCGTTGATCTCGTCATGCGACGCGTACGCCACAGCTGGGCCGCCTAGCATGGCAGGGTGACTGCCTCGCTCGACGACTTACCCCTTCGCGACGACCTCCGCGGGCTGCGCCCCTACGGCGCCCCGCAGGCGCCGCTGCCCGTGGCGCTGAACGTGAACGAGAACACGCATCCGGTTCCCGAGCAGGTCGCGAGCGACATCCTCGACGACATCGCCGTCGCGCTGCGCGACGTCAACCGCTACCCGGACCGCGAGTTCACCGAGCTCAGGGAGGCGTTCGCCGGTTACCTCGGCCACGGCCTCGGGGCCGCGAACATCTGGGCGGGCAACGGGTCCAACGAGGTGCTCCAGCACATCCTGCAGGCCTTCGCCGGCCCTGGCCGCTCCGTGTTCGGGTTCGCGCCGACCTACTCGATGTACCCGCTGCTCGCGCAGGGCACCGGCGCGACCTGGATCGCCGGTACGCGCCACCCCGACTACGAGCTGACCGTCGACGAGGCGGTCGCGCAGGTCCGGGAGCACGATCCCGACGTGATCCTGCTGTGCGCACCGAACAACCCCACGGGCACGCCGCTGCCGCTCGATGTGATCGAGGCGGTCTACGAGGCCGCGCGCGGCATCGTGATCGTCGACGAGGCCTACCAGGAGTTCGCCCCGAAGGACTCGCCGAGCGCACTGACGCTGCTCGAGGGGCGGCCGCGGCTCGCCGTGTCCCGCACCATGAGCAAGGCCTTCGCCTTCGCCGGCGCGCGGGTCGGCTACCTCGCCGCGGATCCGGCGTTCATCGACGCGCTGCGTCTCGTGCGCCTTCCGTACCACTTGAGCGCGCTCACCCAGGCGGCGGCCATCGCGGCGCTGCGGAACGCTCCCGTCATGCTCGCGATGGTCGACGAGATCGTCGCGCAGCGCGATCGGATCTCCGCGACTCTCGAGGCGCTGGGATACGCACCGCACCCCTCGTGGTCGAACTTCGTGCTCTTCGGAGGGGTCGCCGATCCCGCGGCGACCTGGCGTGCGCTCTACGACAGGGGCGTGCTGATCCGCGATGTCGGGATCCCGAACCACCTGCGCGTCACGGCCGGAACCGAGGCCGAGACCACCGCATTCCTGGACGCCCTCGCCTCGATAGGATCGGCCTCATGACCGCTGAGACCCCCGCTGCGGCCCGGACCGCGCGCCGCACCCGCTCCACGTCCGAGTCGACGATCGAGCTCCAGCTCGACCTCGACGGCACGGGTCAGAGCCACATCGACACCTCGGTCCCGTTCTTCGACCACCTGCTGACGGCGTTCGCGAAGCACTCGCTGACCGACCTGACCGTGCGCGCCTCGGGCGACACCCACATCGACGCGCACCACACGGTGGAGGACGTGGCGATCGTGCTCGGCCAGGCGATCCGCGAGGCCCTCGGCGACAAGAGCGGCATCTCCCGCTACGGCGACGCGCTCGTCCCGCTGGACGAGGCGCTCGTGCAGGCGGTCGTCGACATCTCGGGGCGCCCGTATCTCGTGCACGAGGGGGAGCCGGCCGGTTACGAGCACCACCTCATCGGCGGCCACTTCACCGGATCCCTCGTGCGTCACGTCTTCGAGGCGATCGCGTACAACGCCGCCCTGACCGTGCACGTGCGCGTGATCAGCGGTCGCGACCCGCACCACATCGCGGAGGCCGAGTTCAAGGCGTTCGCGCGGGCGTTCCGTCAGGCCAAGGCGCTCGACCCCCAGGTCGTCGGCGTGCCCTCGACCAAGGGGGCGCTGTGAGCGAGGGGGCGGAGGGGCGGCGTCCGACCGTCGCGGTCTTCGACTACGGATCCGGCAATGTGCACTCCGCCGTGAAGGCGCTGATCCGCGCCGGCGCGGACGCGCAGCTCACCGGCGACCGCACCGCGGCGCTCGAGGCCGACGGGCTCGTGGTGCCGGGCGTCGGTGCCTTCGCGGCCGTCCGCGAGGCGCTGGCCGCGCATCGCGGCGACGAGATCATCGAGCGGCGGCTGGCCGGCGGTCGTCCGGTGCTGGGCATCTGCGTGGGCATGCAGGTGCTGTTCGCGGGCGGCGTCGAGCGCGGCGCCGAGGTCGACGGACTCGGCGAGTGGCCCGGGATCGTGACCGAGCTCGACGCGCCGGTGCTGCCGCACATGGGCTGGAACACCGTGGAGCCTGACCCGGGCAGCGTGCTGTTCCGGGGGATCGAGCACGAGCGCTTCTACTTCGTGCACTCCTTCGCCGCGCAGTCCTGGGAGCTCGAGGTCATGCCGCCGTTCCCCGAGCCGCACCTCACCTGGGCCGAGCACGGCTCGCGCTTCCTCGCCGCGGTCGAGAACGGCCCGCTCTCGGCGACCCAGTTCCACCCGGAGAAGTCCGG
>JAITLM010000121.1 GCA_031277885.1 Microbacterium sp.
GCTCCAAGCGACAGGCCTTTCTTCGGAAAGGCCTGTCGTCTAGGACGCAGGTCAGAAGCTTCCACCTTCGGACTTGTGCGGCTCTGTAGCTCAGTTGGTAGAGCGTTCGACTGAAAATCGAAAGGTCACCGGATCGATGCCGGTCGGAGCCACGTAGCGGAGATTACACCGCTGCTGAACCCTCGCAAGGCTTCTACTTGCGGGGGTTCTTTTTGTCCTCTGACCTGGGACTCCGCCTAGTGCATTGCGCGTCACGCCTCGCTTGGCTCCGAGCCATTCGCCTTGCGGCCAAGAATCTTTCAGTCAGCCGCTCCGCACAAACCCCGCACTTTCAAATCAGCCCCTTGAGCTTCTGATCCAGCACGCCAGCGGCCTTTGCCGATCCCCGCAGCGTGTTCATGTAGACGTCCTGGGTGCTCGACATAGCCTGACCATATGTTGCAAACTCACTCGAACGGCGGTCGAGGACCGCGCCCGCTTACGCAGCGCCGCACTGCTGGAGCCGTTTGCGACGTCGCTTCTACATGTACGGCCGCTCACTTCAGCGTCACCCGTAATTCCTGAGCCCTCTGCCTCGCAGGCTTTGCTTGAGGGACTCATCTTCGGGCACGTTCACCAGCTCTTCGATCCCGAAAGACCTCGCGGCGCTCGACGCGGTTATGAGGTAACAAGAATCCTGGCGGACGAGCACCATCTCGCGGTTGCAGCACGCGGCGCAGATCTCCCCGAGGTCATTCATCGGATCCTGCCCGCGTGGGCACCCGGCGCTAGCATCGTCGAACACGGCGTCCCAGGGCTGCGAGTTACCAGTAGCGAGCAGGGAGATGGCATCAGCCTCTACTTGGCCGGGCAAACAGGCCGCGTCACGCTCATGGGGATCTCTCTTAGTGAGTTCGAGAACTACAGGGAACTACAGGACTGAAGCGTTCCGAGACTCCTTGCTGAGATCGCCTCAGACGGCCCAGCCACTGCTGGCGCTAGAAGCACGGTCACGGATCCGACATCCTGCCACCATCTCGGCGGCCAGCGTGGCAGTTCGGCGGCTCGGACTGCTGATGCAAACGTCCTGCGAAGATGTCACCATGACGGATGACGGTTGGCGGGTGACCGTCACGCCGAAAGCAGCGATGGTCTTGCACCGACGCTACGGGAAGCCGAGTTTCGTCACGGCGACCCTCGGTTTCTGGGGCACTCTCCACGCAGAGCGCGGACAGCTGCGCCTGATGGGCCACAACGACCTAGTCGCGGTGATCTCCGAGATCGAGCAGGTCGGCACTGACCAGGTCTACACCGGGAGCGGGATGTTCTTTCCAGGACTGGTGGTGACGATCGCGGGCGGGGAGAAGCTCCCGCTGCTGCCCTTGGAGCGACCGGGGCTTCTCCCGCACGTGCGTACGGATCCATCAGCCATCGCCGCTGAGATCCGCGCCGTGGTCTTCGGAGACGCCTGACCATGTTGCTCGAGATCACCAGCACCCCGCGCGAGACGCTCGTGTGGGCTCGCACCGCCCAGGATGCGGCTGCTTTGCGCCGGGAGCTGATCGACGCCGGCTACCTCGTCCTGGATGCGGACTCGTGGGAGCTGCAGGAGCGGGGCTTCATCCCCAGAGGCGAACTCCTCGAGTTCGATCCCGCTCGGATCTTCAACGTCGAGATCGGCGCCGACGCGAACGCGACGCTTCAGGCGCTCGTCGACGACGGGCACAAGCTCTACTGGCATCGCTGGCAGAAGAGGCTCGCCAGGAAGGTCTGGGGTGTCGCGGTCGCGATACCCCCGCGTAACGGCCGGCTCCCGGCGGACATCGAGAGAGCCGAGCACTTCGGCCTCAAGGTCCGCGGCAGCCGCGCGCTCGGGCTGCGGATGACGCGAGAGACCTACGCCCGGATCAACAAGCGCTCCTCGCACGACCGCTGGTTCCGCGAGATGGATCCCGAGATCTGGGACCTCGTCGACGACATCTACGAAGACGACGAGCACCGGATCTACACCGACGCCTGGTGCGCCGAGCACCAAGAGCATGCGCTCCAGAACTACGACCTCAACCTCAAGTACTTCGCGTCCCTGGACCGTGGAGAGTTCGAGCAGGCGCTGCAGCACGCGATCTCCGGCCGGCGGAAGCTCACCGAAGTGACCGACCTCACCGAGTGGAATGGCGTCCCCGGGCTCTACATCATGGTGCTCGACGAGTACTGCCAGGCCTACGTCGGAGCGACCGACCACCCGGGCGGAATCATGACCCGCATCAAGCAGCACTGGACCGGCACGAAGCCGTTCGACAGGCTGGTCTTCCCCGATGTCGAACGCTCCATCATCTCGATCGACAGCTTCCGGGCCCTGGACACGACGCGCATCTTCGCCGCGAAGACGCCGCGCTCATTCGACGGCGAGAACCCTCTCCTCGAGCGTTTCCCGCGGAAGTTCATGCTCAATCGGATCATGGGTGGCCGCGAGGTCATGCGCTTCGCCGGGCTGGTCGGCATCGACAAGGTCATGCGGACTCGCGAGCTCATCACGCCTGAGCCGAGCGATCAGGAGTCCCGTTGATCTGCCAGGAGCCCCACACATGACGACCGAGATCCACACTCTGCCCGAGGACGCGGCGGTGCACTACAGCACGATCCTCGCGACCGTCGCGAAAGCCCTCCCCACGTCCTTCGAGGTTGCTGAACAGCTGCTCGGGCCTTTCGCGGGCGAGGTCTGGATGGGCTCGCTGACCCTGCACGGCAAGACCGCCCCCGGCGCCGCCGAGCGCTCGTCCCGCGCGGTGCCCGATCGGCTCCGCGCGCAGGTCTTCCTCCGTGATGGGTTTATCTGTTCATACTGCGGTGGCCCGACGATCCCCCGGTGCATCCTGGTCGCGATCAGCGACGTGTTCCCCGAAGCGTTCCCGTACTACGCGCACTACCGCCGCGGCACAGTGCACCCCGCCTACTGGGTACTCGCTCCCGAAGCAGACCACACGCTCGCCCACGCCAACGGCGGCTCCGACGGGATCGAAAACCTCACGACGATGCACGCGATGTGCAACACCCGGAAATCGAGCCTCGCCGTCGATGGACTCCCCGCCGTGCTCCGGCCCGCCGCGGACGAAGCTCAATGGGACGGGCTTCTCTCGCACTACGCGGACATCGTCATCGCCGGCAACGCTCACGGCCGCCGGCACTCGGCACCCGGGTACCACCCGACGTGGTTGCGGTACTTCGACCGCACCGCGGATGCCGCCAGGGTGCGCGAGAGTGAACCCGCGTCGAGCTGAGCAGGCGGAAGCGGTCCTCGACGCCCCCAAGGCTCTCCGCGATGCTCGGCCGGCACGACTTCGGCGCCGAGTGAAGACCCGGCGCCGAAGCTGCTGCCGTCAGCGGACCGCGTGGGCGCTGAGAACCACGACCGTCCAAAGCCCCGCGATCACGATCGCGGGGAGCAACGTGAGGACGATTCCCCGGTCGCGACGATGACGCAGGGCCAAGAGGGTCACG
>JAITLM010000062.1 GCA_031277885.1 Microbacterium sp.
GAGATGGAGTCTCGCGGTCATACTTCGCCCGGACCGACCGAAAGACCCTGCAGCCGTGACCGCTCTGAACACTCCCGTCCCGCTCCGCGTCGCGATCGTCGGCGCGGGCCCGGCCGGCATCTACGCCGGCAACATCCTCGCGAACGCCGTGGCGGCGCGCGCCGGCGACAGCGCCGACGGCGCCGCCGCCCTCGGGTACGACGCCGTCGAGATCGACCTGTTCGAGTCGCTGCCCGCGCCCTACGGCCTGATCCGCTACGGCGTCGCGCCCGATCACCCGCGCATCAAGGGCATCGTGAACTCGCTGCACGAGATGCTCGACGCGCCCTTCGGCGGAGGCGGGGATCGTTCGGATGGGGACCGTCGCACGATCCGGTTCCTCGGCAACATCGAGGTCGGCCGCGATGTCTCCCTCGACGAACTGCAGGACCGCTACCACGCCGTCGTGCTCGCGACCGGCGCGATCCGCGACGCCGCCCTGCGGATCCCGGGCGTCGACCTGCCCGGGTCCTACGGCGCCGCCGACTTCGTCTCCTGGTTCGACGGGCACCCCGACGTGCCGCGCTCCTGGCCGCTCGTCGACGAGCAGGTCGCGGTGATCGGCAACGGCAACGTCGCGCTCGACGTCGCCCGGATCCTCGCCAAGCTTCCGGAGAACCTGCGCAGCACCGAGGTCCCGGACAACGTGCTCGCAGGACTCGAGGCCTCCGCCGTCACCGACGTGCACGTGTTCGGCCGCCGCGGGCCCGCCGACATCAAGTTCACCCCGATCGAGCTGCGGGAGCTGGGCGAGGTCGCCGGCGTCGACATCATCGTGGACGATGCCGACTTCGCGGACGTGGATCCGGCCGCCGCGCCCACCAACCAGCTCAAGATCATGCTGCGCACCCTGAACGCGTGGCGGGACCGTCCGGAGAACCGCGGCGAGAGCACGGGCGCGACCCGCCGCCTCCACCTGCACTTCTGGCACGCGCCCGTCGAGATCGGCGGATCCGACCGCGTCGAGTCGGTGCGGTTCGAGCGCACGGCTCCGGCCGGGGACGGATCCGTCTCGGGCACCGGCGAGTTCGTCGAGTACCCGATCACCGCGGTGTACCGGGCCGTCGGCTATTTCGGCTCGCCGATCGTCGACGCCCCCTTCGACGCGCAGCGCGGAGTCGTGCCGAACGAGGCGGGCCGCGTCGACGGCGTTCCGGGGCTGTACGCGACCGGCTGGATCAAGCGCGGCCCGGTCGGCCTCATCGGCCACACCAAGTCCGACGCGACCGAGACCATCGCGAACCTCCTCGAGGACGCGGAGGCCGGCCGCCTGGCGGCGCCGACCGAGGCCGCCGACGTCCTGGAGCTCCTCACCGAGCGCGGGGTCGAGGTGACGACGTGGGACGGCTGGCTCGAACTCGACGCCCACGAGCGCGCCCTCGGCGCCACGCACGAGCATGCCCGCGAGCGGGTCAAGGTCGTGCCGCGCGAGGAGCAGGTGGAGATCTCGCGCAGCGGAGCGCTCGCGCGATGACGTACGTGATCGCGCTGCCCTGCGTGGATGTGAAGGACCGTGCGTGCATCGACGAGTGCCCGGTCGACTGCATCTACGAGGGCGAGCGCTCCCTCTACATCCACCCCGACGAGTGCGTCGACTGCGGCGCCTGCGAGCCCGTCTGCCCTGTGGAGGCCATCTACTACGAGGACGACCTCCCCGACGAGTGGACGGACTACTACAAGGCGAACGTCGAGTTCTTCGACGAGATCGGATCCCCGGGCGGGGCCGCCAAGGTCGGCGTCTACTCCTTCGACCACCCGCTGGTGGCCGCGCTCCCGCCCCAGGCGGACGGTCATGACTGACGACGTCTACGACGTGCTCATCGTCGGCGGAGGGCCGGCCGGGCTCTCCGCCGCACTGAACCTCGCCCGCTCGCTCGCGCGCGTGCTCGTCGTCGACGCGGATCGGCCGCGCAACGCCGCGACCCTCATCTCGCACGGATTCCTCACGCGCGACGGGATCCCGCCGCACGAGCTGCGGCGCCTCGCCCGCGAGGAGCTCGCCGCCTATCCCCAGGTCACGATCCGCACCAGGGAGCGCGTCTTCCAGATCGAGGCGGAGGGATCCGGCTTCGCCGCCGAGATCGGCCGGCGCGCGCCCGAGGCGCGCGTCGTCGCGCACCGCGTGCTGCTCGCCACAGGCCTGCGCGAGACCCTGCCCGAGGTGCCGAACCTGCGCGGCTTCTACGGCGTGAGCCTCTTCAGCTGCGCCGCGTGCGACGCCTGGGAGCTGCAGGGCCGCGCACTCGCGCTCATCGGCGAGACTCCGGATCTGGCCGCCCGCGCCCGGCTCATCGCCCGGTGGACCCGCGACCTCACGGTCTTCACGAACGGCGCCGACGTGGTCGACGCCGCGGAGGAGGCGGAACTCGCCGTCGCGGGGATCGAGGTCGAGCGCAGCCCGATCGCGGAGCTCCGCGGCGAGCGCGGCGCGCTCACCGGCATCCGCCTCGCCGACGGATCCGAGCACGCGGTCGAGGGCGGCTTCGTGCGCCCGGAGTGGGAGACCGACCTGTCCTTCCTCTCTGCGCTCGCCCCCGATCTCGACGCGCACGGCCATCTCGCCGCCGACCGCGCCGGACGCACGAGCGTCCCGGGACTCTACGCCGCGGGCGACGTCGCCTCCCCCGGCCCGCAGCAGCTCATCGTCGCCGCGGGCGCCGGCGCCAGGGTCGCCGCCGTGATGATCCACGACTCGATCGGCGTCGCGACGGCGCACTGATCGTGCCGGGGTGGGCGCCCGCCCTGCAGTACCGTGTCCCACTTTCGGTGCCCCCGTGTCCCACTTCTGGCCGCGCCGTGTCCCGCTTCTGGCCCGCCCGGGCCGCATTCGGCAGCCAGAACTGGGACATGGTCGGCGGGGCCCCTCCACCGGATCCTGTCCCGCCATCCGTTCAGGGAGACTGGCTAGCTTGTGCGGATGAGAGCCCGCCGCCGCATCGCCCTCGCCGCCGTCGCCCTCCTCGCTGCGCTGACGACCGGATGCAGCGCGCCGTTCGACCCGGCCGCGTGGACGCTCGAGCCGATCCCGTACACGCCGAGGGGCATGAAGGCCACGGACGTGTCCTACGCGCAGGCCGCCCTCGCCCCCGACGGATCCGGCGGCTTCTGGGGCGTCTCCAGTACGACCTGGCTGCACGTCGGCGCGGAGGCCGAGACGCTGGCGCACGTCAACGTCGCCGTGGACTCCCCCGGATCCCAGCCCGCCCTGCTCGCCCCGCTGTCGGCGACCGAGCTGCTGACCGCCGACCGCAACGCCCTCACCCGCGGCCACAGCCCGCTCGGCGTGCTCGAGACCGGCGACATGTCATGGCGCGAGGTCCCATCGGTTCTCGACGACGATGGGATCGCGTCGATCACCGGCATCGCGGCCGACGGACGCGACGTCCTCGTCGGCCTGCTGCGCCCCGCGGCGAGAGGCACCACGGGGCCGCTCGCGCTCGAGGTGGTCCGGATCGGTCTCGACGACGGATCCCGCGCGCTGCTCCACACCGAGACGATCTCCGTCGCATCGGCGGAACAAGGTCGCTTCGCCGCGACGACCGCCACGGGGGTGCTGTCGGATGGGACGGTCCTCCTCACCACCCCGAACGGGCTCTCACTGCTCGCCGCCGACGGATCCGTGCTCGACCGGATCCCCTCCGACGAACCGGTGCCGCTGCTCGCCATCGGGCCGGACGATCAGATCCTGTGGTGGGGACACCCTGCCGGTTCCGCGGGAACGCCCTCACATCCGCCTGCGGCCTTCCAGGTCCGCGGCGGGTCGGCGGAAGCGCGAACATCGATCGAGACCGCGTCGAAGTGCGCCGACGGTCGTCGGCTGCAATTCATGTCGGCCGCCGGAGGCCTCCTGCGCGAGACGGCGCGGCTTCCGTTCCTGTGCGGTGCACGCGCCGCGATCTGGACCGGATCGTCCTGGGTCGTCTCGATCGGCGGAGAGGGCGACGGCGTGCTGGTGCGGGTGACGCCCCCGAAGAAGGCCGGCTGAGGCTCGACCACCACACCGTGTCCCACTTTCGGCGCCACCGTGTCCCACTTCTGGCCCGCCCGGACCGCAGTCGGCAGCCAGAACTGGGACATGGTCCGTAAGCGCCCCCACGCCCGCACGCCCGCCCCAAGGCCACGCCCCCACGCCCGCCTACACACTGCGCCCGCTCTCTGTGAAGAGCATTCCTCCTATCGTGCGGGGAGGAGAACGCGCCGCCTGCCGGAGACCCACCGGACGGGGCGCGCGAGCTCTCGCGCGAAGACCGGACCACCCGCCCGGTGCGCAGGCAATGAACTTTTCTGGGGACAGCAGTCAAGGGGACGGTTCGCGTTGTTGGGGACGACGACGAGCGACGTTCGGCGAGCACTCGCCGAGACGATCGATGCGCACGAGCGGCTGGCCGCAGAGCTGGGGACGCTGGGCTGGGAGCCGATCCTGGTCGCCGACCGGACCCGGATCGGCGTCGAGCTGCTGGGCGACGCGTGCTCCGGCGCGGCCCGGGTGTGGAGCACTCCGCTGGCCGTGCGATGGGGCGCGTCGCCCGACACCGGGTGCTGGCGCGCGATCCTGATGGTCGACGGCGCCGGGGAGTTCCGCAGCGCCGACCGCCGGTTCGTGCTGCGCGAGGGCGAGGTGCTGCTCACGCGCGCCCCCGGGCTCGAGTTCCACAGCGCGACGACGACGGCGATCATGACGGCGGCTGGTCCCTGGACGCCCACGATCGAGGCGGCGTTCGGCCTCGTGCGGGATGCGACGACGGTGCTCCGCTCCTCCCCGGCCGCGATCGCCCTGTTCACCGCCGTGGTCAACCAGGGCATCGCGGGAGGGGTGTCGCCGACGGACCCCGGGTTCGAGGCCTATGGGCGCACGGTCGAGAATGCGGTGTCATTCCTGGCGCAGTCGGGCGGCAGCTGGATCCACCAGGGTCTCTCCGTGGTCAATGCGGATCTGTTCCG
>JAITLM010000072.1 GCA_031277885.1 Microbacterium sp.
CCCGCGAAGGGCGCCCTCCGCCCCGGCCCGCCGCGTCGGGGCGCGGCGAAGTGCACTAACCTTGTGCGTTGTGATGCGCGCCGACAGGGCGTATCACGGGGGAGAAGCATCATGAGCACAGAACGCAGGAATACACAGAGCGAGGATCCCGAGGAATCCCTCGGAATCCTCGACAGCACCGGTGCCATCGGCACCGTCGGCATCGGGCTGCTCGGCGACGCCACGGCACAGGTTCAGGTCGCACTGCCCGTCGCGGACGACGACGATCTCGTCGACGACGACGTCACCGACGGGGAGGCCTTCGCCGACCTCGTCCTCGACGCCGACCCTGCTGCCCTCGTCCCTGAGGACGACGGAATCGGCCGGATCCACCTGGGCACCGGCTTCTCGGACATCGTGATCGAGATCCCGGCGGCCGCCGCCGAGGACGTCGTGGTGGCCGAGCTCGTCGAGGACGGCGCCGGCGCGGCGCCCGAGGCCGACGCGGACGCGGGATCCGAGGTCGAGGACGAAGCCGTCGCGCCGACGGGCGAGGCGGACGCGGCCGCCGATGAGCCCACCGCGTCCGAGGACGTGCTCGCCGAGGCCTCCGAGGTCGAGGACGATGCGCAGCCGACGGCTGCCGATGAGGGGACCGTGGACGACGCGATCGTCGACGACGAGCCCGCTGTCGACGAGCCCGCTGATGACGAGCCTGCTGATGACGAGCCTGCTGACGTCGTGACCGCTGACGAAGCGGAGCCGGAGCACGAGGAGCCGACGGCCGAGCTCGTTCCGGCCACGGCCGACGAGGCGTCCGAGGACGCCGTGACTGAGGACGTCGTGCCCGAAGATGTCCTGCCCGAGGACGTCGTGAGCGTCCCGGACTCCGCACCGATCGAGGTCGACGAGCGCCCCGCCGAGGTCGCGGCGGGCGAGCCGCTCGCCGCCCCCGTCGAGTCGATCGTGCTCCGGGCCGTCGAGCCGACCGAGCCTGCGCCGGTCCGAGGGCTCGAGGTGACCACCGCGACCTCCGCCGCGGCAGAGGAGGAGACCATGACCGCCGATCACGCCCGCACCCCCGAGCCCGACCTCGCGTCGCGGCGGCTGGACCAGCTCGGCGACCGGCAGCGCGAGAGCGCGGACCTGCTCACCGCCGACCGGCTGTTGGATGCCAGCAAGCTCGTGGGGCCCGAGCCGGAGGGGCTGTGGAGCCACCTGCTCTACACGGTCTCCGGCCGCCGCATCAACCTCGGAGACGGCAAGCGCGCCCAGGAGCGCAAGGCGCTGAGCGCGCGCATCGCCGCACCGCTGTCCGGAACGGCCCGCTTCGTCCCGGTGCTGAGCCGTAAGGGCGGCGTCGGCAAGACGACGGTGACGGCGCTGCTCGGAATGGCGCTCGCCGACTCGCGCGAGGACCGGGTCATCGCGGTCGACGCGAACCCCGACCGCGGCACGCTCGCCGACCGCATCGCGCGCACCAACAGCAAGACGGTGCGCGATCTGGTGCGGATCCACGACCAGGTCACCGGCTATCACGACATCTCGGCCGTGGTCTCGCGCGACGCGACCCGCCTCGACGTCCTGGCGTCGGACGCGGATCCGCGGGTCTCCGAGGCGTTCAACGACGAGGACTACGACCAGGTCGCCTCGGTGGCCGCGCACTACTACTCGCTCGTGCTCACCGACACCGGCACCGGTATCGTGCACTCGGTGATGGGCGCGACCCTGGACCGTGCGGACACGATCGTGATCGTCGCGGGCCTGAGCGTCGACGAGGCGCGGCTCGCGTCCGAGACGCTCACGTGGCTGGAGACCAACGGCTACGCCGACAAGGTGCGCGATGCCGTCGTGGTGCTCAACCAGTCCACTCCCGGATCGCCCATGGTGCGCCTGGGGGAGCTGGAGGCGCACTTCCGCACCCGCGTCGCGCACGTTCTGCGCATTCCGTACGACGCCCGGATCGCCGCCGGCAGCGCCATCACGTTCGCCGCTCTGCAGCCCGAGACCCGGCAGGCCGCGCGCGAGCTGGCCGCGATCGTGGTCGAGGGCCTGAGGGAGCAGGCGGCCTGATGGCGGTCCGCGAGATCCGGCTCTTCGGAGACCCCGTGCTGCGCACCGTGTGCGCGGAGATCGGCACGATCGACGACGGCGTGCGCGCCCTCGTGGCCGACCTCGTCGACAGCGTCGAGCTCCCCGGCCGTGCCGGGGTCGCCGCGCCGCAGATCGGCGTGGCGCTGCGCGCCTTCAGCTACAACATCGACGGCGACATCGGCTACGTGCTGAACCCGGTGCTCGTCGAGGTGCGCGGCGAGCCCGTGCCGACCGGGGAGGGCTGCCTGTCCGTGCCCGGCCTGTGGCACGACGCGCTGCGCTACCCGTGGGCGCGCGTGGAGGGCATCGACCTCGACGGCGAACCCGTGGTGCTGGAGGGGGAGGGCCTGCTGGCCCAGGCCCTGCAGCACGAGACGGACCACCTCGACGGCAAGGTCTACCTCTCCCGGCTCGACCCCGAGACCCGCAAGGTCGCGATGCGCGAGGTGCGCGAGAGCTCCTGGTTCTGATGCCGGAGGGATCGGCATGACGGTTCCGGCAGCACAGCGCGCCCGCGCCGAGGTGTTCCGCTCGCTTCACGTCCCCGGGGATCCGCTCGTGCTCATCAACGCGTGGGATCCCGTGTCCGCGCGGATCACGGAGCAGGCGGGCGTGCGTGCGATCGCGACCACGAGCGCCGGGATCGCCTGGGCGAACGGCAGCGCCGACGGCCACCGTCTCGATCGGGCCGTCGCGCTCCAGGCGCTGCGGCGGATCATGGACGCCGTCGGGGACAGGCTCCCGCTCACGGCCGACCTGGAGGACGGGTTCGGAGACGCGCCGGGCGCCGTCGCCGAGACCGTGGCGGAGGCCGTCGCGATGGGCGTCGTGGGCGTCAACCTCGAGGACTCGCTCCGAGCGCCGGGGGAGCAGGCCGAGCGGCTGACCGCGGCCAGGACCGCCGCGGAGGCCGCGGGCTGCCCGCTTTTCCTCAACGCCCGGATCGACACGCACTCGCTGCTCGGCGATGCGGAGCGCTGGATGGCCGAGACCGTGACGCGCGCCCGCGCGTACGCCGAGGCGGGCGCGGACGGCATACTCGTCCTCGGAGCGGTGCCCGTGACCGCGCTCCGGGAGCTGGTCGGTGCCGTGGATCTGCCCGTGAACGTCGCGCTCGATGCGACCACGCCGGCGGTCGCCGAGCTCGCCGCAGCGGGCGCGGCGCGGATCAGCGTGGGATCCGCGGTCGCGGAGGCCGTGCATGCCGCCATGCTGAGGACGGCGCACGAAGTCCTGGGCGAGGGCGTGGCGACCTCGACGGCCGAGCGCCTCCCGTGGGGGCGGCTCAACGACCTGTTCTGACCAGCCGCGCGGTTCCGTGCGCACGAGAAGGGCCCCGGGGGATCCCCCGGGGCCCTTCTGGTGTCCGAGCTCAGCCCAGCGGCACGGTCGTGGTCGCGGTGGTCTCGTCGTAGATCGCGGCGACCTGGGGCGCGAAGTCCTTCATGATCACGTTGCGCTTGATCGAGAGCTTGGGCGTGAGGTGCCCGCTCGCCTCGGTCCACTCGGAGGGGAGGATCGTGAACTTGCGGATCGACTCGGCGCGCGACACCCGGGTGTTGGCGACATCGATCGCGCGCTGCACCTCGGCACGCACCGCATCGTTCGTGGCGGCGTCCGCGAGCGACATGTCAGCCGGCAGACCGTTGTTCGCCAGCCACGACGGCAGCATCTCGGGGTCGAGCGTGACGAGCGCTGCGATGAACGGCTTCTGATCGCCGACCACGACCACCTGGCCGACGATCGGGTTGGCGCGGATCGGATCCTCGAGCGCCGCGGGGGAGACGTTCTTGCCGCCGGCGGTGACGATGATCTCCTTCTTGCGACCGGTGATCGTCAGGAAGCCCTCGTCGTCGAAAGAGCCGAGATCGCCGGTGCGGAACCAGCCGTCGCGGAACGCGGCCTCGGTCGCCTCCGGGTTGTTCCAGTACTCCTTGAAGACGTTGATGCCGCGCACCTCGATCTCGCCGTCGTCGGCGAGGCGGATGCCCACCCCGGGCAGAGCGGGGCCGACCGTGCCGATCTTGGACTTGTCCGCCAGGTTCACCGTGGCGGGGGCGGTCGTCTCGGTGAGGCCGTAGCCCTCCAGGATCACGACGCCGAGGCTGTGGAAGAAGTGGCCGAGGCGGGCGCCGAGCGGCGCGGATCCGGAGATCGCGTACTGGATGTTGCCGCCCATCGCCTCGCGGAGCTTGGCATAGACGAGCCGGTCGAACAGGGCGAACTTGATCTTCATGCCGAGCGGGATCTTCGCGCCCTCCTCGACGAGGCGGGAGTGCTCGATGGCGGTCGCCGCGGCGGCGCGGAAGATCTTGCCCTTGCCGCCGGCCTCCGCCTTCTGCTCGGCCGAGTTGTAGACCTTCTCGAACACGCGCGGCACGGCCAGGAGGAAGGTGGGCTTGAAGGAGCCGAGTGCAGGGAGCAGCTGCTTGGTGTCGGGCTGGTGGCCCGTGCGCACGCCGGCGTGGATGTCGAGGATCGAGATGAACCGCGCGAACACGTGCGCGGTCGTGATGAACAGCACGGTCGAGGCGCCCTGGATGGAGACCACGTCGTCGAGCGACTTCGCGGCGTTGCGGGCCAGCTCGACGAAGTTGCTGTGGGTCAGCACGCAGCCCTTGGGGCGGCCGGTGGACCCGGAGGTGTAGATGAGCGTGGCGATGTCCGCCGCGTTCGCGATCACGCGACGGCGCTCGATCTCCTCGTCCGGCACCTCGGCGCCCTGCGCCGTGAGCTGGGCGATCGCGCCGAGGTGCATCTGCCACACGTCGCGCACGAGCGGGAGGTCGCCGCGCACCTCGTCGAAGCGGGTGAAGTGCTCGGGGGACTCGACCAGGAGCGAGATCGCCCCGGAGTCCTCCATGATCCACTGGATCTGCGACGGGGAGCTGGTCTCGTAGATCGGCACCATCACGGCGCCGGCGTAGAACAGCGCGAAGTCGACCAGGGTCCACTCGTAGGTCGTACGGGCCAGGAAGCCGACCTTCTCGCCCGGCTGGATCCCGGCGGCGACGAATCCCTTCGCGAGGGCGATCACCGCGGTGCGGAACTCGGCGGCCGTGATGTCGCGCCATCCGGCGCCCTCCGGCACGGAGAACAGCGCGAGATTCGGGGTCTTCTGCACCCGCTGCTCGAGGAGGTCGGTGATGTTGTCCTCGGGTGCGGCTTTCACGATCGCGGGGACTTCGAACTGGACCACGGCAACTCCTTCGGGGCCGGACGGGTACATGCTTCCCAGGAGTCTATGCCATGGGGCGCCTGGGGACAGGGCATCTACGGTGAGATTCAGTCGCACGATCCGTGAAACTGCGTCGCAAGGGTGAACCTGACTCTCGTCCTGGTCGCGACGGCGGGATAGACTGCGGGGCGATGATCTACTGGTTCATGAAGTACATCGCCATCGGGCCGCTGGTGAAGGCGATCTTCCGCCCGTGGGTCGTGGGCCGTCAGCATGTGCCCGTCACGGGCGCGGCGATCATGGCGAGCAACCATCTGTCCTTCTCGGACTCGATCTTCCTGCCGCTCATGCTGGACCGGAAGATGTCCTTCCTCGCCAAGAGCGACTACTTCACGGGCAGGGGCCTCAAGGGCTGGGCGACCCGCATGTTCATGAAGGGCACGGGGCAGCTGCCCATCGACCGTTCCGGCGGCAAGGCCTCCGAGGCCTCGCTCAACACGGGGCTGGGCGTGCTCGGGCGCGGCGATCTGCTCGGCATCTACCCCGAGGGCACCCGCAGCCCCGACGGCAAGCTCTACCGCGGCCGTACCGGCATCGCGCGGATGGCGCTGGAAGCGAAGGTCCCGGTGATCCCCGTGGTGATGGTCGACACCGATGTGGCGATGCCGACCGGGCAGCGCATCCCGAACATCATGCGCGTGGGAATGGTGATCGGCGAACCCCTCGACTTCTCCCGCTACGCGGGCATGGAGAACGACCGCTACATCCTTCGCTCGGTCACCGACGAGATCATGGTCGCGCTGCAGCGCCTGGGGGAGCAGCACTACGAGGACGTCTACGCCTCGACGGTCAAGGAGCGATTGGCCTCGCAGGCTTCCTAGGGCGCCTGGCCGCGGACGCTTCATAGAGCGATCCGCCCCCTTCCCGGCACCCTAGGATGGGGGGATGCCTCAGCCTCTCGATCTCGACTCGTGGCGCGCCCTCCCGATCAAGCAGCAGCCGCAGTGGCCCGACGCCGAGCGCGTCGCCGAGGTCTCCTCGCAGATCGCCGCGCTGCCTCCGCTGGTGTTCGCCGGTGAGGTGGACAACCTCCGCGAGCGCCTCGCCCGCGCCGCCTCCGGACAGGCGTTCCTGCTCCAGGGCGGCGACTGCGCCGAGACCTTCGCCGGTGCCACCGCCGACCAGATCCGCAACCGCATCAAGACGGTCCTGCAGATGGCGGTCGTGCTCACCTACGGCGCCTCGATGCCGGTGGTGAAGATGGGGCGCATGGCGGGGCAGTTCGCCAAGCCGCGCTCGAGCGACACCGAGACCCGCGGCGACGTCACCCTCCCCGCGTACCGCGGCGACATCGTCAACGGCTATGACTTCACAGAGGGATCCCGTGAGGCGAACCCCTCGCGCCTGCTGCAGGGGTACCACACGGCCGCCTCGACGCTGAACCTCATCCGCGCCTTCACCCAGGGCGGCTTCGCGGATCTCCGCGAGGTGCACTCCTGGAACAAGGGATTCGCGCAGAACCCGGCGAACCAGCGCTACGAGCGCATGGCCGCGGAGATCGACCGCGCGATCAAGTTCATGGAGGCCGCGGGCGCCGACTTCGACGAGCTCAAGCGCGTCGAGTTCTTCACCGGGCACGAAGGCCTGCTGATGGACTACGAGCGGCCGATGACCCGCATCGACTCGCGGACGCTCACGCCGTACAACACGGCGGCGCACTTCCTCTGGATCGGCGAGCGCACGCGCGAACTCGACGGCGCGCACGTCGACTACTTCTCGAAGATCCGCAACCCGATCGGCGTGAAGCTCGGCCCCACCACGACGACCGACACGGCGCTCGCGCTCATCGACAAGCTCGACCCGAACCGCGAGCCGGGCCGGCTCACGTTCATCACGCGCATGGGCGCGGGCAAGATCCGCGAGGCCCTGCCGCCGCTGCTGGAGGCCGTGAAGGACTCCGGTGCGCAGCCGCTGTGGGTCACCGACCCCATGCACGGCAACGGCATCACCACGCCGACCGGCTACAAGACCCGTCGCTTCGACGACGTGGTCGACGAGGTGCGCGGCTTCTTCGAGGCGCACCGCGCCGTGGGCACGTTCCCCGGAGGCATCCACGTCGAGCTCACGGGCGACGACGTCACCGAGTGCCTGGGCGGATCCGAGCAGATCGACGAGGAGGGGCTGGCGACGCGCTACGAGTCGCTGTGCGACCCGCGCCTGAACCACATGCAGTCGCTCGAGCTCGCGTTCCTCGTCGCAGAGGAGCTCGAGAAGCGCTGACACGCCGCTGTGACAGAAGGTCCGGTACCGCGCCGCGGTGCCGGACCTTCGTCGCAGACGGGAGGCGCCGGACCTTCGTCGCAGACGGAAGCGGCCGGCTCACTGCGATGCGGACGCTCGGATCAGCCGGAGACCTTGACCCGGATGGTCGAGTTCTTGTCCACGCTGTCGCCGGCTTTGGGATCCGTCCCCGTCACCTGGAACAGGCTCCAGGCGATCTCCGGCACGCTGGTCTGCGGGTTCAGGCCCGCGTTCGTGAGCGTCTGCATGGCCTCGGCGAGGTTCTTGCCGACGACGTCGGGCACCGTGACGGGCTGGGGGCCCTTCGACACGTTCAGCACGATCGTGTCGCCGGGGCGCCAGTTGCCGCCGCCCTCGCGGTCGCCGATGCCGATCACGCGGCCCTTCGGCACGCTGTCGCTGTAGGACGCGGCGGAGCTGGAGTCGGCATTGAGCTGCACGGCCTTGAGCTTGCTCGTGGCGTCGTCGACCGTCAGGCCGGTCACGTCCGGCACGGGGCCCAGGGAGACGAGAAGGCGGATCTGGTCGCCCTCGAAGACGGTGCAGCCCTCACCGCACTCGTAGGTCGCGCCTCCCGCGCGCGGGGTGACCTCGGCATTGATCACGAGACCGTTGTCCGCCCCGGAGAAGAGCGACACGGAGTCCTGCAGGGTCAGGTGCAAGGGCGCGAGCGTCTGCTTGGCCTGCTGCTCGGTCATCGCGTCGAGCTTGGGGAGGTCGTGCTTGGCGGGTCCCGCCGAGATCAGCACGGTGACCTTCGCCTTCTTGTCCACGCGGGTGCCCGAGCCGGGATCCGTGCGGATCGCCTGGCCCAGCGGCACGTTGAGGGAGTTCTCACTGCCCTGAACGGGAGTGAGGCCCTCCTTCGTGATCGTGGCCGCGGCGACCTCCCAGGTCTTGCCCGCCACGTCCGGCACGGAGAGCTTCGAGCCGGGGCCCGATCCGAACCACCAGCCGGTCCCGCCGGCCAGGACGGCCAGCAGCAGCGCGAGGACGAGCAGCAGCGCCCCGCGGGAGCGCCGGTGCGCGGTGCGGCGGCGCAGCAGCGTGGCGTTGTCGAGCGGGGCGTCCGCCGCGGGCGCGGGGGCGGTCGAGGTGGGGACGCCGGGCAGCACCAGGGTCTGGTCGCCGGTGTCGCGCATCGGCACGACCGTCGTCTTCGCGGTGGTCGGACTGGGCGTGACGCCCAGCTCGCGCTCGATCACGCGCAGGCGCTCGAGCATCTCCTGCGCATCGTCCGGGCGCTCGTCCGGCGACTTCTCGGTCGCCCACAGCACGAGCTCGTCGAGCTGCTCCGGCACACCGGGGTTCCGCACGCTCGGACGCGGGACCGAGTCGGTCGCGTGCTGGAACGCGATCTGCATGGGCTGCTCGCCCTTGTACGGCTGCTCGCCGACGAGCATCTCGTAGAGCATGATGCCGAGCGCATAGATGTCGCTGCGGGCGTCCGCCGTGCCGCGGGTGACGAGCTCGGGGGCGAGATAGGCGATCGTGCCCATCAGCTGGGCGCCGGAGGCGGTGTTCGCCGTGGTCGCGCGGGCCAGCCCGAAATCGCCGATCTTGATCCGGCCGTCCTCGGCCAGCAGCACGTTCTCGGGCTTGACGTCGCGGTGCACGATGCCGGCGCGGTGCGCGGCGGCGAGCCCCGAGAGCACCGCATCCATGATCGTGATGGTCTGCGGGACGGTGAGGCGGCGCTGCTCGCGCATGAGCTCGCGCAGCGTGATGCCGGGCAGGTACTCCATCACGAGGTAGGCGAGCTCGCCGTCCTGACCCTGGTCGAAGACGTTGACGACGTGCGGGTCGGCGAGGCGGGCGGCCGCGCGGGCCTCCTGGATGAAGCGGCTCTGGAACACCGAGTCGTCGCTGAGGTGGCCGTGCATGACCTTGAGCGCGATGCGGCGCTCGAGGCGAAGATCCGTGGCGACGTACACCGTCGCCATGCCCCCACGGGCGATCCGCGCACGGACGCGGTAGCGACCGTCGACGAGCCGCCCGATGAGGGGGTCGGCTTGTTGGCTGGTCGTCACGGCAAGAGTCTATGGAGAACTCGCTGAGAGCCCGGGGAACGGCTCGCGTGCGGGCGCTTTTCCGTTCTCGGGGAGCGGATCCCGCGACGGTTCAGCCGAGCGCCGCGAGCCAGCCGTCCGCCTGCGGCTCCCACAGTCCGTAACGGGCGGGGAAGGCGGAGATCTGCACGTCCTGCGCGGCCTCGCTGAAGCCGAGGTTCTCCCAGCCGGGGATGTCCAGCAGGCCGTTGGTGTGCGGCGTGCCCAGGTAGAAGGCCCTGATCGCGTAGTCGGCGTCCGCGATCTGCTCCGGCGTGCCCCAGCCCGTGCTGGGGCGCTGCTGGAACAGGCCGATCGAGTCGCGGTCGCCGGACGGGGTGTTCACGAGGCCGGACTCGACCATCGCGGTGGCCAGGGCGATCGCGATGCCGCGGTCGCTCACACCCAGCTCCCGGCCGACGCGGATGATGTGCTGTGCGTTCGCGGTCTGCACCTCGCTCAGGACGACCTGCGGTGCCGTGTACGTGTCGGGTGCGGGCTGCGGCGCGGCGTCGACGGCAGCCGGAGCGGGCGCGGGGGCCGGAGCCGGCGCGGGTGCGGAGAACCGGAGCGTCTGGCCGGGGTAGATGATCGAGTCGGGGGAGAGCCCGTTCGCCGCGTAGAGCTCTGCGAGCGTGATCCCGTGCTCGTGCGCGATCGACCACAGCGTGTCGCCCGCGACCACGGCGTAGCCGGGAGCGGCGGCGTCGGTCGCCGCGGCGGGGGCCGGGGCCTCCGCGGGCACCGCGGCGGGAGCGGCGGACCCGCCGAGGGCGAGCACCTGGCCGGGATAGATGATCGAGTCGGATCCGAGTCCGTTCGCGGCGTACAGCGCGGCGACGCTGGTCCCGTGGGCGCGCGCGATGTCCCAGAGCGTGTCGCCGTCCTGCACGGTGTAGGTCGTCGGCGGTGCGGTCTCGGTCGGCACGCTCCTGGCGGACAGCGCGGCCGCGATCGCACCGGTCGGGAGCGCGGTCAGCGGGGTGCGCACGGGGGTGTGCGCCTGCGCGGGCGCCGCCGCGAGCGCGGTCGCCACCGTGGTCAGCAGCACGGTCGGCACCGCGAGGCAGAGCGCGCGGCGCGGACGGGTCGTGGTCGTCATGGATCCCCCGATTCTGACGTCTGACGCCGCGCGCGTCCTTGCGCGTACGGCCCTACGACGCTGTCACGGATGTGTACTCAAGTCAACTGAAGTGATGAATGTGAAAGATGCGATCAAGGGCGGAGATGCGCATGTGATCGCCGGTCGCGCCAGGGGATGAGAACATTGCTGAGTGTCTGAAACGGAAACGACGGCCCCGACGGCCGAATGGCTGACCCTCCCCGAGCTCGTCGAGATCCTGGGCGAGACGCTCGGACGCGTGCGCCGGCTGCTCGACGAGCAGTACCTCGTGGGGTCGCGCCGCAACGGGCCGCTCGCCGTCCCCGCGGTCTTCCTCAAGGACGGTCAGCCGCTCGCATCCCTGCGCGGCACGATCATCGTGCTCAAGGACGCCGGGTTCAGCGACGACGAGGCCATCGACTGGCTGCTCGCCGAGGAGGAGTCGATGGGCCGCGCGCCGATCGCCGCCCTGCGCGAGGGTCACAAGAGCGAGGTGCGCCGGGTCGCCAGAACCCTGGCCTGATCCGACCTCAGGCGGTGCGCTGCGTCGCGTCGCGCGCGAGCCCGCGCAGCAGGTCGAGTGCGGCGGCGTCCAGCGGGGCGCCCTGCAGCGCCGCTTCGCCCGACTCCGCGTACTCCGTGATCAGCTGCTCCATGCGGGTCAGCGCGCCGGACTCCACGATGATCTCCTGCAGGCTCGCGATCTGATCCGCCGTGAGATGCGGGTCGCCGAGCAGCTCGTCGACGATGCGGCGCCCCTGCGGGGCCAGCGCCTGGCGCGTCCAGGCGATCAGCAGTGTGCGCTTGCCCTCTCGCAGGTCGTCGCCGGCGGGCTTGCCCGTGACCTTCTCGTCGCCGAACACGCCGAGCACGTCGTCGCGCAGCTGGAACGCCATTCCGAGCGGGTGGCCGAAAGCGCGCAGCGCCGCCTGCTGCGTCCCATCGGCGCCGGCGATCGCCGCCCCGATCAGCAGCGGCTGTTCGACGCTGTACCGTGCGGCCTTGAGCGAGACGACGCGCAGGGCGCGCTCCGCATGGCCGTCATCGACGTTCACGCTCCACGCCGACTCCTCGGCGATGTCCAGGAACTGGCCGATCGTGACGTCGCGGCGCATCCTGGCGTACTCCGCGCGCACGGCGTCGGCGTGCGGGCTCGCCGCGATGCCCGCTTCGAGCAGGTCGTCGCTCCAGGCGACCAGCAGGTCGCCGAGCAGCACGGCGGCGGCACGGCCGAAGTCCACGGCGCTCCCGCTCCAGCCCTGTCCGACGTGCGCCGCCTCGAGAGCGCGATGCGCGGAGGGCCTGCCGCGACGGGTGTCCGAATTGTCGATCAGATCGTCGTGCACGAGGGCGGCGGACTGGAACACCTCGAGCGCGGCGCAGGCGTCCCAGAGGGCGGTCGGCTCGACGTCGATCTCGTCGATTCCCGCGACCGAAGCCCAGCCCGCATGACAGAACCGGGCGCGCAGCCGCTTGCCCCCGCGGAGGGTGGCCTCGGCGGATGAGACGAAGGCGGAGGCATCGGGTCCGTACGTCGCGGTCTCCTCTCTCATCCGGGCGACGAAGGCGTCGAGGCGGGCGGAGACCTGGTCGATCACAGCGGAGGAGGATGCCACCGGATCAGCCTACCCAGCACGGTCAGGACCCGGTCGCCGGCGCGTTCTGCAAGGTGATGCCCAACTCCCAGCCGAATCCCTACCCTGGTGCATCCCGGCACGCGTAGACTGTCGGGAAGACCACCCGAGGGGGACGAAATGCCACTCTCCGAACAGGAGCAGCGTCTGCTCGACGAGATGGAACGCCATCTCATGCAGAACGACGCCGACGTCGTTTCCGCGCACGCGGGAGACCGCGCGCTCAGCTATCGCAATCTCATCTACGGAGCCGTGCTGCTGCTGGCCGGCGTCGGCGGCCTGATCGTGGGCGTCGTGGTCGGCAACATCGGCGGGATCATCATCGGCGTCATCGCGTTCGCCGCTATGCTCGGCGGGCTCATGCTGGCACTGACCCCGGTGCACCAGACCGGTGGACGCGACGGGGGATCCGCCACGAAGACGAAAGAGCCCTCTCCGTCGTTCATGGATCGCATGAACGATCGGTGGGATCGCCGCCACGAGGAGCGCTGACCTCCTCGCTCAGACCTGCTGAGGGCCCGGACGCTACGGCGTCCGGGCCCTCCGTCGTTCCCCGGGGCCCGCCCCCCCCCGGTTCCTCCCTTTCTCCCCACAGATCCCTCCACTCCACTCCACAGGCCCCTGTTCCGCGTGATTCCGCGGAACAGGGGCTTTCGTCATGCCCGACTCCCCGCTGCTGCGGACACGAATAGGTATCGAAATGGAGGGATGTGGAGTAAAGTGGAGGAAACGGCGGCGAAAGGGGGATAGGCGCATGTTGCTCGGCACGCATTCCCCCAAGCTCGACGACAAGGGCCGTGTCATCCTCCCCGCCAAGTTCCGCGAAGACCTCGCCGGCGGCATCGTCGTCACCCGAGGTCAGGACCGCTGCCTCTACGTGTTCAGCACGGCAGAGTTCGAGAGCGTGCACGAGCGCATCCGCCAGGCGCCGCTCGCGAACAAGGAGGCGCGCGCGTTCCTGCGCATGTTCCTCTCCGGGGCGAGCGCCGAGATGCCGGACAGCCAGAACCGCATCACGATCCCCGCCCACCTGCGCGCATACGCCGGCCTGGGCAAAGAACTCATCGTCACCGGTGTCGGCGCGCACGCCGAGATCTGGGACGCGGCGGCGTGGAACGCGTACGCCGAAGGACACGAAGACGCCTTCGCCGAACTCGAGGAGGAGGTGATCCCCGGCCTGTTCTGAACGGGCCCCTGGCTGTGACTCCCAGCCGCTCCCGCCCCGGCGCACCTTCCCCGGTGCCGGGTCGAGCGGATGGGGATCAGGGCCAGGGACCGGAGGGCCGAAGGAAATCATGGACATCCGTCGCATACACACCCCCGTGATGCTCGAGCGCTGCGTCGAGCTGCTGGCACCCGCCCTGCAGCACGACGGGGCGATCCTCGTGGACGCCACGCTCGGTATGGGCGGGCACTCCGAGGCCTTCCTCGAGCGCCTGCCGCACATCCGCCTGGTCGGTCTCGACCGCGACACCGACGCCCTGCGGATCGCGGGGGAGCGGCTCGCCCGCTTCGGCGATCGCGTCACGCTGGTGCACACCGTCTACGACGCGATCGGCACCCACGCCGAGGGCGCGTCCGGAATACTCTTCGATCTCGGCGTCTCGTCGCTGCAGCTCGACGAGGCCGAGCGCGGCTTCGCGTACGCCAAGGATGCGCCGCTGGACATGCGGATGGACCAGTCGAGCGGTGTCACCGCCGCCGAGGTGCTCGCCACCTACAGCGAGGGCCAGCTGCGCCGCATCTTCGAGCGCTACGGCGAGGAGAAGCTGGCCGGACGCTATGCGCGAGCGATCGTCGCGGCCCGTCAGTCCGCTCCGCTGGAGCGTTCGGGACGCCTCGTCGAGGTGCTGCAGGAGGCGACCCCCGCCGCGGTGGCGCGCGCGGGGCACCCCGCCAAGCGCGTCTTCCAGGCGCTGCGGATCGAGGTCAACCGCGAGCTCAACGTGCTGGCGGACGCGATCCCTGCCGCGATGGACGCCCTCGTCCTAGGCGGGCGCATCGTGGTCATGTCCTACCAGTCCCTGGAGGACCGGCTCGTCAAGCAGGCCTTCGCCGCGGCCTCCGCGTCGACGGCGCCCGCGGGGCTGCCCGTCGAACTGCCGGAGCACGCGCCGCGGTTCAAGACGCTCACCAAGGGCGCGGAGCTCGCCGACGAGGAAGAGCGCGCGGCGAACCCCCGTGCCATCCCGGTGCGCCTGCGCGCCGCGGAACGTGTGCGTGACGATCAGAGGAGCGCCGCGCGATGAGCCTGGCCGAGAACGCCCTGCTGCAACCCGAGTTCGATGAGCCGGAGCGCTCCCGCCATCTCCGCGCGGTCGAACGCCCCGCCCGCCGTCGTCGTCCGCGGCTGGCGTACGCCATCGTCGCCCTCGCCGGGGCCGCCGTCATCGCCGGAGCGCAGATCGCGCTCACGCTCGCGACCACCCAGGACTCGTTCGTGGTCGCGAAGCTGAGCCAGCAGAACAAGCAACTGACCTGGCAGGCGCAGGCCGCCGCCCAGGACCTCGACGGGGTCAGCTCGCCGCAGTCGCTCGCCGCGGAGGCCGCCAAGCTCGGACTCGTGGTGGGCGGCAGCGCCAACTATCTGCGCCTCAGCGACGGCAGCGTGATCGGCGCCGCCGGACCTGCGGCCTGGGCGTCCACGGTCAACCCCACGGGCGCGAACGGCGTTCCGAACGCGCTGGTCCGCGACACGCCGCCGCCCGCCGAGAGCAACCCCGGGGGAGCGGGCGTACAACCGAAGACACAGGAGACGCAGCCGGTGCAGCCGGCGGCGCCGCCCACGGCCGAGGGACTGCCGACGCCGACCATCCGCTGACCACGGACCGCACGCACCCGCACGAGACGATGACAGACCGCGAGCCCCGGACGGAGATCCGATGACACCCCGAGCCAGCCGGACCCCGCGCCGGCGGACCGTTCTCGCCTTCGGACTGATCCTCGCGGTCATGTGCGGGTTCCTCGTGCGCCTCGTCGACATCCAGGTGGTGAGTGCGTCCGCGAACGTCAAGCAGTCCATCGAGACCGGCGACCTCGGCACGACCAGGTCCATCGACGGAGCCCGCGGCACGATCCAGGACTCGAACGGCACGGTGCTCGCGGAGAGCCAGCTGGTCTACGACCTGCAGATGGATCCGAAGGCGATGCACGGCCTCGAGACCGCGAAGACTCCGCCCAAGCTGCCCTGGACGAAGGCGGCGGACAAGATCGCCGCGATCACGGGGCTGACCGGTGACGAGGTGCGCAAGATCGCGTCCGACGCCCTGGCCGCGAACCCCGACTCGCAGTACGCACCGATCAAGAAGGGCCTGAGCACCGATCAGTTCCTGAAGATCCGCGCCCTCGGCCTCGACTATCTCGCCGCGCTGCCCCGCTCCGTCCGGGTCTATCCGAACGGAGCGGTCGCGGGCAACCTGCTCGGCTTCATCTCGGGCGACGGGGAGCTCACCGGGCTCGAGCAGACCCAGAACAAGTGCCTGAGCGCGACCAAGGGGCAGGAGTCCTATCTCACCGGCCGAGACGGCGTGATCATCCCCGGCAGCCAGCAGGAGAAGCCCGCGGTCAACGGGGGCACGGTGAAGCTCACCATCAACACCGAGCTGCAGTGGTACCTGCAGCAGATGATCTCCGAGGAGGTCAAGGCGCAGGGGGCCAAGGCCGGCACCGTCACGGTCGTCGAGGTCGGCACAGGCAAGATCCGTGCGGCTGCCGAGTATCCGACCGTCGACCCCAACGACCCGGGAGCGGCGAACCCCGAGGACCGCGGATCGCGCATCTTCTCGACGAGCTTCGAGCCGGGATCCACGTTCAAGGCGATCACCGCCGCCTCCGTCATGGAGTACGCGAACGCCGACGCCTCGACGTCGATCACCGGGGCGTCCAGCCACGAGGAGTTCCCGAACGGCGCCGTGATCAACGACGCCTTCGAGCACCCGGCCTACGACTACACGCTCGCCGGCGCTCTCATCGACTCGTCGAACGTAGCGCTGTCGAAGTTCGGCGACATGGTGACCGACCAGCAGCGCTACGACGAGCTGGTGAAGTTCGGCGTCGGCAGCAAGACCGCGATCGACTTCCCCGGTGAGGCCTCTGGCATCATCCACCCGGTCAAGGACTGGGACTACCAGTCCCACTACACGACCACGTTCGGCCAGTACTACACGGTCACCGCACCGCAGGTCGCGAGCGCCTATCAGGCGATCGCCAACGGCGGCGTGAAGATCCCGCTCTCGCTCGTGGAGTCCTGCACGGACGCCTCCGGCAAGGTCTCCGAGGTCCCGACGCCCAAGCCGCAGCGCGTGTTCGACGCGACCAAGGACGCCGAGCTCAGCCGCATGATCGAGAACGTCGCCGTGCAGGGCAGCGTCTCGGACGAGATCAAGGTCCCCGGCTACCGGATCGCGGCCAAGACCGGAACCGCGCAGAAGCCGGATCCCGAGACCGGCGCGTACAAGGAGGGGATCTACTTCACCAGCATGGTGGGATACGCTCCCGCCGACCACCCGGAGTACGTCGTCGTGGTCACCCTCGACGAGCCCACTAGGGTAACCTCGTCTGCGGCCACCGCGCCCGCCTTCCAGAAGGCCATGACGCAGGTGCTGAAGACCTATCGCGTGCAGCCCTCCACCACACCCATGGAACCGCTGCTGCCCAAGTACAAGTGATGGCCGCCGTCGCCCGGGAACGGCGACATCGCCCACGGAGGATCCCATCCCCATGATCGCTCTGCCCCTCGCGGAGATCGCCGAGATCGTCGGCGGCGAACTGCGCCCCGCTGCAGGTCACGATCCCGCATCGATCGTGTCCGGAGTCGTCGACACCGACTCGCGGCAGATGACCCAGGGCGGCATCTTCGTCGCCAAGCCCGGTGAGACCACCGACGGGCACCGTTTCGTCGGCGCCGCGATCGAGAACGGCGCCGTGCTGGCGCTCGTCGAGCACCCCGTCGATGAGGCGATCTCGCAGATCGTCGTGCCGGACGTCGTCGACGCGATCGCGGAGCTCGCGCGCGCCGTCGTGGCGCGCGTCCGCGCGGCCGGCGACCTGCGGATCGTCGGCGTCACCGGCTCGAACGGCAAGACCACGACCAAGAACTTCCTCGCCCGGATCCTGCAGGACGAGGGCGAGACGATCTCGCCGATCGCGTCCTACAACAACGAGGTCGGCGCCCCGCTCACGATGCTGCGGATCACCGACACCACCCGCTTCCTGGTGTGCGAGTTCGGCGCCAGCGCGCCGGGCGAGATCGCCCGCCTCGCAGGGCTCGTCCACCCCGACGTGGTCATCGAGCTCATGGTCGGCCTCGCGCACGCCGGCGGCTTCGGCGGGATCGAGGAGACCGCTCGCGCCAAGGCGGAGCTCGTCGCGGCCGCGACCCGGGGCGGTACCGCCGTGCTGAACCTCGACGACCCGCGCGTGGCCGGCATGGCGCCGCTCGCCGAGGAGCACGGACTGCGGATCCTCGGCTTCGGCCAGGGACCGGCCGCCGCCGTGCGCGCGGCCGGCATCGACGTCACCGCATCCGGCACCTCGTGCACCGTGCTCGTGGACGGCCAGGAGCTGCCGCTGCGGCTGCAGGTGCTGGGCGCGCATCACGTGAACAACGCCCTGGCCGCGATCGCCGCGGCACGCGCGCTCGGCGTCGCGCCCGCCGATGCGATCGCGCGCCTGGAGACGGTGCAGCTCGCCGAGCGCTGGCGCATGCAGCCCATGGGCGGCGCCGAGGTGCGCATCATCAACGACGCGTACAACGCGAGCCCCGATTCCATGGCGGCGGCGCTGCGCACGCTCGCGCAGATCACCGGTCCCGATGAGCGGACGGTCGCCGTGCTGGGCGCGATGAGCGAGCTCGGCGAGACCGCCGGCGATGAACACGACCGGATCGGCCTGCTCGCCGTGCGCCTGAACATCCAGCGCATCGTCGTCGTCGGCGCCGATGCGCGCCGGCTCTACCTCGCGGCCGTGGGCGAGGGGTCGTGGGACGGCGAGGCCGTGCACCTCGCCGACGCCGACGCCGCCTTCGAGTACCTCCAGGCCGAACTGCGCCCCGGGGATCGCGTGCTCGTCAAGTCGTCCAACTCCGCCGGACTCCGGTTCCTCGGCGATCGTCTGGGAGAATCGTTCTCGTGAGATCCCTGCTTACCTCCGCCGCGATCTCCCTCGCGTTCACGCTCCTGCTGACCCCGGTCTTCCTCCGGCTGTTCCGGAAGTGGGGCTGGGGGCAGGTCATCCGCACGCCGGAGTCCATCAGTAACCCCAGCCATCAGGCCAAGCGCGGCACGCCCACGATGGGCGGCGTGATCTTCATCCTCGGCACCGTGGTCGGATACGTTGTCGGCACCTTCACGGGCGGCAGCTATCCCACGGTCTCCGGGCTGCTGGTCATCTGGCTCATGCTGGGCTTCGGTGCGGTCGGGTTCATCGACGACTACATGAAGCTGCGCCAGCGCAACAGCCTCGGGCTCTCCGGCTGGCGCAAGATCCTCGGTCAGGTGCTCGTCATGGTGCCGTTCGGGATCGTCGCCCTGACCGTGCGCAGCCCCGCCGGCAACACCCCGGCCAGCGCGTTCGTCTCGCTCTTCCGCGACATCCCCGTGCTGTGGCTGTTCGCGCTCGGCCCGATCGTCGGCTGGCTGCTCTACCTGCTCTGGATCTCGGTGATCGGCATCGCCACCTCCAACAGCGTGAACCTCACCGACGGCCTGGACGGCCTCGCCGCCGGCTGCGCGGTGTTCGTGATCGGCGCCTACAGCCTCATCTCGTTCTGGCAGTTCAAGCAGTCCTGCACGGTGGAATCGCTCTCGCCGTCCTCCCTGGCCGGCTGCTACGACGTCGCGCACCCGTTCGACCTCGCCGTCATCTCGGCGTCCTTCGTCGGCGCGCTCATCGGCTTCCTCTGGTGGAACGCGCCCAAGGCGAAGGTCTTCATGGGCGATGTCGGATCCATGTCGATCGGCGGCGTGATCGCGGCCCTCGCGATCCTCACCCGCACCGAGCTCCTGCTCGTGCTCCTGGCCGGCGTCTTCATCATCGCCTCCGGTTCGGTGATCGTGCAGCTGGCCTACTTCAAGCTCACGCGCGGCAAGCGGCTGTTCCTGCAGAGCCCGTTCCACCATCACCTCGAGATGCGCGGGTGGCCGGAGGCCACGATCGTGGTGCGCATGTGGATCATCGCCGGCCTGCTGTCGGTGTCGGCGTTCGGCCTGTTCTACGTCGAGTGGCTGAGGCAGACCAGCTCATGACCCGCGACCTCGATGCCCTGACCAGCTGGCACTCCGACTGGCGGGGACTCCGCGTCGCGGTGCTCGGACTGTCCGTGACCGGCTTCTCTGCCGCCGACACCCTGACCGAGCTCGGCGCCGAGGTGCTCGTGCTCTCCGAGAGCGCGACCGAGGAGTACGAGCGGCTGGTGCCGCTGATCGGCGCCCAGCTGTGGATCGGCGATCTCGGCTCCGTGCCGGAGCGCCTCGTCGATTTCGCCCCCGAGGTCGTGATCGCCTCGCCGGGGTTCGCCCCCGCCCACCCGGTGATCTCGTGGATCCGCACCCAGCCGATCGCGCTGTGGGGCGACATCGAACTCGCTTGGCGCGTGCGGGACAAGGTCCTCCGCGACGACGGCACTCCCGCGGAATGGGTGCTGATCACCGGCACGAACGGCAAGACCACCACGACCCAGCTCACCGCGACCATGCTCGTCGCGGGCGGGCTGCGCGCCGCGCCCTGCGGGAACATCGGCGTGCCCGTCCTCGACGCGGTGCGCGACCCCGGCGGCTTCGACGTGCTCGTGGTCGAGCTCTCCAGCCACCAGCTCTGGTACCTCGGGCTCTCGGATCCCGCCGGTCAGCCGGTGCCGTGGGCGGCCACGTGCCTCAACCTCGCCGACGACCACCTGGTCTGGCATGGCAGCGCCGAGGCCTACCGCGACGCCAAGGCCCTCGTGTACCGGAACACCCGGATGGCGTGCGTCTACAACAAGGCGGACGAGGCCACGCAGCGCATGGTCGAGGACGCGGACGTGATCGAGGGCGCCCGCGCGATCGGGTTCGGACTGGGGATCCCCGGTCCGAGCGATCTGGGTGTGGTCGAGGGGATTCTGGCCGACCGGGCCTTCCTCGACGACCGCCGCAACAGCGCGCTCGAGCTCACGACCGTCGCGGATCTCGCCGCGCACGGGCTGAACGCCCCGCACATCGTGCAGAACATCCTCGCCGCCGCGGCCCTCAGCCGCTCGCTCGGGACCGAGCCGGCGGCGATCAAGACGGCGCTGGACGACTTCCGCCTCGACGCGCACCGCATCCAGGTCATCGCTCGTGCGGCGGGGGTCACCTGGGTGGACGACTCGAAGGCGACGAACCCGCACGCGGCGCAGTCGTCGCTGCAGGCGTTCCCCGGCGCGATCTGGATCGTCGGCGGGGATCTGAAGGGCGTCGACCTGTCGGACCTCGTGGCGGGGGCCGGAGCGACGGCGCGCGCCGCGGTCGTGATCGGCGTCGACCGCGATCACGTGCTCGAGGCGTTCGCGCGACACGCGCCGGCGGTGCAGGTCCTGGAGGTCGTCCCCGGCGACACTGAAGAGGTCATGACCCGCGTCGTGGAACTGGCCGCGGGCATCGCCCAGGAGGGGGACACCGTGCTCCTCGCTCCGGCGGCGGCGTCCTTCGACCAGTTCGCGAGCTACGCGGATCGCGGCCACCGCTTCGCCGAGGCGGTGCGGCAGTGGATCGATCAGGGACGGTCGAGCGATCAGGGGAGCACCGATGACGCAGGTGGCACCACGCCGGACGCCGGCGCCTGAGCCCCGCGTCGACGGACTCGCCGCCCGGGTGCGACTGGGACGGGTCTTCCGTCCGGTGTCCACCGAGTTCGCGCTGATCGCCTCCCCGTCGCTGCTGCTGACCCTCATCGGGCTGGTGATGATCCTCTCGGCCTCGAGCGCCAATGCGCTGGACCAGGGACTCGGGCCGTTCTCGATCGTGCTGACGCAGGCGATCGTCGCGGCGATCGGCGTGCCGTTGATGTTCCTCGTGAGTCGGCTGCCCGTGCGCTTCTGGAAGCGCATGGCGTGGGTAGTGCTGATCGGTGCGGTCGGGCTGCAGATGCTCATCTACACCCCGCTGGGCTGGACGAACGACGGCAACACGAACTGGGTGCGCATCGCGGGTCAGGTGATCCAGCCGTCCGAGTTCATCAAGCTCTCGCTCGCGATCTGGGCCGGGTTCATCCTCTGGCGCAAACAGGACCTGCTGGGACGCTGGCAGCACGTCTACATCCCGCTCCTGCCGGTCGCATTCCTGGCGATCGGCTCGGTCTACGGCGGTGGTGACCTCGGCACCTCGATGGTGCTGTTCCTGCTGCTGCTGGGCACGATGTTCTTCGCCGGTGTGCGGCTGAGGGTGATCCTGATCCCGCTGCTCGCGATCGGCGCCGCCGTGCTGCTGTTCGCCCTCACCGATGAGCGGCGCCGGATGCTCATCTTCAGCATGTTCAGCACCAAGAGCGACACCAGCTGCTACCTCACCACCTGCTGGCAGCAGGTGCACGCGGTCTGGGGCATGGCCAACGGAGGCATCTTCGGGCTGGGGCTGGGGAACTCGCGCGAGAAGTACGGCTGGCTCCCCGCCGCCTCCAACGACTACATCTTCGCGATCGTGGGGGAGGAGCTGGGACTCATCGGCTGCGCCGTCGTGCTCGCGCTGTTCGCGCTGTTCGCGGTCGCCGTGTTCCGCATGATCCGCCGCACCGACGACCTCTTCGTCCGCGTCACCTCGGGGGGCATCGTGGTGTGGATCCTGTCGCAGGCGCTCATCAACGTGGGCGTCGTGCTGCGGATCTTCCCGGTGCTCGGCGTCCCCTTGCCGTTCATGTCTCAGGGAGGCACCTCGCTGTTGTCGGTGCTGCTCGCCTGCGGGGTGCTGCTGTCTTTCGCCCGCACACTGCCTGCACCGGCGAAGAGCCCTGCGTCCGCGCGGAGCCGGCCCGCAGGCCGGTCGGGTAGCCTCGGGAAGTGACCACGTATCTTCTGGCCGGCGGTGGCACCGCCGGCCATGTCAATCCGCTGCTCGCCGTCGCCGACGGCCTGCGCGCCCGCGACCCGGAGACGGGAGTCCTCGTGCTCGGCACGCGCGAGGGGCTCGAAGCGCGGCTCGTGCCGCAGCGCGGCTACGAACTGCTCACGGTCGACAAGGTGCCGTTCCCGCGCCGCCCGAACGGGGCCGCCCTCGCGTTCCCCGCTCGGTTCTCGCGCGCGGTGAAGCAGGTGCGCTCGTACATCCGCGAGCACGGCGTGGACGAGGTGGTCGGCTTCGGCGGCTATGCCTCGGCGCCGGCCTATGTGGCCGCGCGCCGTGAGCGGGTGCCGTACGTCGTGCACGAGGCCAACGCCCGCCCCGGCATGGCGAACGTGCTCGGCGCCCGCTCCGCGGCCGCCGTCGGAGTCGCGTTCCCCGGAACGCCCCTGCGCGGCGGCGAGGTCGTCGGGATGCCGCTGCGGCGGGAGATCGTCGACCTGGACCGCGCGGCGCTCCGCGCGGAGGCGGCGGCGGCGTTCGGACTCGACCCGCAGCGACCCGTCCTGCTCGTGTTCGGCGGCTCCCTCGGAGCGCAGCGCCTGAACGAGGCGATCGCCGGATCCTGGCAGGACGTCCTCGACGCGGGATGGCAGATCCTGCACGCGACCGGCGACCGCTCCGACATGCCGGATCCCGGCGTTCCGGGCTATGCCCTGCGCCGCTACCTGGACCGGATGGATCTCGCGTTCGCACTGGCGGATCTGATCCTCTCCCGCTCCGGCTCGGCGACCGTGAGCGAGATCAGCGCTCTCGGCATCCCCGCGATCTACGTGCCCTACGCCGTCGGCAACGGCGAGCAGCGCCTGAACGCCGCGTCGGCGATCGACGCGGGCGCGGCGCTGCTGATCGAGGACGGGCAGCTCACCCCGGAGCGCGTGCGGGCCGAGGTGGTCCCGCTGCTGGGCGACGACGTCCGCCGCGAGGCGATGCGGACCTCCGCCGAGCGCGTCGGATCGCGGACCGGAACCGAGGACCTCATCGCTCTCGCCGACCGCGCGCTCGCGCGCTGAGCGCCCCGCAGCCCTGACCCGGCGAGCCGGGCCTCAGGCCTCCTCGCCCCGACTTAGGATGATTCAGCCATGATCAGACCCGACCTCTCCCTGCCGATCCCGGACGACATCGCCGCTGCCCACTTCATCGGCATCGGCGGCTCCGGGATGTCGGGCCTCGCCCGCATGTTCCTCGACGCGGGGATCCGCGTGTCCGGCAGCGATCGCGCGGACAGCGCCAACCTGCAGGCCCTCGCGGCCCTCGGCGCCGATGTGCACGTCGGGCACGATGCGGCGAACCTCGGCGACGCGGACACGGTCGTGCACACGGGGGCGATCTGGCCCGAGAACCCCGAGTTCGTGCTCGCCAAGGAGCGCGGCCTGCACGTGATCCACCGGTCCCAGGCGCTGCACTGGCTGATCCGCGGACGGCGCCTGGTGTCGGTCGCCGGGGCCCACGGCAAGACGAGCTCGACGGGCATGATCGTCACTGCGCTTCAGGATCTCGGCGCCGATCCGAACTTCGTCAACGGCGGCGTGATCGAGCAGCTCGGCACCTCCAGCTCCTCCGGCGCGGACGACCTCTTCGTGATCGAGGCGGACGAGTCCGACGGCACGTTCCTGCTCTACGACACCTCCGTCGCGCTGATCACGAACGTCGACCCCGACCACCTGGACCACTACGGATCCGACGAGGCGTTCCACGACGCGTTCGTGACCTTCGCGAACGCGGCGAGCGAGGCCGTCGTCATCTCGAGCGACGATCCCGGCGCGTTGCGCGTGCGGGCGGGGATCACGCATCCGAACGTGATCTCCTTCGGCTTCGCAGGTGACGCGTATCTGAGGATCACCGATGTCGTCACGGACGGACCCGTCGCCGCGACCCTGACCATGCACGGAGCCTCCGCCCGCATGCAGCTCGCGGTTCCGGGCGTGCACAACGCGATCAACGCGGCCGGTGCGGTCGCCGTGCTCACGACGCTCGGGTACACGCTGGCCGACGCCGCCCGCGCGATGGAGGGCTTCGCGGGCACCGTCCGGCGCCTCGAACTGCACGGCACCGCACGCGGGGTGAGCGTCTACGACGACTACTCGCATCACCCGACCGAGGTGCGCGCCGCTCTGGAGGCCATGCGCACGATCGTCGGCGAGGGCCGGATCATCGCGATCCAGCAGCCGCACACGTACTCGCGCACGCAGCACATGTACCGCGAGTTCGCCGAGGTGCTCGAGACCTACGCCGATCACACCGTCATGCTCGACGTCTACGGGGCGCGCGAGGATCCGGTCCCCGGTGTCACCGGCGAGCTGGTCAGCGGCGCGTTCGCCGATCCGCACCACGTGCACTACGTCGCGGACTGGCAGCAGGCCGCCGACTACACGGCATCCGTGGCACGCGACGGCGACTACGTGATCACGCTCGGCTGTGGCAACGTCTACCAGATCATCCCGCAGGTGCTGGACGCGCTGCGCACCACCGCCGAGGACTGATCATGCGCCGGCCGTCCGCGATCCCCTCTCCCGCGCCTCCGGTCGAGCCGGAGCGCCAGGCCAGGGGACAGCTCTTCGACGGTGCGCGCCGGCGGACCGCGGGATTCGGCATCGACGCCTCGGCGGCGCCCGAGACCGATGCGGGCGCCGCAACGCCCGAGGACGCGAACACCACCGCGCCGATCCCGCTCGACCGCGCGGCCTCGGCCGTCCCCTCGCCCCCGCGGGGGCGTACGGAGCAGCCGGATCCGGGGTCGCCGCAGGAGGACGTCCCCCTGACCGCCCGCGATCTCTGGCAGGCGACCAGGGCGCGCCGGAGGGCATTGCGCACCGAGATCCGTCGCTTCACCCAGCGCTCCCGGCGCCGGAGGATCGGCTGGGTCGTGGGGATCGCGCTCGCACTGCTCGTCGTGGGCGGCAGCGTCGGCGCGGCGTACAGTCCGCTGTTCGCCGTGGAGACCGTCACGGTGGAGGGGACGAGCGCGCTCAAGGCGGCCGACGTGCAGAAGGCCCTGTCCGGGCAGGTCGGCAGGCCGCTGGCGCTCGTCGACTCCAGCGCCGTCAAGGCGGCGCTCGTCGCCTTCCCGCTGATCGAGACCTATCGCCTCGAGGCGCACCCTCCGCACGATCTCGTCGTGCGGATCGTGGAGCGCACGCCCATCGGGGTCCTCCAGGCCGACGACGGGCGCTTCATCGTCGTGGACGCCGCGGGCGTCGTCCTCTCGACCTCTGAGGCCCGGCCCGCCGGATACGCCCTGATCGACGTCGCCGGCGGCACCGGATCCAAGGCGTTCGCCGCGGTGGGCACGGCGCTCCGCTCGCTGCCCGCCGAGCTGCGCGGCCAGGTCGACGGCGCCACCGCGTCGACCCCGGACGACATCGCGCTGAAGCTGTCCGGCGGTGCGCAGGTGGTGTGGGGGAGCGCGGAGCAGTCGGCGCTCAAGACCCGCTCGCTCCAGGCGCTCATGAAAGCGAATCCGAGCGCGGCGACGTACGACGTGTCGTCGCCGGGCGTCGGCATCGTCGGCTGAGCACGAATATCCGAAACGATCGCGCGCAGGCGCGTGTCGCTTGGCTTCCGCGCGCCCTGTGCCGCTTACCTTCGATCCAAGAGAAAGCAATACCGGGAAATACTTTAACCTTCTGCTTGAGGTTTAAGGTTGCCCCGGCTCGAGGCTCGAAATACATCGGAGGACGGGATGAGCCAGAACCAGAACTACCTTGCCGTGATCAAGGTCGTCGGTGTCGGCGGTGGTGGCGTCAACGCCGTCAATCGCATGATCGATCTCGGCCTTCGCGGCGTCGAGTTCATCGCGATCAACACCGATGCGCAGGCGCTCCTGATGAGCGATGCGGACGTCAAGCTCGACGTCGGGCGCGACCTCACCCGCGGCCTCGGCGCCGGAGCGGACCCCGAGGTCGGACGCCGCGCCGCAGAGGACCACGCGGAGGAGATCGAGCAGGCGCTGACCGGCGCCGACATGGTCTTCGTGACCGCGGGCGAGGGTGGTGGCACCGGCACCGGTGGCGCCCCGATCGTGGCGCGCATCGCCAAGTCGATCGGCGCCCTGACCATCGGCGTCGTGACCAAGCCGTTCTCGTTCGAGGGCCGCCGTCGGCAGAGCCAGGCCGATGCCGGCGTGGCGAAGCTGAAGGAAGAGGTCGACACCCTCATCGTGGTGCCGAACGACCGCCTGCTCGAGATCAGCGACCGCGGCATCTCGATGATCGAGGCCTTCGCGACCGCCGACCAGGTGCTCCTCGCCGGTGTGCAGGGCATCACCGATCTGATCACCACGCCGGGTCTCATCAACCTCGACTTCAACGACGTCAAGTCGGTCATGCAGGGGGCAGGATCCGCGCTCATGGGCATCGGCTCGGCCCGAGGCGCGGACCGCGCGATCAAGGCGGCGGAGCTCGCCGTCGAATCTCCTCTGCTGGAGGCCTCGATCGAGGGCGCGCACGGCGTGCTGCTGTCGATCCAGGGCGGATCGAATCTCGGCATCTTCGAGATCCACGACGCGGCGGACCTGGTCAAGGAGGCGGCGCACCCCGAGGCCAACATCATCTTCGGAACGGTCATCGACGACACCCTCGGCGACGAGGTGCGCGTCACGGTGATCGCGGCCGGGTTCGACAACGGCGAGCCCACACTGCGCCTCGACCCGCAGATCTTCTCGCGCACGACGGCACCCGCTGTCACCGAGAAGCCCGCGGTCGAGGAGCGCGAGGACTCGGCCCAGGCCGAGGAGTCGCCGCGCGAGACCGCTCCTGTGACCGTGCCGTCGATCCCGCCCGTGCACACCAGCATCGAGCCGGCGTTCGACGAGAGCGATCTCGACATCCCCGAGTTCCTGAAGTGACCGCGGTCGCCGAGCGGCTGTCCGCGATCGATGCAGCGATCGCGGACGCCGCACGGCGCGCGGGACGGGATCCCGCAGAGATCACGCGCATCGTCGTGACCAAGTTCCATCCCGCGTCCCTCGTGAGCGAGCTGTACGGCCTCGGCGTCCGCGAAGTGGGGGAGAACAGGCAGCAGGAGCTCTCCGCGAAGGCGGAGGCCCTCGCGGAACTGGATGATCTGCGCTGGCACTTCATCGGGCAGGCGCAGACGAACAAGGCCGGCGCGATCCGTCGCGCGGCCCAGGCGGTGCACTCCGTGGACCGCCTGCGCATCGCGGAGGCGCTCGACCGTGCGGCGACCGACGACGCGCAGCTCGACGTCCTGCTGCAGATCAACCTCACCGACGACCCCGGTCGCGGGGGAGTGGCGCCCTCGGAGCTCGAGCGTCTCGCCGAGCAGGTGCTCGCCCTGCCGACGCTGCAGCTGCGCGGTGTGATGGCCGTCGCCCCGCTGGACGAGGACCCGGCCGCGGCGTTCGCCCGCGTCCACGAGTCCTCTCGGCGCCTGCGCGCGGTGGCGCCGGAAGCCGATTGGATCTCGGCGGGCATGACCGGCGATTTCGCCGAGGCGATCGCGGCAGGCGCGACACACCTGCGCATCGGCTCCGCAATCACGGGGCCGCGGCCCGCACAGGGTTAGCCTCGAAACAGAACCACCCCTACACGTTCGGAGGACACGATGGGGAACCCGCTGAAGAAGACCATGGTGTACCTCGGCCTCGCCGATGAGGAAGAGGTCTACGAGGAGCAGGCTCCGGCCGCGCAGAGCGCCCGCCAGGAGCAGGTCCGCCACGAGCCCATCCGCCGTGACGAGGTGCGTCGCGAGCGCGAGGAGGCGAAGCCGGCTCCTGTGACGCCGCTGCGCCGTCCGACCGCCGTGCGTCAGCCGTCCGTCGGCGCCGTGAACGAGATCCTCACGGTGCACCCGAAGCAGTACCGCGATGCTCAGGTCATCGCGGAGAGCTTCCGCGACGGCATCCCGGTGATCATCAACCTCTCGCAGATGAGCGACGCCGACGCGCGCCGGCTGATCGACTTCGCGAGCGGGCTCTCGCTCGGCCTGTACGGGCGCATCGAGCGCGTGACGAGCAAGGTCTTCCTGCTGTCGCCGGAGAGCATCGCGGTGTCGGGGCAGGGCGGGATGGCCGGGGGCGACGAGCCCGCGCTCGCGCACTCCTGACGCGTGGTGGTGCCGCCCGCGGTCTCCATGATCGCAGCGATTCTCAACATCCTGCTGCTGCTGTATCTGCTCACGCTGTTCGCGCGGTTGATCCTGGAGTACATCCCCATTTTCAACCGTTCGTGGCGCCCCCGCGGTGCGGGCCTGATCGTCGCCGAGATCGTCTACACGCTCACGGATCCGCCGATCCGACTGTTCCGACGCCTCATTCCTCCGCTGAGGATCGGACCGGTCGCGCTCGACCTGGGCTTCACGCTCACCATGATCATCGTGCTCATCCTGATGTCGATCACCCGATCGTTCATCTAGGGCGCGTCGCCGCGCCCGCTCGCGCGCGCCTTCGCGGCGTCGCGATCGGAAGGCTATGCTTTTCTGAAGGTGCACGCCGAGGGGCAGGCGCCATTTCCACCCGGCCACCGAGAACTCATCGAAAGAGGAGCCACCCATGGCACTGACCCCGGATGACGTCGTCACCAAGCAGTTCCAGCACGTCCGCTTCAAGGACGGCTTCGACCCGGACGAGGTCGACGACTTCCTCGACGAGGTCGTGCTCGAGTGGCGCAAGGCCCTCGACGAGAACACCGAGCTGAAGGCGAAGCTGGCCGCCTACGAGTCCGGCGAGAAGGCCGCTCCCGTGGCCGAGGCTCCTGCCGCCGCCGCTCCCGCGCCCGTCGCCGCCCCGGTCGCCGAGACCGGTGCGCCGGCCGCCGCGACCGCAGGCATCATCGAGCTCGCGCAGCGTCTGCACGACGAGCACGTCGCCGAGGGCAAGTCCCAGCGCGACCAGCTCATCGCCGACGCGAAGGCCCAGGCCTCGAAGATCCTCGCCGACGCCGAGCAGAAGCAGCGCGAGGAGACCTCGCGTCTCGAGCGCGAGCGCAACGTGCTCGAGGGCAAGATCACCGAGCTGCACGACTTCGAGCGTTCGTACCGCACGCAGCTGCGCAGCTACATCGAGGGACAGCTCCGCGACCTCGACGAGAAGGGCGGCCCCAGCGGGGACGCCTCCTCCGCGCAGTAAGGGGCCCCGTTGACCCGGCGTCCACCGCCTCACGGTTCGGCGGCCGGCGCGATCATTGCGATCCTCGCAGTGCTCGTGCTGGCCGCCGACCAGTTTGTGAAGTACCTCACCATCACCCACCTGCCCCAGGAGCAGGTCGTTCCCGTGCTCGGGGGCTTCCTGCAGCTCTTCTACATCCGCAATTCCGGGGCGGCGTTCTCGATCGGCGCGGGCTACACGTGGGTCTTCACGATCGCACTGGCCGTCGTCGCGTGCGTGATCGTGTGGAAGGCCTTCTCGGTGCGCGCGCGGTTGTGGGCGGTCGTGCTCGGAGCGCTGCTGGGCGGCGTGCTCGGGAACCTCTCCGACCGGATCTTCCGCGAACCGGGATTCGGTGTCGGCCACGTCGTCGACATGATCTCGATGCCGTGGATGCTGCCGGCCATCTTCAACGTTGCCGACATCTTCATCGTCTGCGGCATGATCTCGATCGCGCTGCTGATCATCGTGGGACTCCGCCTCGACGGCACGCGCGAACGCGACCACAAGGACGAGTCCGCGGCCGAGTCGGCCGAGGACGCCCCTGCCGAGGACGCGGCGACCGAGGCGGATCCGCAGCACTCCGCGCGCCGCGACGGCGCCGGAGCAGAGGACTGACCGTGGAATCCCGCTCGCTCCCCGTCCCCGACGGGCTGGACGGCGTCCGGGTCGATGCCGCCCTCGCGAAGATGCTCGGCTTCTCGCGCACGTTCGCGGCCGAGGTCGCGGAGGCCGGGGGAGTGACTCTCGACGGCACGGTGCTGGGCAAGTCGGACAAGCTGCGCGCCGGCGGCTGGCTCGACGTCGAGTGGGCGCCGAAGGAGGCGCCGCGGATCGAACCCATCGCCGTGCCCGAGCTCGGCATCGTCTACGACGACGACGACATCGTGGTGGTCGACAAGCCCACCGGCGTCGCCGCGCACCCGTCCCTGGGCTGGGAGGGGCCGACGGTCGTCGGCGCCCTGGCGGCCGCGGGATTCCGGATCGCCACAAGCGGCGCCCCCGAGCGGCAGGGCGTCGTGCACCGCCTGGATGTGGGGACCAGCGGCCTCATGGTGGTCGCGAAGTCCGAGGCGGCGTACTCGGAGCTCAAGCGCGCCTTCAAGGAGCGCACGGTCGAGAAGATCTACCACGCGGTCGTGCAGGGGCACCCCGACCCGCTCGCCGGCACGATCGACGCGCCGATCGGGCGGCACCCGAACCATTCCTGGAAGTTCGCGGTCATCCCCGACGGCAAGCCCTCGGTGACCCACTACGAGACGCTCGAGGCCTTTCCCGGCGCATCGCTGCTGGAGATCCACCTCGAGACCGGTCGGACGCACCAGATCCGCGTGCACATGGCCGCGCATCGGCATCCGTGCGTGGGGGATCCGCTGTACGGCGCCGACCCGACGCTGTCCGCCCGTCTCGGACTCACGCGGCAATGGCTGCACGCGCACCGGCTGGGGTTCGCCCACCCGGTGACCGGCGTGTGGGTCCAGACGGAATCGCCGTACCCGGCCGATTTCCAGCACGCGCTCGACGTGCTCCGCGGCGAGGACTGAGTCCCGGGCCCGGCAGGTTCAGAGCGGCAGCTCGCCCGTCGCGGAGACGACTCCGTCGAGCGTCGCCTCCAGGAATCGGACGACGACCTCCGGATCCTCATCCCTGTCGATGACGAGACTGATCAGCGTCTCCTCGGTGAAGGACACCCAGGAGCGCAGGGCGACGCGCAGGCCCGGCGTGTCCGGCGTGCCGAGCTCGGTGAACGCGTCGAGGAGCCGTTCGGCGTTGAGATCGCGCGACTCGTCGACCACTCGGCGCACGGCGGGGTCGCCGCTCGCGATGCCGCGCACGAGCGAATGGAACGTGCCCTGGTGCTGGCGCACGAACTCCGTGATGCGCAGGAGCGTGTCGCGGATCCGTGGGCGCGGCTCCAGGTCGTCGCGGGGCTCCGAGGCGAGCAGCAGGCTGTCCCTGGCCATGGTGACGACCGCGAGGTGCATGCCCTGCCGGGTGTCGAAGTAGTGGAACAGGAGGGGGCGGGACACGCCGGCTCGCTGGGCGAGCACGTCCATGGTGAGCTCGTCCAGGGAATGCTCGGCGAGGAAGTTCACCCCGGTCGCGACGAGTTGCGCACGACGCTCCTCCGGTGTCAGGCGGACGCGTCGCAGGTCGGGCATGCCCCGAGCCTAGTGGGACGGGAGCACTTCCCGTGTCCGGTATTGACTCTGAGTCAACGGGCAATATACTCGACCAGGTGAGCGCCGCCATCGCAGCCGGCGCGCTGGAGGAGGATCGATGAAGTTCCCGAAGTCCGACCGTGTCCGCAAGCTCGGGTCGTCTCACGCCGGCCGCATCGCCCTCGTGGCGATCCCCGCAGGCGTCGTCGCCGCAGCGCTGATGGGCGGGGTCGCCCAGGGGGCCGTGCCCGTCTCGTTCGCCGTCTCGGGAAGTCAGTTCCAGATCGGCGCCTCGCAGCTCGAGGGCAGCGGCTTCTCGCAGTACGCCGGCGTCGCGAAGGACACCGAGGGCAAGGAGCACACCGTCGCCATCGCGAACATCAAGAGTGCGACGCTCACCGACCTGTGCCAGTCCGTCATCACCGATACGCCGCTCGGCAAGGTCGGCGTACTCATCAAAGCGGGCGGCAACGGCAGCCCCGCATCCGCCAGCGACCTGCAGATCGGCATGACCGGGCTCAAGGGCGACGCGTCGTTCGGCGCGATCCGCATCGGCGTGGACGCCTCGACGGTCAACACCGACGCCAAGGGCTCCGCGGGCGACTTCGCCCAGGACGCCGATACCGTCTCGATCAAGAACCTGCAGCAGACGGCCTGGAGCACTCAGGCCTCGGTGTTCACCCTCACGGGCATGACGCTGGAGCTGACGGACGGCTCGCAGGGATGCTTCTGAACGACGAGGCTGCGATGACCGACGACGCGCGCACCCGCCGATCCGCCGCGGATCGGGCGCCCGCACGGGGATTCCGGCACTGGCGACGGCAGCGTCCGTTCATCGGAGGACTGCTCGTCGCGCTCGGCGGCGTCGAGATGTTCTTCTCCGGGCAGCTCGACATCGGACATCTGCACGTGCAGCTGGGCATCGAGGGATTGCAGGCGACCATCATCCCGATCGCGCTGCTGCTGCTCGGGATCCTCGCCGTCACGATGCCCGCGCATCACGTGTTCTACGGGATCATCGCCCTGGTCGTCGCGATCTACTCGCTGATCGGCGTGAACCTCGGCGGGTTCATCATCGGGATGCTCCTCGCCGGGACCGGCGCGGTGCTCGTGGTCGCCTGGATGGGACCGCGCGATCCTGCGCCCGCCGACGGAGTCGAGGAGGCGGCGTCGTGAAGTCGCAGCGCCGCCCCGGCGCCGTGCTGCTCGCCGCGCTCGCCCTCGTTGCGCCGCTGACCCTCGGGGCCGCGGTCGCCCCCGCGTCCCAGCCGGCGGGGCTGTGCATCCCGCTGCTCTGGTGCCCTTCGCCGAGTCCGACGCCGACGACGCCCCCGCCGAAGTCCGGGACGCCCGGCCCCTCGGTGCCGGGACTGCCCGCGGTTCCCGGCGTGCCGTCGACGCCCGGTGCGACGGCGCCGTCCGCGCCCGGAGATCCTGCGCCGACGCCCGCACCGACGCCGGTCGCCGCGACGAGGGACGAGAGCGCGCCCGTCTTCACGAAGACCCCTGCTTCCATGGGGTCGCAGGGGCTGTCCTTCACCGGCTTGAGCGGGATCTCGATCGTCGACGTTCCGACCATCGACGGAAGCACGATCCGCGCCCTGAAGATCTCGGCCGACTCGATCACGATCTCGGGCTTCTCGCTCACCGTCCGTCCGCCGGACAAGGCGGGCCTCGTGACCAACGCCGACACCATGACCCTCACCGGGCACGTGAGCGTGTACCTCGGATCGGTCACCGCGACCACGCAGGACGGCCGCGCGCTGACCCTGGGAACCGACACGCCTCCGCCGCTGGACGACGTCAAGCCGGGCCTGCTGCGCGTCACGATGGGTCTCGTCGGCACGATCGCCGACTCGATCGCCTACACGAACACCGATCAGCGGATCGTCGAGCCCTGAGATCGTTCCGCACCGCGCGGATGTCCGACCGGCCCGGCAGGATGGGCTCATGAGCATCGAGGTGCGCCCCGCGACCGTCTTCGAGGACGTCGCGGCGCTGGTCGGACCGAAGAACCCGGCGTCGAACGTGTGCTTCTGCCTCAGCTACCGGATCGGGAACAAGGAGAACGTCGCGCTGCGCGGCCCCGCGCGGGCCGAGCGGGTGCGCGAACTGTGTCATCAAGATCCGGCACCCGGAGTGATCGCCTATCTCGACGATGAGCCGGTGGGATGGGCGGCGGTGCATCCGCGGCGGGACACCAGCTTCGCCCGCAACCGTCTGATCCCGCAGGTCGATGACCTCGACGTGTGGTCGCTCTGGTGCTTCCGCGTGCGCCCCGGCCATCGCAGGCAGGGGATCTCGCACGCGCTGATCGAGGGCGCCGTCGCTCAGGCGAGGGAGCGCGGCGCGCCGGCGATCGAGGGATACCCGGTGGACAACGGCGCGGCGAGGGTGAACCTCACGATGGCCTATGTCGGCACCCGCGGTCTCTTCGAGTCCGCCGGCTTCGTGAAAGCCGCCGACACCGGATCCGTCCTCGACGGCTTCCCGCGGGTGCTGATGCGCCTCGACCTGAGATGAGCACGGCTTCGCAAATACCGTGAACCGGATGAGGGTGCTCAGACAATACATAGCGTGAGCACAGACAGCGAGATCATCCAGAGGTCTCTCGAGCAGCCGGAGGCGTTCGCCGAGTTCTTCGACCGGCACGCGTCCAGCGTGAACGCATTCGCGACTTATCGTGTCGGCAGCACCGCCGCGGAGGACGTTCTGAGCGAGACCTTCTTGACGGCCTTCCGGCGTCGTGCCGACTTCGACCTGACGGCTGAGTCGGGTGTGCCCTGGCTCCTCGGGATCGCCACCCGGCTGATCCGTCGACACCGTGCGGTGGAGGCGAAGCACTGGAGGTCGTTCACGGCGTCCGCGCGGCGCGAGGAGCTCTCGTCGTCGGGCGGAGTCGATGAGGCGCTGTCACGGGTCGACGCGGAACGCGAGGTGGCGTCACTCAAGACGCGGATCGCCGCCCTCGCACCGAGAGACAGGGAGACACTCCTGCTCTACGCCTGGCAGGGGCTGAGCTACGAGGAAGTGGCGGAAGCCCTCGGCATCCCGGTCGGAACGGTGCGGTCGCGACTCAATCGCGTGCGCCGCCGCCTGGATCCGGACCGTCGGATCCAGGCGTTCGAGAAGAAGCAGCAGAGGGGAGAGAGCGTTGGACGTGTTTGAGAAGGTCGAGAAGATCAGGCCCGAGATCGAGGGCGTCGAGACGAGTCTCGCGGCAGCGCGGGAGCGGTTGGTGGCCGAGATCCGGGGTACGGAGCTTTCGTCGCGGGTGCGGCCCCGTCGGCCTTGGCTCTTCGTCGCGGGAGCAGCCGGGGCGCTCGCAGCGGCAACCACCGGGGTGCTCGTCGTGGGGAGCTTGACGACACCGAAACCGTCGGTCGTTGCGCACCCGACGTCGACTCCGACGCACTCCGCTCCTGCTGTTCCGTCGCCGACGCCCGGGGTCTCCGAGCGGCCGGAGACGGCGCAAGGGGTGTTCCGTGCCGCGTCTGTCTCGGCGATCCACGGAGGGCTCCAGGTGCAACCCGGCCAGTACCTGCGCGTCGCATGGACATCGGATCTCCTGCTCCTCGGGGATGGCTCGACGATCTCTCAGCCGAGCCACGGAGTTTCGTATGCGATGGCGACGCACGCGTGGGTGATCCGCACCAGTGGCGAGTTCTATGTCCCGGCGGATGTGAACGGCGAGTGGTACTTCACGCCCTCCTCGACGCCGGTCGTGACCGCAGAGTACGGACAGGACGCAGCCGCCGACGTGCAACTGCAGCAGTATCTGGACCGCTGGAGTGCGGCAGGCGACCCCGGCGGATTCCAGGCAGGGGGAGGAGCACTGCCGGAGGGGGATGGGACGCTTCGAGGTGAGTTCCTGACGTCGCTCCCCGACGACGCTGATGGAGTACTGTCCTGGTTCCGGTCGCGTCAGGGCAGCACTTCCGAGAACCACCATGGTGCGATGGTCGGATGGACCCTGATGACTCTGCTGGCGAGCAACGCGGGTACGGGTGATGTACGTGCAGCGATGCTGCAGGCCCTCGGGACCCTCCCCGGCTCGTCCATCGTCGACAGCCGCGGGAGTCTGCGAACGATCGCGTTCGATTCGACGTTCGGAGAGCCCGGGCAGGCCATCGACGTCCAGCGTCACCAGACGATCACGGTCGATGTCTCGACGGGGCGCGTGAGCGGAACCTCGGACAGCACCAATGCCGGCGGGAGCATCGTGCCCGATGGTGTCGGTGACGTACGGAACGACTACGCGGTCGAGCTGGTGGACGGGCTTCCCGGCTGAAGCGGCCGCGACGGCCTGCCGCCGCGGAAGTGCGCGGGATCGTCCTCCGCCACGGCGAGGGCGATCTTGCGCACATGGGCGTCGTCGACGTCGCCCATCGCCGCGAGGTCGTAGAACCCGACCTCGGTGAGTTCGCCGTCGGCGGGGTGCGGCTCGCCCGAGACCCAGGTGCAGCGGAACACCAGATCGAGGTAGTCGACCTGGTCTCCGTTCGCATAGGTCACACGGGGGAGCTGCTGCACGAGGGCGAGTCTCTCGACCTTCACCGTCACACCGGCCTCCTCGAGGCATTCCCGCACTGCGGTGTCGGCCGGTTCCTCACCGGGCTCCACGATCCCGGACACCGCCTGCCAGGCGCCGTTGTCCGCGCGCTTGCCGAGCAGCACCTTCTCGTCGCGGAACACGATCGCGGTGACGCCGACGAGGTTCAGCGGGGCGTGGCCCACATGCTCTCGGAGCGCGAGGACGAAGTCGGGGGTGGTCATGGGATTCAGGCTATCCGGCGCCGCCTGCCGAATCCTGCGGGATCGACGAGCGGGGGCGCCGCCGTGACCCCGGCGATGGCCAACATGATCGCCGTCGGCGGATACCCTCGGGAGGAATATCGAACCGTTTCCTCTCCTCCAGGCAATACATAGTGTGAGCACAGACAGCGAGATCATTCAGCGATCGCTCGGGCAGCCCCGAGCCTTTGCTGAACTGTTCGACAGACACGCCGGTACGCTCGGGCGCTATGTCGCCCGACGCCTCGGTCCCGACGCCGGCGAGGACGTGCTCAGCGAGACTTTCCTGGTCGCGTTCTCTCGGCGTTCGTCGTTCGACACGACCTGGGCCACGGCGCTTCCGTGGCTGTACGGGATCGCTTCCCGACTGGTCAAGAAGCATCGGGCGACAGAGGCCAAGCAGCTGCGGTCGAGCATGGAGTTCGCGAACCGCGAGGCGCGCTTTTCCTCCGGCGAACTGGACGCGACGATTGCGCGGCTGGACGCGCAGCTCTCGGCCCGGGAGCTGGCGCCTCGGATCGCGGCGTTGTCTCCGAAAGAGCGTGAGACCCTCCTGCTCTACGCCTGGGGAGATCTGACCTACGAAGAGATAGCCGTATCGCTCGGCGTGCCCGTAGGAACCGTCAGATCGCGGATGAACCGCATCCGAACGAAGCTGAATCCTGCCCGAACGGGCAGTCAGCAGCGAGTCATGGGGCAGAAGGAAGGAGAGGTCGATGGACGTTTTCGAGCGCGTGCGTGAGATCGAAGCAGGAACGGAACTCACGTCCGATCAGATCGCAGGAGCACGGTCTCGGCTGCTCTCGGGAATCGAGGCTGACAAGGCGGCGGCGCACAGGCGTCTCGGCCGACGCCCGGCGCTCCTGATCGCTGGAGCCGTTGCCGCGGTTGCGGCGGTGACGACGGCGGTGGTGGTCGTGAACCAGGATGCGCCGGCTCCGAAGATCGAAACGGCACCCTCTCCGACGACCGTTCCGTCGCAGCCTGCCGGAGTGATACCGCCCGCCACTCCGACCGTCGCCAGCGGAGCAGGCACCGCGACGACCGCGCCGTTCCCCGGGACGACACCCGGGCCGGGGCAGTACCTTGAGATCTCGATGACCTCGGAGGCTCTTCTCTACCGTGGCCCCGAGGGGATCTCATACCAGTGGTTGTTCCGGACTCCCGCCCTGGGCGGTGCTCCGATCTCTGCCTTGATGGTGAGGGACGACAGCGCCCTGTTCGTACCGGCAGATCGATCGGCGGACTGGGTGCAGGAGTACGGAGAGTCCTCGCAACGAGTGCGTTCCTTTCCGGAGCCCCAGACGCCCGAGGACAAGACCGCCTGGGACAACCTGATCCCGGTGCGAGCCGACCAACCTCTCGTGCGAGCAGCGGGGGGCGAGTTTCCGGGACGATCGGCGCCGACCGATTTCTCGGTGTATCCCGGGGATCCGAAGGCTCTGCTCGACGTTCTGCGCAAGCAGTTCGAGGACGCCGGCCAGGGTCGCGATGAGCGGATGGTGACATTCATCGTCGGCGTGCTCCGGTCGAATCTCGCTCCCGCGGCGGTGAGGAAGACCTTCATCGAAGCACTGGGGCTCTCCGGCCTGAGCGCCATCGATTCCGTCAACGGAGCGGTGACGACTTACGGAGTGGACTTCACCGCGACCGGAACGCGTCACGAGACGATCTCCATCGACGCCGCGACCGGGTGGGCGACGGAGTACACCGTCACCGTCCAACGCGACGATGGCGGCCTCGTCCCCGCGGGCGTGCCCGACATACGGTTCACGATGACTCCGAGGATCGTCGACGCCGCCCCGTGACGTACGGAAGGGCCCGATGCGGATACGGGTGTCGGGCCCCTACGGCTTCCGACGTCGGAGGCGAAACGTAGACTCGAAGCATGGCATCAGACTCCTTCGTCCACCTGCACGTGCACAGCGAGTACTCGATGCTGGACGGGGCCGCGCGCATCGGGCCGCTCGTGCAGGAGGCCGTCGCACAGGGCATGCCGGCCGTCGCCGTGACCGACCACGGCAACACCTTCGCGGCGTTCGAGTTCTACAAGGCCGCCCAGGCGGCCGGGGTCAAGCCGATCATCGGCATCGAGGCGTACGTCACCCCCGGCACGCACCGCAGCGACAAGTCGCGCGTGCAGTGGGGATCCCCCGAGCAGCGCCGTGACGACGTCTCCGGATCCGGCGCATACACGCACATGACCTTGCTCTCCGAGACCACCGAGGGCATGCACAACCTGTTCCGCCTCTCCTCGACTTCGAGCCTCGAGGGCTACTACTTCAAGCCCCGCATGGACCGCGAGATCCTGCAGAAGTACTCCAAGGGCCTGATCGCCACGACGGGCTGCCCCTCGGGCGAGATCCAGACGCGCCTGCGGCTCGGTCAGTACGACGCGGCCCGTGCGGCGGCCGCCGAGTTCCAGGACATCTTCGGCAAGGAGAACTACTTCGCCGAGATCATGGACCACGGGCTCGAGATCGAACGGCGCGTCACCGGCGACCTGCTGAAGATCGCGAAGGACCTGGGGATCCCTCTGGTCGGCACGAACGACCTGCACTACACGCACCAGCACGACTCGACCAGCCACGCGGCGCTGCTCTGCGTGCAGTCCGGCTCGACCCTCGACGATCCGAACCGGTTCAAGTTCGACGGCGACGGCTACTACGTGAAGTCCGCGGCGGAGATGCGCCAGGTGTTCCGCGATCACCCCGAGGCATGCGACAACACCCTGCTCATCGCCGAGCGCTGCGACGTCTCGTTCAACACCGGGGCCAACTTCATGCCGCGCTTCCCGGTCCCGGACGGCGAGACCGAAGAGAGCTGGTTCATCAAGGAGGTCGAGAACGGCCTGCGCTACCGCTACCCGGGCGGGATCCCGGACGCGGTGCGCAAGCAGGCGAACTACGAGGTCGAGGTCATCTCGTCCATGGGGTTCCCCGGCTACTTCCTCGTCGTCGCCGACTTCATCAACTGGGCCAAGGACAACGGCGTGCGCGTCGGCCCGGGGCGTGGGTCCGGAGCCGGATCCATGGCCGCCTACGCGATGAAGATCACCGACCTCGACCCGCTCGAGCACGGCCTCATCTTCGAGCGGTTCCTGAACCCGGACCGCGTCTCGATGCCCGACTTCGACGTCGACTTCGACGACCGTCGTCGCGGCGAGGTGATCCAGTACGTCACGGAGAAGTACGGCGACGAGCGCGTCGCCCAGATCGTGACCTACGGCACGATCAAGGCCAAGCAGGCCCTGAAGGACGCGGGCCGTGTGCTGGGCTTCCCGTTCAGCATGGGGGAGAAGCTCACCAAGGCGATGCCTCCCGCGGTGATGGGCAAGGACATGCCGCTGGACGGCATGTTCAACCCGGAGCACCCGCGGTACAAGGAGGCCAGCGAGTTCCGCGTCGTGATCGAGTCCGATCCCGAGGCGAAGACCGTCTTCGACACGGCCCTGGGCCTGGAGAACCTGAAGCGCCAGTGGGGCGTGCACGCCGCCGGCGTGATCATGTCCTCGCATCCGCTGATCGACATCATCCCGATCATGAAGCGCGAGCAGGACGGCCAGATCGTCACGCAGTTCGACTATCCGTCCTGCGAGTCGCTCGGGCTCATCAAGATGGACTTCCTGGGACTGCGCAACCTGACGATCATCTCGGACGCGCTCGCGAACATCCGGATGAACCGGGGCGAGGAGCTCGTGCTCGAAGACCTCGCGCTCGACGACCGGCCGTCCTACGACCTGCTCACCCGGGGCGACTCGCTCGGCGTCTTCCAGCTCGACGGCGGCCCGATGCGCGCGCTCATGCGCCTGATGAAGCCTGACAACTTCGGAGACATCTCGGCCCTCATCGCGCTGTACCGACCGGGCCCCATGGGCGCCAACTCGCACACGAACTACGCCCTGCGCAAGAACGGCCTGCAGGAGATCACGCCGATCCATCCGGAGTTCGCCGAATCGCTCAAGGACATCCTGGAGGAGAGCTACGGCCTCATCATCTACCAGGAGCAGGTGATGGCGATCGCCCAGCGCGTGGCCGGGTTCTCGCTCGGCCAGGCAGACATCCTCCGCCGCGCGATGGGCAAGAAGAAGAAGAGCGAGCTGGACAAGCAGTTCGAGGGCTTCCAGGCCGGAATGCACGCGAACGGCTACTCCGACGGCGCGGTCAACGCGCTCTGGGAGATCCTGCTGCCCTTCTCCGACTACGCCTTCAACAAAGCGCACTCCGCCGCCTACGGCGTGATCTCGTATTGGACCGCGTACCTCAAGGCCCATTACCCGGCCGAGTACATGGCGGCGCTGCTCACGAGCGTCGGCGACTCCAAGGACAAGCTCGCGATCTACCTCAACGAGTGCCGCCGCATGGGCATCAAGGTGCTGCCGCCCGACGTCCGCGAGTCGATCAACTTCTTCGCGGCCGTCGGCGAGGACATCCGCTTCGGCCTCGGCGCGGTGCGCAACGTCGGATCCAACGTCGTCGAGGGCATCGTTCAAGGGCGCGAGGAGGAGAACTTCACCTCCTTCCACGACTTCCTGAAGAAGGTTCCGCTGCACGTCGCGAACAAGCGCACGGTCGAGTCGCTCATCAAGGCGGGCGCGTTCGACTCGATGGGCGACACGCGGAGGGCTCTCGTGGAGATCCACGAGGACGCCGTCGAAGCGTCCGTCGGCCAGAAGCGCAACGAAGCACAGGGTGCCATCGGGTTCGACTTCGACAGCCTGTACGACGAGATCGAAGAGGTCGCGCCCCCCAAGGTGCCCTCGCGTCCGGAATGGACCAAGAAGGACAAGCTCGCCTTCGAACGCGAGATGCTGGGCCTGTACGTGTCGGATCATCCGCTCGCGGGCCTCGAGGTCCCGCTCGCGAAGCACGCCTCGATCGCGATCAACAGCCTCCTGGAATCGGAGGATCTGCAGGACGGCGACCAGGTCACGATCGCGGGCCTCGTCACGAGCGTGCAGCACCGCGTCGCCAAGGCCAGCGGCAACCCCTACGGCATGATCACCGTCGAGGACTTCGGCGGCGAGATCACGATCATGTTCATGGGCAAGACGTACCTCGAGTTCCAGGGCATGCTGCAGCAGGACTCGATCCTCGCGGTGCGCGGTCGCGTCTCCCGCCGAGATGACGGGATGAACCTGCACGCGCAGTCGGCGTTCACGCCCGACGTCGGCTCCTTCGACGCGGCGGGCCCGCTGTCGCTGCTGGTGCCCGAGCAGCGCGCCACCGAGCGCGTCATCGAGGACCTGGCGGACGTGCTGCGCCGCCACGCCGGCGAGACCGAGGTGATGCTGAAGATGCATCGCGGCGGGCGCGCCAAGGTGTTCGAGGTGCCCATGCCGGTGACCGTCACGGCGGATCTGTTCGGCGACCTGAAGTCGCTGCTCGGTCCGCAGTGCCTGGGGTGATCGCCCGCACCTCGCTCGGATCCTCGCGGCGTGGACGGTTCGCGCCGTGTGTGGACGTCGCTCAGGAGGTCTCCATCGCCGCCGGGTAATATCGGGTCCCGTTCGACGGCCGAAGCCCCCAGCGGCCGCACGACGAAAGGAAACACCGATGACCGGCGACGTCCCCTCCGCTGAGATGGCGCAGGAAGTACAGGATCCGACTTCGAACGCCTTCCCCTCGTCCGACATGGAGGTCGACGAGGGCCCCCTGCCCGCTGCGGCGCCGCAGCAGGGCTGGTTCGGCTTCACGCTGCGCGAGCTGATCATGATCGGCGCGTGGGTGATCGCCTTCGCGCTGTCCTTCGTGCCCGGCGGCGGAAGCGTCCTGGACAGCTCCGCGACGGTCTGGACGATGAACGGCGCCTGGGCGCTGGCCATCGGCGTGCCCACCGTCGCCGTCTTCCTCATCGTGCTCCGCCGGCTCTCTCCCGAGGGCATCCGCCGGGTCGGATCGCTCGGCATCGACCAGTTCGCCTCCGTGGCCTTCTCGGTCGCGCTCGTGAGCTGGATCGTGCTGCTCTGGCAGCAGCTGGATCTGGTCGGCGCGACCCGGCGGTCCCCGCTGGTGACCTGGCCGCTGTGGCTGGAGATCCTGCTGATGCTGGTGCTCGTCGTGGTGACCGTGTTCGCCGCGCTCATCCCCGGGATCCGCGAGGACTTCGAAGAGCGGACCGAGACCCTCGCGCATCGTCGTGCCAACCCCGTGCGTCCCGTGTTCTCGCGCCCCCGCCCGGTTCGGGCGAGAGGCAGCGTCTCCGACCCGCAGAACGAGGACGACGTGGATCCGGGGCTGCTGCACGACAACGAGGTCGGCGCGGCCGGGCACCTCTCGGCCACCGGCGTCACCGGCGCGGTGGTCGAAGGCGGCACGGGATACGTCCCCGAACAGCACCGGGAGTCCTTCCTGGCCTCGGGGGAGACCCCGGTCGTCGCAGCCGTCGAGGCTCAGGCCTCGCCCGACGCGGAGACGACGGTGCAGGCGACGGTGCCCGCCGTCGAAGCCCCCACCGGTGTCGTGCCGGCCCCGGACGCCCCGACCGAGGCGATCCTGGACACCGTCCCCCGGGCGGACTCCGAAGAAGAGCCGCAGGCCGCCGCCGAGGAGACTCCGGAAGAGGGCGAACCCGCCACGCGCGCCGACGCGCGCCGCGCCGCGGCGGCCGATGCTGAGCCCGACTCCGACGCGGACGCCGCCGATGGACCCGCCGCTGCGCTGGACTCGACGGCCGCGCCGCGCGATCTCTCCGACACCATGACGGAGGTGCTCGGCGACCTGCTCGAGCCGTCCTCCGCGGATGACGTGGCGACACACGCCGTCGACGTCATCTCGCAAGACGGCGGCTCTGAGCCGAGCGCCGCAGGCCCCGTGGCGACGGGGGAGCAGCTCCAGCCGTTCTGGGCGCTCGCGCCGGACACGCGGGTCGTTCATGACGCGCGGGGCGACTCGATTTTCACGATCGGGCCGGAAGCATGGATCCTTGTTCTCGAGGACCGTGGCGGCGCCTTCGTGGTGCGCCACGACGACGGTCGCGTGGGATACCTGCACGACACCGAGAACATGACCCGAGGCTGAGGACGCATGCAGACGATCGACCTGAGGGGACGCACCCTCTCCACCGCCGAGATGCTGGCGGCCGTGCCGCGCGCCACCGCCGCGCGCGCGGAAGCGCTGGCCACCGCCACCGCGATCGTCGAGGACGTGCGGGTGCGCGGCGAGGAGGCCCTGCGCGAGCAGGCCGAGCGTTTCGACCGGGTGACCGGCCACGCGATCCGGGTTCCTCAGGAGCACCTCGACGAGGCTCTCGCGGGCCTGGATCCGCGGGTCCGCGCCGCGCTCGAGGCCGCCATCGAGCGCGTGCGTCAGGGCTCCGCCGCGCAGGTTCCCTCTCCGCGCGTGACCGAGATCGAGCCGGGCGCACGCATCGTGCAACGCTGGCAGCCGGTCGGACGGGTCGGCGTCTACATCCCCGGCGGCAAGGCGCCGCTTGCCTCGAGCGTCGTCATGAACGTCGTCCCGGCGCAGGTGGCGGGGGTGGGCAGCATCGCACTGGCCTCGCCTCCTCAGTCCACCGAAGACGGCCGCGTCCACCCGACGATCCTCGCCGCGGCGGCCCTGCTCGGCGTGGGCGAGGTCTACGCGATCGGCGGCGCGGGTGCGATCGGCGCCCTCGCCCACGGCGTCGAGGCGATCGGGCTCGAGCCGGTCGACGTCATCTCCGGGCCCGGCAACAACTACGTCGCGTCTGCCAAGCGCGCCGTCGCCGGCGTCGTGGGCACGGATTCCGAGGCGGGTGCGACGGAGATCCTCATCGTTGCGGACGCCCACGCGGATCCGCGTCTCATCGCGGTGGATCTGATCAGTCAGGCCGAGCACGACGAGCAGGCTTCAGCCGTCCTCGTCACCGACTCAGCGGAGCTCGCGGACCGCGTGGCGGCGGACGTCGCGAAGGCCGCCGCGCGGACCAGGCACAGTGGCCGCGTCCAGACGGCGCTGGACGGACCGCAGTCGGCGCTCGTGTTGGTCGACGATCGCGCCGCAGCCGTGGCCTTCAGCAACGCGTACGCGCCGGAGCACCTCGAACTGCACCTCGTCGACGCGGAGGAGGCCGCCGCCGTCTTCACGAGCGCCGGTGCCGTGTTCGTGGGAGACCAGACGCCGGTCAGCCTCGGCGACTACATGGCCGGAAGCAATCACGTCCTTCCGACGGGTGGACAGGCACGATACGCGCCGGGGCTCGGAGCGTACACGTTCCTGCGCCCGCAGCAGGTGATCTCCTACGATCGGGACGCGCTGGCGCGCGCGCGCGATGGCGTCGTTGCGCTCGCCGCCGCCGAGGTACTGCCCGCGCACGGCGAGGCCGTCGAGGCACGGTTCACAGCCGTGACCGAGTCCGCCGCCGCAGCCGGGGCGTAGGCTTTCTCGAATGCACTGCCCGTTCTGCCGTCATCCGGACTCCCGCGTCATCGACTCCCGCACGAGCGACGACGGGCTGTCGATCCGCCGGCGCCGCCAGTGCCCCGAATGCGGGGGACGGTTCACCACCACCGAGACCGCGAGCCTCAACGTCATCAAGCGCTCCGGCGTGATGGAGCCGTTCAGCCGCGAGAAGGTCATCTCGGGGGTCCGCAAGGCCTGCCAGGGGCGTCCCGTCACCGAGGCGGATCTCGCGATCCTGGCGCAGCGCGTGGAGGAGGCGGTGCGTCAGACCGGCGTCTCGCAGCTCGACACGAACGAGATCGGCCTGGCGATCCTGGGTCCGCTCCGGGACCTGGACGAGGTCGCCTACCTCCGTTTCGCGAGCGTCTACCAGGCGTTCGATTCGCTCGAGGACTTCGAGGCGTCGATCGCCGAGCTGCGCGCCGACCACCACAGGGCCGCCGAGCAGGCCGCGCTCTGATCCGCACGTCCGGATCCGCCTCCTCCGACCGGTAGCCTGGCAGGGATGTATCCTCTGCTCTTCCGCCTCGTCCTCGCGCGCTTCGATCCCGAGTTCGCCCATCACGCCGGCATGGCCGTGGTGCGTGTCCTCGGCGTGCCTCCGTTCTCCTGGGCGGCGCGCGCGCTGACCCGGCCGGCGGCGGGCGATGAGGTGCAGGCGCTGGGGCTCACGTTCCCCACTCCCTTCGGCATCGCCGCGGGCTTCGACAAGAACGCGGTCGGCGTGCGCGGTCTGTCCGCGCTCGGCTTCGGGCACGTCGAGGTCGGCACGATCACGGCCATCCCTCAGCCCGGAAACCCCAAGCCTCGCCTGTTCCGGCTCATGCCGGACCGCGCGGTCGTGTACCGGATGGGCTTCAACAACGCCGGGGCGGAAGCCGCCGAGAAGAAGCTCTGGAAGCTGCGCCGTCGCCGTCCGTCCGCCGTGATCGGCGTGAACATCGGCAAGAGCCGGGTGGTCGCCGTCGAGGACGCGACCGCCGACTACGTCGCCTCGGCCGTCCGCCTCGCCCCGCTCGCGGACTACCTCGCGATCAACGTGTCCTCGCCGAACACGCCGGGGCTGCGCGGTCTGCAGGCCGTGGAGACCCTCGCGCCGCTGCTGCGCGCGGTGAAGGCCGCCGCCGGCGCGACACCGCTGCTGGTCAAGATCGCGCCCGATCTTCCCGATGACGAGGTCACCGCCATCGCCGAGCTCGCCGTCGCCGAGGGGCTGGACGGCCTCATCGCGACGAACACGACCATCTCGCGGGAGGGACTGACCACGGATCCCGCGAAGGTCGCGGCGGCGGGGGAGGGCGGCCTGTCCGGCGCGCCGCTCAAGGAGCGCTCGCTCGCGGTCCTGCGCCTCGTCCGGGCCGCGGTGCCCGCCGATTTCTGCGTCATCTCGGTGGGAGGGGTCGAGACCGGTGCCGAGGTGCGCGAGCGGCTCGAGGCCGGTGCGACCCTGGTGCAGGGCTACACGGCGTTCCTCTACCGCGGACCGTTCTGGGCGCGCCAGATCCGTGCCGGACTGCGCACGCGCTGAGTCCGCACTCGACGAAGAAGGTCCCGGGCGCTGTTCGCGCACCGGGACCTTCGTCGTCTGTCAGGGGATCCGGATCACTCCGGGTACTGCCCGCGCTTGACCTGGGGCTTCGGCAGGCGCATGAAGCGCATCTGCAGCGACCGCATGGCGGCTTACCAGGCGAGGCCGCGCTCGCGCTTGTCCTTGCCGTACTTCTCCGCGATGCGGCGGTTCACGCGGATGCCGAGGAAGACCATGTCGATGACCGCGATGGCGATGAAGCCCCACAGGCCGATGAACGCCCAGTAGGCGACCAGCGTGTTCGGGATCAGCGAGACGACGATCACGACGACCATGAGTGCCATGATCCACTCGCTGACGTGCCAGCCGGCGTCGACGTAGTCGCGCACCCAGCGGCGCTGAGGGCCGCGATCGCGGACGGGGAGGTACTTCTCCTCGCCGTTGGCCATGCCGATGCGCTGCCGCTCCTGGCGGACGCGCAGGTCGGCGCGCGCCTGCGCCTTGGCCTCCTTGGTGTCAGGAACGAGCGGCCGGCGACGCGCTGCCTCCTGCTCCGCGCGCGTCGGCGTGCGGCGTCCCTTGCCGCTCACGTCGGCCGAGGAGTCCTCTGGTGCGGGGGTGGGAGTGCTGGGCACGAAGGCTCCTGAAGTCGAGAGAAGGGGAAACGGGTGTTCTCTAAGATTACCTGCATGACTTCTCCCTCCTCCTCGGTCACCGCACCCGGTGACGTCGAAGCCGCCGTCACCGCCGCCGTGAGCACCGGGATCCCGGCCGCGCTCAGTGATCTCGGCGCCCTCGTGCGCATCCCGGGGATCGCCTGGCCCGCCTTCGATCAGACCCAGCTCGTGCGCAGCGCGGCTGCGGTCGCCGAGCTCGCCGAGGGCACGGGCGTCTTCGACAGCGTGCGCGTGCTGCGAGCAGCGATCCCCGGCACCGACGAGGTCGGGCAGCCCGCGATCCTGGCGCGCCGCGCCGCGCGCAACGGCAAGCCCACGATCCTGCTCTACGCGCACCACGACGTGCAGCCCCCCGGGGACGACGAGCTGTGGGAGACCCCGCCGTTCGAGCCCACCGTGCGCGACGGACGCCTGTACGGACGCGGTGCCGCGGACGACAAGGCCGGGATCATGGCGCACATCGCCTCCATCCGCGCGGTCGCGGAGGCGCTGGGCGACGACCTGGACCTCGGCATCGCGATGTTCATCGAGGGGGAGGAGGAGTACGGATCCCGTTCCTTCGCGCAGTTCCTCACCGACACCGAGGATGCGCTGCGCGCCGACGCGATCGTCGTCGCCGACTCCGGCAACTGGGACGCGAGCACGCCGGGCCTCACGGTCTCGCTGCGCGGCGCGGTGCGCTTCACCCTCACCGTGCGCACCCTCGACCACGCCTCGCACTCCGGAATGTTCGGGGGAGCGGTGCCCGACGCCATGCTCGCGACGATCCGCTTGCTGAACACGCTGTGGGACGAGAACGGATCCGTCGCGGTCGAAGGCCTGACCGTGCGGGACGCCGCCACGCCCGAGTACAGCGAGGCGACGCTGCGCGACGAGACCGGGCTGCTGCCCGGCGTCTCGCCGATCGGCGACGGCACGATCCTCAGCCGCATCTGGAACAAGCCCTCCGTCACGGTGATCGGCGTCGACGCCACCTCCGTCGCGGCCGCATCCAACACCCTCTCGCCGGAGACCACCGTCGTGCTCAGCTGCCGCATCGCGCCGGGGCAGAGCGCGGACGACGCGTACGCCGCGCTGCAGGCGCACCTGCGGGCACATGCGCCGTTCGGCGCCGAGCTCTCCTTCTCCGACGTCGACCTCGGCAACCCGTTCCTCGTGGACACGAGCGGCTGGGCCGTCGGACTGGTGCGCGGCGCGATGGCGGACGGCTACGGCACGGCGCCGGTCGATCTCGGCATCGGCGGATCCATCCCGTTCATCGCGGACCTCGTGGAGCGCTTCCCGGGCGCCGAGATCCTCGTGACCGGAGTGGAGGATCCGCACGCGCGGGCGCACAGCCCCAACGAGTCCCTGCACCTGGACACCTTCCGCCACGCCGTGGCGACCGAGGCGCTGCTGCTCACGCGGATGAACGAGATCACCCTCTGACGACCCCCGAGCGCATCGAGACGCGGTCGTGACCGGCCGTGATCGATGCCCTGCGCGTGCGCGGCGGTAGACTCGAGTGACGGAAACCGTGCCTGGCCACGGCCGATCCAAGGAGCGACATGAGCGACATCACCCTCACCCCCGAGACCACCGCCGCGCACGGCGTGAAGCTCACCGACGCCGCAGCGGCGAAGGTGAAGAGCCTGCTGGAGCAGGAGGGCCGCGACGACCTGCGCCTGCGCGTCGCCGTGCAGCCCGGCGGCTGCTCCGGTCTGATCTACCAGCTCTACTTCGACGAGCGCTATCTCGAAGGCGACGAGACCGTCGATTTCGACGGCGTCGAGGTGATCATCGACAACATGAGCGTCCCGTACCTCGACGGTGCGGCGATCGACTTCAAGGACACCATCTCGGAGCAGGGATTCACGATCGACAACCCCAATGCGCAGGGCTCCTGCGCGTGCGGCGACAGCTTCCACTGACCCGCAGAATTCCCCTCTCCCATCCCTGCGCCATCCACGCCGAACCTGCGTGGATGGCGTGAATCGGGTGTGAGCTTGCCCTAGACTGGGGTAGCCCACGTCCGTGATCTGAAAGGTGCATCGTGCCCTCGAAACGCCGCCTTCGTTGGGCCGCACTCCCCTTGGGAGTTGCGGCAGCCGTGGCCCTGGCGGGATGCTCTCCCACCGAACTCCACGGATTCCTTCCGGGCTTCGTAGCCGATGGCACACCTGCCACCAACCAGACCGATCGCGTCGCCGCGCTCTGGGTCAACTCGTGGATCGTCCTGCTCATCGTCGGCCTCATCACCTGGGGTCTGATGGGTTGGGCCGCGATCGCCTATCGCCGTCGCAAGGGCCAGACCGGCCTCCCGGTGCAGCTGCGGTACAACATGCCGCTCGAGATCTTCTACACGATCGTCCCGCTGATCCTGATCTTCGGAATGTTCGCCTTCACCGCGCGTGATCAGACGATCATCGAGACGCAGTACGACAAGCCCGACGTGGAGATCACCGCGATCGGCAAGCAGTGGGCCTGGGACTTCCAGTACGACGGCAAGGAGAAGGACAACTCCGACGCCGTGTGGACCATGGGTGTCCAGGCGCAGCCCGACAAGGCGGGCAACATCGACCAGGCGGCGCTGCCGACCCTGTACCTGCCGGTCAACAAGACCGTCAAGATCAACCTGCAGTCGCGCGACGTGATCCACTCCTTCTGGATCATCGACTTCCTGTACAAGAAGGACATGTACATCGGCAAGGACAACTCGTGGTCCTTCACGCCGACCCGCGAGGGCACCTACCAGGGCAAGTGCGCCGAGCTCTGCGGCGAGTACCACTCGATGATGCTCTTCAACGTCAAGGTGGTCAGCGACGCCGACTACCAGGCGTACCTCACCAAGCTCAAGGACGAGGGCAACACGGGTGACATCACCGATGCCTACAACCGCCTGAGCAACTACCCGGGCACCGGCAAGCCCACGACCGACTCGGAAGCGAAGTAAGCAGAATGACGAGCACTCTTCCCGACACGTCCGAGGCCGGCGCGCGCCCGACGACGATCCCGCCGCGCCAGGCGGCCCTGCTCAGCTCGACCCGCGTCGAGCAGAAGGGCAACATCGTCGTCAAGTGGATCACCTCCACCGACCACAAGACGATCGGATACATGTATCTGATCGCCTCCGTGCTGTTCTTCCTCCTCGGCGGCGTGATGGCCCTCATCATCCGCGCCGAGCTCTTCTCGCCGGGCATGCAGATCATCCCGACCAAGGAGCAGTACAACCAGCTGTTCACGATGCACGGCACGATCATGCTGCTGATGTTCGCGACGCCGCTGTTCGCGGGCTTCGCGAACGCGATCCTCCCGCTGCAGATCGGCGCCCCCGACGTCGCGTTCCCGCGTCTGAACGCCTTCGCGTTCTGGCTGTTCCTGTTCGGCTCCACGATCGCGGTCGCCGGCTTCCTCACCCCGCAGGGCGCGGCCTCGTTCGGCTGGTTCGCCTATCAGCCGCTCGCGAGTGCGTCGTTCACCCCCGGCGCCGGCGGCAACCTGTGGATGCTCGGCCTCGGCATGTCCGGTTTCGGAACGATCCTCGGTGCGGTCAACTTCATCACCACGATCATCACGATGCGCGCGCCCGGTATGACCATGTGGCGCATGCCGATCTTCTCGTGGAACACCCTCATCACGAGCCTGCTGATCCTGATGGCGTTCCCCGTCCTGGCCGCGGCCATGCTGGCCGCCGCCGCGGACCGCGTGCTCGGCGCGCACATCTACGACCCGGCCAACGGCGGCGTGCTCCTCTGGCAGCACCTGTTCTGGTTCTTCGGCCACCCCGAGGTCTACATCATCGCGCTGCCGTTCTTCGGCATCGTCTCGGAGATCTTCCCGGTGTTCAGCCGCAAGCCGATCTTCGGGTACAAGACCCTCGTCTACGCGACGATCGCGATCGCGGCCCTGTCCGTGGCCGTGTGGGCGCACCACATGTACGTGACCGGCGGCGTGCTGCTTCCGTTCTTCGCGCTCATGACCATGCTCATCGCGGTTCCGACCGGTGTGAAGATCTTCAACTGGATCGGCACGCTCTGGCGAGGATCCGTGACCTTCGAGACGCCCATGGTGTTCGCGCTCGGCTTCCTGGTGTCGTTCGTCTTCGGCGGTCTGACCGGTGTCATCCTGGCCTCCCCGCCGCTGGACTTCTTCCTCTCCGACTCGTACTTCGTCGTCGCGCACTTCCACTACGTGGTGTTCGGCACGGTCGTGTTCGCCATGTTCGCCGGCTTCTACTTCTGGTGGCCGAAGTGGACCGGCCGGATGCTCAACGAGCGCCTCGGCTACGTGCACTTCTGGATGCTGTTCATCGGCTTCCACATGACGTTCCTCATCCAGCACTGGCTGGGCGTCGACGGCATGCCGCGTCGTTACGCCGACTACTCGGCGTACGACAACTGGACCTGGGAGAACCAGGTCTCCACGATCGGCGCCATCATCCTCGGTGCATCGATGCTGCCGTTCTTCCTGAACGTGTGGCTGACCGCGCGCAAGGCTCCGAAGGTCACCGTGAACGACCCGTGGGGCTACGGCGCCTCGCTCGAGTGGGCGACCTCGTGCCCGCCGCCGCGCCACAACTTCACGTCGATCCCGCGGATCCGCAGTGAGCGTCCGGCGTTCGACCTCAACCACCCGGAGGCTGCAGAGCACCCGGTTGCCGCGGCCGCCGACGGAAAGGCCCACTGACCCATGCGCGACAACATCGTTCTCTGGTGGATCCTCACCGGCTTCTTCGCCTTCGTCGGCGTGACCTACACGGTCTGGAACCTGGTCGCGCACGCCGGTGAGCCGCCCGTGAAGGCGATCGAGTGGGTCGGCACCGTCGCCCTGTTCTTCGCCGCCTTCATGGGCGCGATGATCGCGTTCTACCTCGACCGCACGCACAAGGCCCAGGGCGGCTCGCTGCCCGAGGACGTCCTCACGAGCGACATCGATGACGGCGACCCCGAGCTCGGCGAGTTCAGCCCGTGGTCGTGGTGGCCGATCGTGCTCGCCGGTGCGGCCGCCGTCGGGATGATCGCACTGGCCGTGGGAGTGTTCCTCTTCCCGGTCGCGCTGGCCATCTTCGTGGTCGCGATCGTCGGCTGGGTGTACGAGTACTACCGCGGTCACTTCGCCCGCTGA
>JAITLM010000131.1 GCA_031277885.1 Microbacterium sp.
CGGCGGCACCGTGTCCCGGTTTTGGCCCTGCCATGTCCCGTTTCCGGCGCAGAATCACCCGGTTTCGGAGCCGAAAGTGGGACACGGTAGTCCGGGCTGCTCCCCGGGCGGGATCCCCCCACCCGGGCCCCGGCCGGGACCCGGTGCGGGGGATCACCCCCGTGGAGCATCCCGGACTATCGTGTCCCACTTTCGGCTCCGAAACCGGGTGATTCTGCGCCGGAAACGGGACATGGCAGGGCCAAAACCGGGACACGGTGCCGCCGAAACCGGGACACAGCCGGTGCCGGCCCCCGGCCCGCCGGCCCGGCTCGGGCTCGATCCGCCGGGTCAGCCCCCGAGCGCGGCGCTCACGACCGCCCTGGCCTCCTCCTGCACGCGGGCGAGGTGCTCCGGGCCGAGCAGCGACTCGGCGTAGAGCTTGTACACGTCCTCGGTGCCGGAGGGGCGCGCGGCGAACCAGGCGTGCTCGGTCTGCACCTTGAGCCCGCCGATCGCCGCGCCGTTGCCCGGCGCGTGCGAGAGCTTGGCCGTGATCGGCTCGCCGGCGAGCTCGGTCGCGGTGACGGACTCCGGTGACAGCCTGCCGAGCGTCGCCTTCTGCTCGGGCGTCGCGGGGGCGTCCACACGCTGATACGCGGAGGCGCCGAACGCCTCCTCGAGCTCGCGATAGCGCTCCGACGGGGTCTTGCCGGTCACGGCGATGATCTCCGCGGCGAGCAGGCAGAGCAGGATCCCGTCCTTGTCCGTCGACCAGACGGATCCGTCCTTGCGCAGGAAGGACGCCCCGGCCGACTCCTCGCCGCCGAACGCGACGGATCCGTCGAGCAGCCCGGGGACGAACCACTTGAACCCGACCGGGACCTCGAGCAGGCGCCGGCCGAGCGACTCCGCGACGCGGTCGATGATCATGGACGAGACGAGCGTCTTGCCGATCGCGGCATCACGCCCCCAGCCCTCGCGGTGCGAGAACAGGTAGTCGATCGCGACCGCGAGGTAGTGGTTCGGGTTCATCAGACCCGCGTCCGGGGTCACGATGCCGTGCCGGTCGGCGTCGGCGTCGTTGCCCGTGAGCACGTCGTAGTCGCCCTTCTTCGCGACGAGCGACGCCATCGCGGAGGGGGAGGACGGATCCATCCGGATCTTCTCGTCCCAGTCCAGGGTCATGAAGCGCCAGGTCGGGTCGACCTCGGGGTTCACCACCGTGAGGTCGAGGCCGTGTATCTCGCCGATGAGCGCCCAGTACTCGACCGAGGCGCCGCCGAGCGGATCCGCCCCGATCCTGACCCCCGCGCGCTTGATCGCCTCGACGTCGATGATCGAGGGCAGATCGCGCACGTAGCCGTCGCGGAAGTCGTAGGTGCCGAGGCCGTCGGCGTCGATGTCGGCGAAACGGGTGCGCTTGACGCCCTCGAGGCCGGCCTCGATGAGCTCGTTCGCGCGGTTCGCGATCCAGCCGGTCGCGTCGGTGTCCGCGGGGCCGCCGTGCGGGGGGTTGTACTTGAAGCCGCCGTCGCGCGGCGGGTTGTGCGAGGGGGTGACCACGATGCCGTCGGCGCGGCCCGGCTCGTCCTCGGAGCGGTCGCGGTTGTAGGTGAGGATCGCGTGGCTGAGCGCCGGGGTCGGCACCCAGGCGTCGCGAGAGTCGACGAGCACGTCGACGTCGTTCGCGACGAGCACCTCGATCGCGCTGCGCTCCGCCGGGCGGCTGAGCGCATGCGTGTCGCGGCCGAGGAAGAGCGGGCCGGTGATGCCCTGCGCGGTGCGGTAGTCGACGATCGCCTGGGTCGTGGCGAGGATGTGCTGCTCGTTGAAACTGCCGTTCAACGACGACCCGCGATGCCCGCTCGTGCCGAACACGACTCTCTCGGTGGAGATCTTCGGATCCGGGATCCGGTCGTAGTAGGCGGCGATCAGCTCGTCGACGTCGATCAGGTCGCTTTCCTCCGCGGGGAGGCCGGCTCGGCTCGTCATGCAGCTAGTCTGCCCCGGCGGGCCCCGGATCGCATCATCGTTTCCGCGCGGGACAGCCGTCGCGGAGCGCCGCCCGCCTCGTTCACCGGGCGCGGCGCGACGTCTGCCGGATCCGACCACGGATGCACGACCGGATCCGGTGTCCGATCGTGCAGACGTGTCGGGATCCTGCCGCCGTCCGCGTCATCGACCAGAGCCGGGGGCGCGCCCCGGACTAGGCTGAACGCCGTGACCGATGCCGCCCCCGCCCGCCGTACCTACAGCTATCTCGGCCCCGCGGGGACGTTCACCGAGGCTGCCCTGGAGCAGGTGCCCGAGGCCCGCGGACACGAGTGGCGCCCGGTGCACAACGTGGGCGAGGCTCTCGCGGACGTGCTCGAGGGGCGCAGCGACGCCGCGATGATCGCGATCGAGAACTCGGTCGAGGGCGGGGTCACGACCACTCTCGACGCCCTCGCGACGCTCCCCGGCCTGAGGATCGTGGGCGAGTACCTGGTGAAGGTCGACTTCGTGCTGGTCGCGGCGCCCGGCACGCGGATCGAGGACGTGACGGTCGTCGCCGCGCATCCCGTCGCCTACGCCCAGTGCTACGGCTGGCTCGGCGAGCACATCCCGGCCCACCAGCACGTGCCCGCGGCGAGCAACGTCGCCTCGGCGCTCGGCATCCTGGACGGATCCCTGCCCGCGGACGCGGCGATCGCGGCACCAGGCATCGTGCAGCACCACGACCTCGAGCTGCTGGCCGACGGCATCGGCGACAACGAGAACGCCGTCACCCGGTTCGTGCTGGTCGCGCGCACCGTGGCCCCGGCCCCGCCCACCGGCGCCGACAAGACCTCGCTCATCGTCGAGCTGCCCGAGGACCACGCGGGCGCCCTGCTCGAACTGCTGGAGCAGTTCTCCACGCGCGGCATCAATCTGTCGCTGCTGCAGTCGCGGCCCATCGGCGACGCCCTCGGCCGCTACCGGTTCGTGCTCGACGCGGACGGGCACATCCAGGACGAGCGCATGGCCGATGCGCTGCTCGGGATCCGCCGGTTCAGCCCGCGCGTCGTCTACCTCGGCTCGTACCCCCGCGCCGACCGGCGCATCGTGCAGTATCCCGAGCGCTACGCAGACGACGTGTTCGTCGAGGCCCGCGATTGGCTGCGCGGCCTCATCGCGGGCGAGCCCGAGGCCTAGGGCGGATCCTCGCTGCCCCTACGGTGGAGTCATGATCTCGAGTGGGCTGATGATCGCCGTGCTGGTCGTCGTCGCGATCGCCGTCGTGGTGACCGCGATCCTGGTGCGGGTGCTGCTGCGGCGGCGCGCCCGCGACGACCGCGGCATCGGGGTGACGCTGCCGTCCGGCGCCGTGCTGAACCCGTCGTCCGCGGACCCGCAGACTGCAGACCGGCAGAGCGCTGCACCGGCCCACGCCGGTCCGATGCCGACCGCGCCCGCGCCGGATGCGTCGCCGAGCGGCGCTCGCCCGATCCCCGATGACGTGGTGCGCCTGGTCTCGGAGGGGCGCACGGCCGAAGCGGTGACGGCGCTCATGACCGCCACGGGGCGGCAGGACCCGGCATGGGCGCAGCGCGCCGTCGACTCCCTCTCGACCATGGACCTCGCCGAGTATCTCGCGGACGGCCGGGTCCCCGATGGGGCGACGTCGTCGAGCTCGTCCTCGACGACGACCTCGACCTCGATCAGCTGGTCGAGTTCGGCCAGCCGGCGAGGATCCGCGGATCCTCAGTCCCCTGGCACCACGGCATCGTCGTTCTCGGCGAAGCTTCCCGACGAGATCATCGCCCTGGTGCGGCAGGGGCGCACGCCCGAGGCCGAAGCCCGGATCCGCTCCCAGCTCGGGATCGGTGCGGACCAGGCCCGGCACGTCGTGGAGACGATCGCCAGACTTCCGCTCTGAGCGGCGCGGGGCTTCAGCCCGCGAGCAGCTCCAGCGTCTGCGTGCGACCGGGCGTGCGGTCGGGATCCTCGGCGGCGAAGGATCCGGCGACAGGGGAGATCATGATCTCGTCGACGGCGTGCTTCTCCGCGAAGGCCTCGAGCTCGGCGCGGACGGTCGCGCCATCGCCGACGAACCAGTTCGCGAGCGCGGCCGCGTGGATCTGCTCCTCCTGCGCATCGGGGGTCGCGGCGAGGGCGGCCCTCGCCTGCTCCACGGTCTCGAGCGGGGTGAGCGGGCGGTTCAGCCGCAGCCGGGCCATCATCCGCAACTGCGGGATCGCGCGCTCCGACGCCTCCTCGGCGGTGGGCGCGGCGACGACGTTCGCGGTCAGGAACGTGCGCGGCGCGGGGTGCGCCTCGGAGGGGCGGAAGCCGTCGCGGTAGAGCGAGAGGGCGCGGTCGAGGCCCTGGCCGGAGAAGTGGTTCGCGAACACGTACGGCAGGCCGAGGGAGGCCGCGAGCTGTGCCGAGTAGTCGCTGGATCCGAGCAGCCACACCTCGGGGGCACCGGTCGCGGCGGGCGTCGAGCGCACCGCGTACTCGCCGCCCGAGGTGAACTGCACGGTCGCGCCGTCGGGCTGCAGCATGAGCGCGATGTCCTGCACGTGGTCGGGGAAGCGCTCGACGTCGCCGGCGGTCCCGGCGGCGCGGAGCAGCTGGGTGATGACCGGGTCGCTCCCCGGTGCGCGGCCGATGCCGAGGTCGATCCGGCCGGGCGCGATCGCCTCGAGCGCGGCGAACTGCTCCGCGACGATCAGCGGCGCGTGGTTCGGGAGCATGACCCCGCCGGATCCGACCCGGATGCGCTGCGTGCGCGCGGCGGCCGCGGCGATCAGCACGGGCGGGGCGGTCGAGGCGACGGCCGGCATGTTGTGGTGCTCGGCGAACCAGTACCGCCGATAGCCGAGTTCGTCGGCGCGCGCGGCGAGCGCGAGCGAGGACGACACCGCCTGGGCGCTGGTCTGCCCGGTACGCACCGGGACGAGGTCGAGGACGGAGAGCGCGAGAGAAGACATCGTTTTCGACAACGCGAGCGGATCCGGCCGCATTCCGGATCCGTCTCCCCGGATCCGGGAGAGCACCCCGGGACCGGGAGAGCACCTCGTCTCCTCTCACGCCGGCATCGCCGGTGTTCGCTCAACGCCCGGCGGGGTCCTTGACCGCGCCCCCGTACCGGCGTAGTCCGGAGGCATGCACGGGTTCGCGGATCGCGCCGACGCGGGGCGGCGGCTCGCGGCGCTGCTGGTCGCGGATCCGCCCGCCGATGCGGTCGTCCTCGGTCTGCCGCGCGGCGGCGTCCCCGTGGCGGCCGAGGTGGCGCGGGCGCTCGGCGCGCCCCTCGACGTGCTCGTCGTGCGCAAGGTCGGGGTGCCGTGGCAGCCCGAGCTCGCGATGGGCGCCGTGGGCGAGGAGGGCGCGGCCGTGCGCAATCCCGACGTCGTGCGCGCCGCAGGGATCGACGAGCGGACCCTGCGCACGGCCGAGCGCAGGGAGCGCGCCGAGGTGGAGCGCAGGGCGGGGCTGTTCCGCGGCGGGCGCCCCCCGGAGCCGCTCGCCGGGCGCACCGCGCTCATCGCCGACGACGGGATCGCGACGGGCGCGACCGTCCGCGCGGCCTGTGCGATCGCGCACGCCCGGGGTGCGGCGCGGGTCGTCGTCGCCGTGCCGGTGGCGCCGCCGGAAGCGCTCGAGGAGCTGCGGGCCGGACCGGATCCGGAAGCCGAGGAGGTCGTCTGCCTGGAGGCGCCGGAGGACTTCATAGCGGTCGGCATGCACTACGTCGACTTCCGGCAGACGCCGGACGAGGAGGTCGTCCGCCTGCTCGCCGCCGCGCGCTGACCGGATCCGGACGGCCAGGATCTGGCGGACCCGGACCCTCGTTCCCGGACCATGTCCCACTTCTGGTCGGTTTCGGGCCCCAGAACCGACCAGAACTGGGACACGGTCCGACCGGAACTGGGACACGGTCTGACCAGAACGGGGACACGGTCCGACAGCGTGCGGAAAGAGGCGCGACAGCGGCGCCCCGCTAGCCTGGCGACATGGATCCCGAGATCTTCTACGTGCTGGTCGGATCGGTGGTCGTCGCGGCGATCGCGCGCTGGAGGGGCTGGCCCGCGCCGCTGCTCGTGACGGTCGTCGCGCTCGCCGTGTCGTTCATCCCCGCGGTGCCCAACCTGCGCATCGACGGGCATGTGCTGCTGAACCTCGTGCTGCCGCCGCTCCTGTACTCGGCGTCGCTGGACGTCTCTTTCGTGAGCTTCCGTCGCAGCATGCCGCAGATCCGCCGACTCGGCATCGGCCTCGTCGTCGTGACCACGGCCGTGGTCGGGCTGGTCGCGTGGCTCATCATGCCCTCGCTGACCCTGCCCGGCGCGTTGCTGCTCGGTGCGATCGTCGCCCCGCCCGACGCCGTCTCGGCCGCGGCGATCGGTCGCAGGCTCGGCCTGCCGCGCCGGGTGATGACGGTGCTGTCGGGGGAGAGCCTCATCAACGACGCGACCTCGCTGACGCTGTACCGCGTGTTCGCGGCGATCGTGGCCGGCGCTACGATCAGCCTCGGCGGGGGCGTCTGGCAGTTCGTCGTGGCGGTCGTGGTCGGCGTCGCGATCGGCGTGGTCGCGGGCCTCGGCATGCACCAGCTGCGCATGCGCATCTCGGATCCGGTCGTCATCGGCACCTTCGGCCTGCTCGCGCCGTTCGGCGTGTACGCGATCACGGAGCACCTGGGCGGATCCGGCGTCCTCGGCGTCGTCGCGATGGGGCTCGTGGTCGGCTACAACGCGCCGCGCACGAGCTATGCCACGCGCATGCAGGAGGCGCCGATCTGGCTCTCGGCGGACTTCCTGCTGGAGGCGTTCGTGTTCGCGTACATCGGGCTGCAGCTGCCGCCGGTGATCGCGGAGCTGGGCGCGACCCAGGTCGCGGGCGTGCTGTGGCTCTCGGCCGCGGTGCTCGTGGCCGTGCTCCTCGTGCGACCGCTGTTCGTGTACCCGGCATCGGCATGGGGCGCGTTCTGGTCGAAGCTGCGGCTGAAGCAGTTCGAGCGCACGCTGGAGTCGGGGCAGCTCGAGCATCGGATGCAGGCGGTCGAGGAGAAACGGGCGCGGCGGGGCTGGTCGAGCCGTCGGCCGACCGAGGAGCAGCTGCGCGAGCGCTTCCGCGAGTCGCAGCTGAGCTGGCGCGACAACGCGGTGATCTCCTGGGCCGGCATGCGCGGCGTGGTCACCCTGGCGACCGCGCTCGCCGCGGCGGATCTCGCGGGGCTCGACTCGGGCGCCGCGCACGCGATCGTCGTCGTCGCTTTCGTGGTGACGGTCGGCACCCTGCTGCTGCAGGGGCTCACCCTGCCGCTGCTGATCAAGGGTCTCGGGGTCGCCGACGTGAGCGATGAGGAGGATGAGGACCGGCGCCAGCTCGCCCAGGTCCGCGCCCGCACGCGCGAGGCGGGCAAGGTCTTCCTCGACGCCAAGCGCAAGGCCTGGGAGGCGGAGCACGGACCCGAGGCGCTCGCCGGATTCGACCGTTTCGCGCAGCGCTTCACCCGTGTCGAGCGCGACACCGAGAAGGGCCAGCGGGAGGAGGACCGCATGCCGCGTCCGAGCCGCGACGAGCTCGTCGGGCTGTCCAAGGGCTGGCTGCAGGTGCGTCGCGACGTGCTGATCGCCGAACGCGATGCGGGGGAGCTCAACGAGGAGGTCATGCGCGAGCTCATCACCGCGATGGACGCCGAGGAGCTCGCCCTCGACACCCGCCTGGCCAGCCCCACCGCAGAGCGCTGACATTCGGATCCTCACTCTCACGGTTGAATCCCACTTCGGGATTCATTGGAGTATGATGGCGGCATGACCACTCAGATCGCCGTCCGACTGCCGGATCCTGTCGTGGAGTTCCTCGATCGCGAGGTCTCCGCAGGGCGGGCGAGCAGCCGTGCGGCGGTCGTGACGTCCGCGCTCGAACGCGAGATGCGCCGTCTCCTGGCCGAGCGCGACGTCGAGATCCTGCAGCGCGAGGGCGCGGCCGACGATCTCGATGGCCTCGTCGACTGGACGGCAGGACGCATGGAGCTCGACGACTGATGCGCGAGATCTGCCTCGCGCGGCTCGACAAGACCCGTCCCGTGCTGGTGCTGACGCGCGAGGTGGTGCGGGCGGCGATGACCAAGGTCACGGTCGCACCCATCACCACGACCGTGAAGGGACTCAGCAGCGAGGTTCTCCTCGGGGCACAGAACGGGCTCGATCATGCCTGTGCCGCATCGATCGACAACGTCGTGACGATCCCGAGCGCGAGCCTCGGGCGCACGATCGGGTTTCTGTCCGAAGAGCAGGAGCGTCGGCTGGCTCATGCGATCGTGCTCGCCTTCGATCTCGAACTGCCGCTGATGGACTCGTGATTCGCGCGTAACGGAGGACGCATGCGAAAGGCCCTCGGATCCCGAAGGATCCGAGGGCCTCGTGCGCGACGGGTGTCAGCGCGCGGATCCGACCGCGGCCTCGTCGGCGGCGGACTCGACGGACTCCGGTGCCTCGTCCTCGATGTCCTCGGCGAACGGCAGGCCGTTGCGCGGGGCGTTGTAGAGGTCGAGGTCGAGGATGCCCTCGCGCTTGGCGACGATCGTCGGGACCAGCGCCTGGCCCGCGACATTCACCGCGGTGCGGCCCATGTCGAGGATCGGGTCGATCGCGAGCAGCAGACCGACGCCCTCGAGCGGCAGGCCCAGGGTCGACAGGGTGAGCGTCAGCATCACGATCGCGCCGGTGGTGCCGGCGGTCGCGGCGGATCCGACGACCGAGACGATCACGATCAGGATGTACTGCATGATGTTCAGGTCGATGTGGAAGAACTGGGCGACGAAGATCGCGGCGAGAGCCGGGTAGATCGCGGCGCAGCCGTCCATCTTCGTGGTGGCGCCGAGCGGCACGGCGAAGGACGCGTAGCCGCGGGGCACGCCGAGGTTGCGCTCGGTCACGCGCTCGGTGAGCGGCAGAGTGCCGATCGAGCTGCGGCTCACGAAGCCCAGCTGCACGGCGGGCCACACGCCCGTGAAGTACTGCTTGATCGAGAGGCCGTGCGTCTTCACGAGGATCGGGTAGACCACGAACAGCACGAACGCGAGGCCGAGGTAGATCGCGCCGGCAAACCAGGCGAGCGAGGTCAGCTTGTCCCAGCCGTAGTTGATGACGGCGGATCCGATGAGGCCGAAGGTGCCGAGCGGGGCGATGCGGATGATCCACCACAGCACGCGCTGGATGACCTT
>JAITLM010000044.1 GCA_031277885.1 Microbacterium sp.
GAGGTGGGCGAGGGCGAGACCGTGCATTTCTCACTCGACGGTTCCGCCTATGAGATCGATCTGACCAGTGCGCACGCCGCAGATCTGCGTGCGGCGCTCGCTCCGTTCGTCTCTTCGGGGCGGCGCACGCAGCGCGCGGCGACCGGGCGCCCGTCCGCCGCAGCCAAGCGCCCGAACCGCAACCCGGAGACAGCGGCGATCCGCGCCTGGGCCGGCGACAACGGGTACAAGCTCTCGGAGCGCGGCCGCATTCCGGCCGATGTGATCGAGGCATACCGCGCCGCGCACTGATCGCGAGATAGCAGAGAAGGGACCGCCATTCGGGTGGTCCCTTCTTTTGCGCCCCTGGAGCGTCAGGTTTCGCGCCCGCTTCTCCATTCGCCCCGCGGTCGACGAGATCCCGAGGTCGGCTCTCGTCGAGAAGCAGGTCGACGTGCGGATCCTCCTGGCGCACGGAGCCGCGCCTCTGGCGGTCGACAAAGCAGAAGAAGACCACCCCTCCGGGCGGTCTTCTTCTGCTTGTGCCCCCGACAGGATTCGAACCTGCGACCTGCCCTTTAGGAGAGGGCCGCTCTATCCGACTGAGCTACGAAGGCGCTCTCCCAGTCTAACGAGCGCGCGCGGCTCTATGCCGCCATCGCCAGGTACGGCTCCCAGCGGGGGTCGCCCCGCTCGGATCCGCGCACCGTCCATCCCGTGCCCCGCGGCGGAGCAGGAGTCAGACGCAGCTCCCAGCCCATCTCCTGCGGCGTGCGGTCGCTCTTGACGTTGTTGCAGCGCAGACAGCAGGCGACGAGGTTCTCCCAGGAGTTCTTGCCCCCGCGCGAGCGCGGCAGCACGTGATCGATCGTGGACGCGGACTTGCCGCAGTAGCCGCAGCGGTTGCCGTCACGACGCAGCACCCCGCGTCTCGTCACGGGTGCGTACCGGGCTCTCGGCATCCGCACGTACCGGCTCAGCACGATCACCGCGGGGCGGTCGAACGGTCCGCTCGCCGCCCAGACGGGATCGTCGACGGCGCATTCGACGACGGAGGCCTTCTTGTTCATGACCAGTACGATCGCGCGTCTGAACGACACGACCGCGAGCGGTTCGTACCCGGCATTGAGCACCAGTGTGCGCATCCTGCATCCCTTCGATCCGACCGGGACGGCTTCCCGGTCTCTCGACCGTGCGCAGACGGAGGGTCCGCAGGATACGAAAACGGCGCTGTCTACGAGAGACAGCGCCGTGAGCGCACGGATGATCCGTGCAGATCCTGCGGGCAATGCCGAAGAACGAGTCGACCGAGGGCATCCGTGGTTCGGATGCTCGGTATTCGTCCCATCGTGTTCCTCCGCCCTTGCGACGACGGAATCAGGCTAACCCATGCCCCGGCGACGACGCGGAGAACTTCCGGTGAACGCCGAGCCGGATCAGCGGACGTTGACCTCGAGCCACGCGAGCGGGTCGATCTCGGTGTTGTTCACGAGCACCTCGAAATGCAGACAGGATCCGGACACCCAGCCCGTGTTCCCGACCTCGCCGAGGTACTGGCCGGCGGTCACGCACTGCCCCACCCCGACGGCCCGGCTGCCGTAGTTCATGTGCCCGTAGAGCGTGGAGATCGCGGCGGAGCCGCTCAGCGCGGGGTGGGCGAGTTCGATCGTCTCGCCGTAGCCGCCGTAGCTGCTCTCGGAGATCGTGACGCAGCCGTCGGCGGCGGCGTAGATCGGAGTGCCGATCGGTGCGGCGAAGTCCTGTCCCATGTGGCTGCGACCGCTGCGCGCCGCGCCGAAGCCGTCGCTCAGCGTGTAGGAGCCGGCCGCCATCGGGTAGATGACCTGCCCGGGATTCGCGATCGGCGCCATGTTGCTGCGGACAGACGCGACGGCGGGCTTGGCGGCGGCGGCCTCCGCCGCGGCCTTGGCGGCCGCGACAGCAGCCTCCTGCGCCTTCTTCTGCTCGATCTCCTGCGGAGTCGTCGCGGTGAACGAGCCTCGCGTGCCGGCGACGGCCGTCGCCTCGGACGCGACGACGATCGACTGCGCGTGACCTGCCGCGATCTGCTGAGCGGTCGCCGGCGAAGCGGTCGCCGGCGCGGCGCCGGTCGCGAGGGCGGGCAGGGCGATCGCGGTCACCAGCGCGCCCACCGCGGCGAGGACGGCGAAGGTGCGGATCGGGCGCACGACGGATCGGGAGACCGGGTTCTTCGCACGCTTCGGGGAACGCGTGACGACGGACGTATCGGTCTGTTCGAGTTCTTCGGCCAAGGGCTTCCTCCAGGCCTCGGCGCCGTGCGTCGGCTCGTCCGTATTCTCGTGCTCGCCGGGATTTCGACGGGCATCAGGATGACCACGGCGGTGACGAACCGGGAGGCGGCCGCCGGGGTTATCGCCGACGGGCTTCTCGTCGACGACCTCCCCGACGTTACCCGATCGTGATGAATCTGTCACCCCCGGATCCGGAACGACCGATCCGAGCGGCCGGCGCAGACGGCTGATGCCGATCAGCCCGCGTTCGCGGCGAGCCAGGGCTCGGGGTCGATGACCGAGCCGCCGATGCGCACCTCGAAGTGCAGGTGGGAGCCGTAGGAGTTGCCGGTGTTGCCGACGAGGCCGATGAGCTGGCCCGCGGAGACCTGGTCGCCCGCCTCCACCATCCGGCTGCCGTAGACCATGTGACCGTAGCGGCTCTCCACCATGGTGCCGTTGAGATTGCTCATGATCATCATCGAGACGCCGTAGCCGCCGATGCTCTCGGCGGAGGCCGTCACGGTGCCGGCCGCAGCGGCGTAGATCGGGGTGCCCTCGGGAGCGATCATGTCCCAGCCCTCATGGCCGCGACCGGAGCCGGGGCCCTCGCCGGGGGTGAAGCTGGTGACCGGGTAGCGCACGGCGCCCGAACCAGGAGCGACCAGCGCCATCCCGGCAAGAGACGGGCGGGAGCTGCTGGCCGTCGCGGCCGATGCCGCGGAGGCGGCCGCAGCGGCGGCTCGCGCAGCGGCGGCCTCCTCGGCCTTGCGCTTCTCGATCTCGTCGGGCGTGGTCGCCACGAACTGTCCGCGCGTGCTCGGGGCCTGCGTGGCCTCGGACGCGACGACGATCGACTGCGAATTGCCGGCGGCCAGCTGCTCGGTCGTGACCGGAGCGGCATCTGCGGCGCCGCTCGTCGAGACGAACGCCGGGAGGGCGATCGCGGCGACCAGGGCGCCGACGGCCCCGAGGATCGCCACGGTCCGCACCGGGCGCACGAAGGCGGCGGATCGGGTCGCGGCCTTCTGACGCGCGGTCGGGTCGGCGCTCGTCGGACTCGTGGTCTCGATCGTGGTCTCAGGCAAAGTCTGTCCTCCGGCCTCTGCGCGAGGTCGCGCCGGTCCGTCGTCGATCGGGTCGGTCCGCACAGGTTCGGACACAGGTCTCCCCACGGCGGCGACGGGCCGATGAGGCGAGCGCCGTGGAGTCCGTCGACAGGCTTCTCGCCGACGGCCCTCTCGACGCTACCGGAAAGTCACGAACGTGTCACGCTGCCCCAAGGATCCGCTGAACGCCGGTTTCCCGCGGATCCCGCGACGCGCGCACAGGCGTTGTCCAGACAGCGCCCTCCCGAGCGTGGCGGACGTCCTCAGGCGACGAGGAAGATGTGCGAGGCGAGCTCGACCGGGAGCTCGAGGCCCTCGTCCTGCCCGTCCACCTCGATCAGGACATAGCCCTCGTTGAAGCGGAACCGGCCGCGGGCGCCGGGAACCACCCCGGCGTCGCGCAGCTGCTCCAGCAGCTCGGGATCCACCTGCGCCGGCTCGGCGAGACGGCGCACGGTGCCCTCGGTGGGCGTGCCCGCCGTGTTCATGTGCTCGACCAGGCCGATCACGCCCTCGTCGAAGGTGCGGGCGGGGGTGCCGCCGAGCTGGTCCAGACCCGGGATCGGGTTGCCGTACGGCGACTCGGTGGGGTGCCCCAGCAGCTCGACCAGACGGCGCTCCACCTGCTCGCTCATGACGTGCTCCCAACGGCAGGCCTCGTCGTGCACGTAGGCCCAGTCCAGCCCGATCACGTCGGAGAGCAGGCGCTCGGCGAGACGGTGCTTGCGCATCACGTCGACGGCCTTGCGGCGCCCGGTCTCGGTCAGCTCGAGGCGGCGGTCCTCGGAGACGACGACGAGACCGTCGCGCTCCATCCGGCCGACCGTCTGCGACACCGTGGGACCGGAGTGCCCGAGGCGCTCGGAGATCCGCGCGCGCAGGGGGACGATGTTCTCCTCCTCGAGTTCGAGGATGGTGCGGAGGTACATCTCCGTGGTGTCGATCAGATCTGCCATCGATCCCCCTTGTCGTGCCGCGGATGCGGTCGCCTGCTGTTAGGCAAGCCTACCTTCTGCGGATATGCGCCGGCTCTGCACCCCCTGCAGCGCCCATGCCCGGCAGCGCAGGATCGCCGTGCGCCGGCGCAGGGCCCGTCGCGCGCTGTCATACGGGCGGAGGAGGCCCCTCCACGGCACCTAGAATCTGTGCATGGCGATCGAGATTCCCCGCGAACTTCTGCCCGTCGACGGCCGCTTCGGATGCGGCCCGTCCAAGATCCGCCCCGAGCAGGTGAGCGCCCTCGCCGCCGTCGGGTCGAGCCTGCTGGGCACCTCGCACCGCCAGGCGCCGGTGAAGAACCTCGTCCGCAGCGTCCGCGAGCAGCTCGCCTCCCTGTTCCGCCTTCCCGAGGGCTACGAGATCATCCTCGGCAACGGCGGCTCCACCGCGTTCTGGGACGCGGCCGCCTTCGGCCTCATCGAGAACCGCGCGCAGAACCTCGTCTCGGGCGAGTTCGGCGGGAAGTTCGCGAAGGCCGCGGCGGCACCGTGGCTGCAGGCTCCCGATGTGCGGAACGCCGAGCCCGGCTCGCGCGCCGAGGCGGAGATCGTCGAGGGCGTGGACGTCTACGCCTGGCCGCACAACGAGACCTCGACCGGTGTCGCCTCCCCGGTCCGCCGCGTCGCCGCGGATGGCGCGCTCACCGTGATCGACGCGACCAGCGCCGCCGGCGGGATCGACTTCGACGTGACCGAGACCGACGTCTACTACTTCGCCCCGCAGAAGAACCTCGGATCCGACGGGGGCCTCTGGTTCGCGGCGGTGTCGCCCGCCGCGATCGAGCGGATCGAGCGGATCGCCGCATCCGGACGCTACATCCCCGAGTTCCTCAGTCTGAAGAACGCGGTCGACAACTCGCGCCTCGAGCAGACACTCAACACCCCGGCGCTGACCACGCTGCACCTGCTCGACTCCCAGCTGCAGTGGATCAACGGCAACGGCGGACTCGCCTGGGCCGCCGCGCGCACGAACGAGTCCTCCCAGGAGCTCTACCGCTGGGCGGAGGCGAGCACCGTGGCGACGCCGTTCGTCGCCGAGCCCGCCGACCGCTCCCCCGTCGTCGCGACGATCGACTTCGACGATTCGGTGGATGCCGCCGCCATCGCGAAGACCCTGCGGGCGAACGGCATCGTCGACACCGAGCCCTACCGCAAGCTCGGCCGCAATCAGCTGCGCATCGCGACGTTCGTCTCGATCGAGCCGGAGGATGTGCGTCAGCTCATCCGCTCGATCGACTACGTGCTGGAGCACCAGGGCGCCTGAGCCCCGCGGCGATACGAGAGAAGGCGCCTCCTGAGGGAGGCGCCTTCTCTCGTATCCGCTGCTCTCCCGAGTGCTGCTCAGGAGGCCGAGGCTCACTCCTCTTCGGAGTCCTCGTCGTCGTCGGAGTCCTCGTCGTCGTCGGAGTCGTCGTCGTCGGAGTCGTCGTCGTCCTCGGAATCGATCGAGTCGTCGAGCTCGTCGATGTCCACGCCGTCGAGGTCGCCCGCGTGCAGACGCGGTGCCGCCTCGTCCTCGTCGTCGTCCAGCTCGTCGTCGTCGTCCAGCTCGTCCTCATCGAGATCGTCGTCGAGGTCGTCGGCGTCGGATCCCTCCTCGAGCTCATCCGCGGGAAGCTCTTCGGCCTCACTCGCCTCGGCGTCGTGCTGAGCCGACGCGGCGAGCTCCGCCTGGTGCGCGCGGTAGTCGGCGAGACGTTCGGCCCACGGCACCCACTCGGGTGCGAGCAGGGCGCCGTCGCCCGGCAGCAGCTCGGCCTCCAGCACGGTCGGCTCCTCGTCGCCGACCTGGGCGACGGACACCGTCCAGTACCAGCCGGGGTAGCCGCCGAGCCGGTTCTCGAAGCGCAGGGAGAGGACGCCGTCGACCTCGGGGAGGTAACCGGCGGCCGGCCCCACCGACGCCGCGGGGGTGATCTCGTGCAGGGCCGCGAGCGCCAGATCGCGTGCGCCCAGCAGGCGCTCGCTCACGGACAGCACGGCGACGGGTTCATCGGCCGAGAAGCGCTCCTCGACCGCCGGCGCGACCGTCTCGGCCGCGACCTGATCCGCCTCGACCGGCTCGACGCCGCTGACGTCGCTCTCAGGCATCGAAGTCCTCGGCCACGTTGCGCAGCACGGCGGCGATCTTGCGGCCGTGGCTGGACGAGGGGTAGCGGCCACGGCGGAGGTCGCCGCCGATGCCGTCGAGCAGCTTCACGAGGTCCTCCACGATCACCGCCATGTCGTCCGCGGGCTTGCGCTTGGTTTTCGCGAGGCTGACCGGAGCCTCGAGCACGCGCACGGACAGCGCCTGCAGACCGCGCTTGCCGTCGGCGACACCGAACTCGACTCGGGTGCCGGCCTTGACCGCGGACCCGGCGGGGAGGGACGTGGCGTGCAGGAAGACGTCCTGGCCGTCATCGGTGGTGATGAAGCCGAACCCCTTCTCGTCGTCGTAGAACCTGACCTTGCCGGTGGGCATGGGAGAACCTCGCTGCAATACTCGGGCGCCGGATCCGTGCGGATCCGACCGGGACGCGTGCGGAAGCCCCGCACCCCACCAGCCTACCGGTCACGGAGCGGGTAGGCTGGGACGGATGAGCACTCGGCAGCCTGCCCCCGAGCCGGAGATCCGCCGGATCGACCGGTTCCTGACGTTCGGCGCGCTGACGCTGGCCGCACTCTCCGTGATCTGCTTCTTCGTGATCATCATCGCGACCGCGGTGGGGATGAAGCAGGCCGATTTCACGCACGGCGCCTGGCCGGTCGTCGGAGTGTTCCCGTTCTGGGGCCTGCCGATCGCCTTCGTGATGATCATCGTGCTGCTCATCATGAGCTTCGTGCGGAGAGGCCGCGCGGCGCGGCGCTCCTGACGCCGCCGCGAGCTGTTCTCCCCATGAGCACCCATGCGCGCCTTCTCGCCGAGGCGCTGTCCGCGCGCACCGACGAGGAGCTCGCCGCGCTCTTCGGCCGACGAGAGGTGCGCCCGGAGGCCGGCTGGAACGACTTCTTCGACGCCGCCGAGGCGCTGCTGGATCCGTCGTCCCTGGCGCGCGTCCTGCCACGGCTGACCCGTGCCGAGGCCCGCGGACTCGTGGCGGCGGCGGCCGGCGCGGATCCGGGTCCCGTCGCGGAGTCCCTGCGCGATCTCGCGCTGCTCTCGCCCTCCGGTTCGACGCTGCCCCCGTCCGTGGCCGCCGCCGTCGCCGGGCGCGACGCACCGGGCACGGCGAACGCGGCCACCCCCGGCTCCGACGCCTCCTCCGAGGGCGGCGATGAGCCTTCGGCGGCGCGCGCAGCCGAGCGGGCGTTCACCACGGTCGCCACCCTCGCCGACGCGCTGCTCCTCGCCGAGGAGGGACCGCTCGCGCTGCTCGCCGGCGGCACGGTCGGGCTCTCCGAGAAGCGAAGGCTGAGCGAGCGCGGCCTCCCCGACGATCCGGCGCTGCTGGACGACGTCCTCGCGGTCGGCACGGCCGCCGGCCTGCTCCGGCCGATCGATCGCGCCCTGCTGCTCTCCGCCGCCGGTGCGGCCTGGCTCCGGCTCCCCGGCGCCGAGCGGTGGGCTCGGCTGGTCTCCGGCTTCCGCGACGCGCTCCCCGAGGTGCTCCGCACCGAGGACGGCGGCTGGATCCCGCTGAGCGAATGGGCCGACGAGCACCCCTGGGATCCCGCCTGGCCCGCCCGCACCGATGCCCTGCTCCGGCAGGCCCGGCTGCTGGGACTCGTGGTGGACGAGCGTGCGAGCCCCGAGGGCCTCGAGGCTCCGTGGGCAGAGGCGCCGCGGCACGGCGCGGATCCGGATCCCGCCGCCCTCGCGGCCTTCGTGCCCGCGGAGGTCGACCGGATCTTCCTGCAGAACGACCTCACGGCGATCGCCCCCGGCCCCCTGCTGCCCGCGCTCGACCTGCGGCTGCGCGGCATGGCCGCGCGGGAGTCGGCGAGCCAGGCCTCGTCCTACCGCTTCACCGCCGATTCGCTCAGCACGGCGCTGTCGGCCGGCGAGACGGAGCAGGGCGTGCTGACCTTCCTCGAGGAGATCTCGCTCACCGGAGTGCCGCAGCCGCTGCGCTACCTGCTGGCGCAGAGCGCGAACAGGCACGGCCAGGTGCAGGTGGGCACCGACCCCGAGTCCGGGCGCACCCGCGTGCGCAGCCGCGACCCGCACCTGCTGCAGGCGATCGGCGTGGATCAGGCCCTGCGTCCGCTGGGCCTCGTCCCGGAGGACAGCGCGGAGGACGGCACCGTGCTGACCACGCGCGTCAATCGCGACACCGTGTTCTGGGCGCTCACCGATGAGCACTACCCCGCGGCTCTCGTGGACGCGGCGGGCACCGTCGAGCGCCCGGTGCGCACCACCGCCGAGAGCGCTCCCCCGCCGCCCTCCGACGCGCAGCGCTATGCGGGGCTCATCGCGCACCTCCGCGAAGCCCGCGAGGGCGACGCGGACGCGGCCTGGCTGGAGCGCGAGCTCGAGCACGCCGCGAAGCAGCGCGCCGTGCTCGCCGTCCAGGTGGCGATGCCCGATGGCACGGCGCGGGAGCTCGTGCTCGAGGTGACGGGTTTCGGAGGCGGGCGCCTGCGCGGCCGAGACAGGGCGAGCGACGTCGAGCGCACCCTGCCGATCCGTTCGATCCTGTCCACCCGCGCGATCGAGGACACCGGATCCTGATGCTCCGCGGTCGCGCCCGGCGGCGGGCGCCTGCTCCCCGGGACGACCGGTAGACTGATCCGCTATGTCCGATGGCCCGCTGATCGTCCAGAGCGACCGCACCGTCCTGCTCGAGGTCGCGCACCCCGACGCCGAGAGCGCCCGGCACGAGCTCGCGATCTTCGCCGAGCTGGAGCGCGCGCCCGAGCACATCCACACCTACCGGGTCACCCGGCTGGGACTGTGGAACGCCCGCGCGGCCGGCCACACGGCCGAGGACATGCTCGAGACCCTGGACCGCTGGTCACGGTTCCCCGTGCCGCCATCCGTGTCGGTCGACATCCGCGAGACCGTGAACCGCTACGGCAGGCTCGTGATCGAGCGGGACGACGAGGGCCTGCTCATCCTCCGCTCGACCGACCCCGCGGTGCTCACCCAGGTCGCCGGGAACAAGCGGATCCAGCCGCTGCTCGTGGGGCATCCCTCCCCCGACAGCTACGTCATCGACGCCTGGGCCCGCGGGCAGATCAAGCAGGAGCTGCTGAAGATCGGCTGGCCCGCCGAGGACCTCGCCGGCTACACGCCGGGGACGCCGCATGAGATCACCCTGGCCGAGGACGGCTGGACGATGCGCCCCTATCAGCAGGACGCGGTCGACGCGTTCGCGAAGGACGGATCCGGTGTCGTCGTGCTCCCCTGCGGCGCCGGCAAGACGATCGTCGGCGCGGGGGCCATGGCCGCGACCAAGACGACCACGCTCATCCTGGTCACGAACGCCGTCTCCGCGCGGCAGTGGCGTGACGAGCTCATCAAGCGCACCAGCCTGACCGCCGAGGAGATCGGCGAGTACTCCGGGCAGGTGAAGGAGGTCAAGCCGGTCACGATCGCGACCTACCAGATCCTCACCGCGAAGCGGAAGGGCCAGTACGCCCACCTCTCGCTGCTGGACGAGATGGACTGGGGCCTCGTGGTCTACGACGAGGTGCACCTGCTGCCCGCGCCGGTGTTCAAGCTCACCGCGGACCTGCAGGCGCGGCGACGGATCGGGCTGACCGCCACGCTGGTGCGCGAGGACGGCCGCGAGGGCGACGTGTTCAGCCTGATCGGACCGAAGCGCTTCGACGCGCCGTGGAAGCAGATCGAGGCGCAGGGCTTCATCTCCCCCGCCGCCTGCTACGAGGTGCGCGTGGATCTTCCGCCGGACGACCGGCTCGAGTACGCCGCCGCGACCGACGACGAGCGCTACCGCCTCGCCGCCTCCGCGCCGGCCAAGATCACCGCCGTGCGCGAGTTGATCGCGAAGCACCCCGGCGAGCGCATCCTCGTGATCGGGCAGTACCTCGACCAGCTCGAAGAGCTGTCCCAGGCGCTGAACGCCCCGTCGATCACCGGAGCCACTCCCGTCGACGAGCGCGAGGAGCTGTACCGCCAGTTCCGCGAGGGCGAGATCGAGCTGCTCGTGGTCTCCAAGGTCGCCAACTTCTCGATCGACCTGCCCGAGGCCTCGGTCGCGATCCAGGTCTCCGGATCCTTCGGCTCCCGCCAGGAGGAGGCGCAGCGGCTCGGGCGCCTGCTGCGCCCCAAGCAGTCCGGGCACACCGCGAGCTTCTACACGCTCATCGCACGCGACACGGTCGATCAGGACTACGCGCAGAATCGCCAGCGGTTCCTCGCGGAGCAGGGCTACAGCTACACGATCATGGACGCCCACGAGCTCGAGGCCGCCTGACCCCGCCTGACCCCGTCGCTTCCTTGTCCGCGAGACTCCAACTCCGCGACGAGACTGCACGCGCTGAGCGCTGTCTCGTCGCCCAGTTGGAGTCTCGCGGTCAGGAGGTCGGGCCGGGGATCCGGATCCGGCTCAGGCAGGCGGTGCCTGAGCCGGCCTCAGCCCGCAGCGCCAGCAGGGTGCGGCGGGATCGTCCAGCAGCGCGCCGCACTCCGGGCACACCTTCGAGAGCCAGCACGCGGCGTCGCCTCCGCGCTCCTCGTCATCCACACTGCCCTCGCTCTCCGCTCGCCCCCGCTCGCTCTTGTCCGCGAGACTCCAACTCCGCGACGAGACTGCACGCATGGACCGCAGTCTCGTCGCCCATTTGGAGTCTCGCGGTTAGCAGAGCCGGCCCACGGGCCGGGTCAGGTCTGCGGGATCACCGTCAGCACGCGGGCGGTGAACTCGGCGAAGGCGGACATGAACTGGCGCAGGAACTCCTCGGTGCCGGGCGTCGTGACGCGGCCGTCGTCGTCGATGAGACCCGGCGAGTAGTGGATGTAGGCCTCGGGCGCGGTCATCTGCCGCGCGTTGAGGAAGCCCAGCGTCCCCCGCAGCGACTGCTGACCGACCGCGGTGCCGATCGCGCCCATCGATGCGCCCACGACGCCGGTCGGCTTGTGCGCCCACACGTTCTGGCCCCAGGGCCGGCTGCCCCAGTCGATCGCGTTCTTGAGGGGGCCCGGCAGCGAGCGGTTGTACTCAGGCGTGACGAACAGCACCGCATCCGCACTCGCCACCGCGGCCTTGAAGTCGAGGGCGACCTGCGGATAGTCGGCGTCGAAGTCGCGGTTGTACAACGGCAGGTCGGCATAGGAGATCTCGAAGAACTCGAAGCCTTCGGGGGCCAGATGCGTCAGCGCGTTCGCGAGGCGGCGGTTGATGGACTCTCTGGAGAGGCTGCCGATGATGATGCCGACACGGTACGGACCTTCGTGCTCGATGATGTCGATCTTCATGGGTCTCACTCTGCACCCGGAGGGGCCCGATCGTCACGCATCCTGAGCCGTCGCATAGCCATTCCCTAGGGAAGTTCCGCCCGCAATCAGCGCGAACACGGATCGGGTCACCATAATGGGGGCATGACTGAAGCGCGCATCCTGGTCGTCGACGACGAACCCAACATCCGCGATGTCCTCTCCACGGGCCTGAGCTTCGCCGGATTCTCGGTGAAGACGGTCGCCAACGGCGCCGCCACGATCTCGGCCGTGCTGGAGGAGGAGCCCGACCTCATCATCCTCGACGTGATGCTGCCCGACATGAACGGATTCAGCGTCACCAAGCGACTGCGCGGCGCCGGATTCACGGCGCCGATCCTGTTCCTCACCGCGAAGGACGACACCGAGGACAAGATCGAGGGCTTGAACGCCGGCGGCGACGACTACGTCACCAAGCCCTTCGCCCTCGACGAGATCGTCGCCCGGGCGCAGGCGATCCTGCGTCGCACGATGCAGGCGGACGAGGAGTCCGTGATCCGGGCCGGGGAGCTGTCGATGGATCAGGACACGCACGACGTGTTCGTCGGATCCACCCCCATCGAGCTCAGCCCGACCGAGTTCAAGCTCCTCCGGTACCTCATGCTCAACCCCAACCGCGTGCTGTCGAAGGCGCAGATCCTCGACCACGTCTGGGAGTACGACTTCAACGGCGACGCCGGCATCGTGGAGAGCTACATCTCGTATCTCCGCCGCAAGATCGATCCGCACACCGAGGAGCCGGTCATCCAGACCAAGCGCGGCTTCGGCTACATGCTCAAGGTGGGGAAGTCCGCGTAACGGATGGCAGAGCCTGACGCGATCACGCGATGGTGGCGCCGGATCAGCCTTCGCGCGAAGGTCACCGGCGTCACCGTCGGCGTGCTCGCGCTCGGCCTGGTCGTCACCGGCATCGGGACCATGCCGATCCTGCGCAACCTGCTGATCGACAACGTCGAGTCCCAGCTGCCGACTCTCGTGACGAGCGACCTCGCCACGATCACCCCGGATGGAAACGGCGCGTTCAGCGTCACCCTGAAGGACGAGACCCTCGGCCTCGCCGACTACTTCGTCGCCGTCTACGACACGGCCGGCGCGCTCGTGTACTCCGGCGGCGGCGCCCCGAAGGCCGTCAAGCCCGAGTTCCCGACGTCCTATCCCCTGGCCCGCGCGACGCTCGACTCCGGGCGCACAGAGCCGATGGTGCTGCGCGGCTCGGATGGCTCCGAGTTCCGCGCGGCCGTCGCGGTGCGTGAGGATCCCAGCACCAACATCACCTACACGCAGATGGTCGCGGTCTCGCTGGATGAGCCGGATCGGATCCTCGCGACCTTCTTCGGCGTCTTCACCACGGTGGCGCTCGTGACGATCATCATCGCGGCGCTGGCGACCAGAGGTCTCGTGACCCTCGCGTTCCGCAGGCTGGGGCGCGTCGAATCCACCGCCATGGCGATCGCCGCGGGCGACTTCAGCCAGCGCCTCACGGATCTCGAGCCGACCACCGAGGTCGGCCGGCTGAACGGCGCCATCAACACGATGCTCGACCGCCTGGATGCCGCGATCTCCCAGCGCGACCGCTCCGTGCAGCAGATGCGCCGCTTCGTCGGCGACGCCAGCCACGAGCTGCGCACGCCGCTCGTGAGCGTGCGCGGATATGCAGAGCTCTACCGGATGGGTGCGATCAAGCCCGGCGAGGACACCGCGCGTGCGATGGACCGGATCGAGAAGGAGGCGCTGCGGATGGGCGTGCTCGTCGAGGATCTGCTCGCCCTCGCCCGCCTGGACGAGCAGCGTGAGCTGACCATCGAACCGCTCGACCTGCGCCCGCTCGCGCAGGACGCCGCCCTCGACCTGCGCGCGGCCGCACCGGAGCGCCCCGTGACGGTGGTCGACATGACCGCCGAGTCGCAGCCCACGGATCCGCCCGCCCTTTCCGCCACCGCGATCACCCGCCCCGCTCCGGTGACGCGCAGCACTCCCACCCGCGGCCGCATACCCGCGATCCTGCGCCGTCGTCCGAGGGACGGCGCTGCGGTTCCCGAGATCGACTTCTCCGAGGCGATCGTCGCTCCCGTCTCCACCCCGCCGATCGTGCTCGGCGAGGAGAACAAGGTGCGCCAGGTGATCGCGAACCTGCTCGGCAACGCCCGGCGCTTCTCCCCCGGCGATTCTCCGATCGAGGTCGTCGTCGGCGCGGACCGGCGCAGGGACGTGGGCTGGTTCTCGATCGTGGATCACGGCGAGGGCGTGCCGGAGCAGATCAGGGATCAGATCTTCCAGCGCTTCTGGCGCGCCGACTCGTCGCGCACGAGGGACACGGGCGGCGCCGGTCTCGGTCTCGCGATCGTGGCGTCGATCGTGCGGGCCCTGAACGGCTCGGTGCAGGTGACCGAGACGCCGGGCGGCGGTGCGACGTTCACCGTGTCGCTCCCGCTCGCCCCGCCGCGGGCGACGCCGGAGCACCTGCTGCAGGACACGCAGCCCATCGAGCCGCTCGATCTGTCGCGCTGACCTCGGCGCCCTCGCCGGCGCCCGGATCGGTCCGCACATCCCGCGCAGGGCGGGATTCCGCACGGGTTGCGTGCGAGGCCCGCACCGGTCCCGTCCTGATCCCTATCGTCGAGCGCATCCGATGCACCTCGACGAAAGGAATCCCATGACCGTCTTCAGCGTCGACACCGACGCGGTCTCCGCCACCAGGCTCTCCGCCCAGGCCACCGCCGACCGGTTGCAGAGCGACTCGGCGACCCTGCTCTCGCAGATGACGCTGCTGCAGTCGTCCTGGCGCGGACCCGCCGCGCTCGCCTGTCAGGACGCCGCGGAGCAGTGGCGCGGCGCGCAGGCGCATGTCGAACAGGCCCTCGCCGCGATCGCGCAGGCCCTCGGATCCGCCGAGCAGTTCTACGCGCAGGCCGAGAGCGAGTCCGCGGCGCTGTTCCGCTGAGCGGGCGACGGGAGCGCCGACGAGCCGTGGACGCGCCAGAGCCCCGCGGACGCACCACGGCCCCGCGGACGCAGCACGGCCCCGCGCCGCCGCGCGCGCTCGCTCCGCCCGTTCCGAACACGGAGAAGGCCCCCGGGACGGATCCCGGGGGCCTTCTCGAAAGGGGGTCGGACTCAGAAGTCCATGCCGCCGGAGGGGTCGGCCGGCATGGCCGGCGCCTTCTCCGGCTTGTCGGCGACGACGGCCTCGGTGGTGAGGAACAGGCCGGCGATCGACGCGGCGTTCTGCAGCGCCGAGCGGGTGACCTTGGCCGGGTCGATGATGCCCTGTGCGAACATGTCGCCGTACTCGCCGGTCGCAGCGTTGAGGCCGTGACCCGTGGAGAGCTCGGAGACCTTGTGCGCGACGACACCCGGCTCGAGACCGGCGTTGAGCGCGATCTGCTTGAGCGGCGCCTCGATCGCGACGCGGACGATGTTCGCACCGGTCGCCTCGTCGCCCGAGAGCTCGAGGCCGTTGAGGGCCTTCGTGCCGGACTGGATCAGCGCGACGCCACCACCGGCGACGATGCCCTCCTCGACGGCGGCCTTCGCGTTGCGGACGGCGTCCTCGATGCGGTGCTTGCGCTCCTTGAGCTCGACCTCGGTGGCCGCGCCCGCCTTGATGACGGCCACGCCGCCGGCGAGCTTGGCGAGGCGCTCCTGCAGCTTCTCGCGGTCGTAGTCGCTGTCGGTGTTCTCGATCTCGCGACGGATCTGGGTCACGCGACCGGCGATCTGCTCGGCGTCGCCGGCACCCTCGACGATCGTGGTCTCGTCCTTGGTGACGATGACCTTGCGCGCACGGCCCAGCAGGTCGAGGGTCGCGTTCTCGAGCTTGAGACCGACCTCCTCGGTGATCACGGTGCCGCCGGTGAGGATGGCGATGTCCTGCAGCTGCGCCTTGCGACGGTCGCCGAAGCCCGGAGCCTTGACGGCGACGGACTTGAAGATGCCGCGGATCTTGTTCAGCACCAGGGTCGCGAGGGCTTCGCCCTCGACGTCCTCGGCAATGATGACGAGCTCCTTGCCGTCCTGGATCACCTTGTCGACGACGGGCAGAAGGTCCTTGATGTTCGAGATCTTCTGGTTCGCGATGAGGATGTACGGGTCCTCGAAGACGGCCTCCTGGCGGTCCGGGTCCGTGACGAAGTACGGGTTCAGGTAGCCCTTGTCGAAGCGCATGCCCTCGGTGAGCTCGAGCTCGGTGCCGAAGGTCTGGGACTCCTCGACCGTGACCACGCCCTCCTTGCCGACCTTGTCGATGGCCTCGGCGATGAGCTCGCCGATCTCCGGGTCGGCGGCCGAGATCGACGCGGTGGCGGCGATCTGCTCCTTCGACTCGATCTCCTTGGCGGAGGCGAGCAGCTCGGCGGTGATGGCGGCGACGGCCTTCTCGATGCCCTTCTTCAGGCTGATCGGGTCGGCACCGGCTGCCACGTTGCGCAGGCCCTCGCGGACGAGCGCCTGGGCGAGCACCGTGGCGGTCGTGGTGCCGTCACCGGCGACGTCGTCCGTCTTCTTCGCGACCTCCTTGACGAGCTCCGCGCCGATCTTCTCGTACGGGTCGTCGAGCTCGATCTCCTTGGCGATGGACACGCCGTCGTTCGTGATGGTGGGGGCGCCCCACTTCTTCTCGAGCACGACGTTGCGGCCACGCGGGCCGAGGGTCACCTTGACCGCGTCGGCCAGGATGTTCAGGCCGCGCTCGAGACCGCGACGGGCCTCCTCATCGAAAGCGATGATCTTTGCCATGAGTTCTGTCGTCCCTCCTGGACGTAGACATTGGGTTTAGCACTCAGATCAGTCGAGTGCTAAACCCAGTCTGGCACTCGACCCCTGTGAGTGCAAGCCGCGGAGAGGCGTCCGGCCTCAGCCCGCCGAACCGTCGCCCGACGTGTCCGCGGGGGTCGGCTCGGTCGTGGGCGCGTTCTTCGCGAGATCCTGCCCGAGCACCACCGTCAGCTGCTTCTGGCCGGCCACGACATCGTCGCCGTACTGATCGCTCTGGGCGGTCTTCGTCGCCCCGATGAGGTTCGCGAGCGCCTGCGCCGCGGACTTGTCCGCCTCGGTCTTGTAGTAGACGGTCGTCGCCGGGAAGTCCTGCGTGCTGGCGTCGCTCGCGGCCACGGCGTTCCCGGCAAACCCGGCGGCGACGATCGTGTCGCGCGTGCTCGCGGCGAGGCCGTTCGCCGTGGTCGCGTTCAGCACCAGCACGGCGTAGGACGTGTCCAGCGCCGGCGCGGAGGCGGTCGCCGTGCGCGAGACGCTGGGCATCGGGGTGGCGCTGTCGAAGCTGATCCTGCCCATGGCGAGCATCGCGGCGAAGATGCCGATGGCGATGAGCGCGGCGGTCGCCACGGCGGCCCAGAGCAGCACGAACCAGCCGCGCATCCCGGGGTTCTCGGCGCGGTGGGCGCCGACGCGGCCCTGTGCGTGCGGGATCACGTCGAATCGGTCGCGGGCGGAGTCTGGCATTCCACGATGTTATCCGGGGTGCTCCTGCGGTTTCCGTGAACGACAGGCCGGGAGCACGAGCCGCGTTCCCGTCTCAGCCGGCGGAGAGCGCGGTGCGGCCGCTCCGGCGGGCCGCCGCGTCCTCGCGGATCCGGCGAAGACGGCGCACCAGCATCGGATCCTCGACCAGCGCCTGCTCGGAATCGATGACCCGGTCCAGCAGCTGGTAGTAGCGCGCCGGCGTGAGCTCCAGCTCGGCGCGGATCGCCTCCTCCTTGGCGCTGGAGTGCCCCGGGCGCCGCGCCTCGAACGCGAGGATGACGCGTTCGCGGTCGCTCAGGAGGTCGGTCACCGTCCCAGGCTACGTCCCGGCCGGCGCCGCACCGGGACGGCGCGCCCGCCGGTGGCCCCGCGGCGCGCGGAACGCGGGAGAATGGATCCGACCCCGGGAGGATCCATGTCGCACCGCGTGACCAAGACCGACGCCGAATGGCGGGCCGAGCTCGACCCGCAGCAGTACGCCGTGCTGCGCGAAGCCGCGACCGAACGGGCATGGACCGGTGAGCTGCTCGACGAGCACCGCGCCGGCCTCTACACCTGCGGCGCCTGCGGCTCCGAGCTGTTCCGCAGCGGCACGAAGTTCGACTCGGGCTGCGGCTGGCCGAGCTTCTACGAGTCCGTCCGCCCCGAGGCCGTCGAGCTCATCGAGGACACGAGTCTCGGGATGACCCGCACCGAGGTGCGCTGCGCGAACTGCGGTTCGCACCTGGGTCACGTCTTCCCCGACGGGTTCGGCACGCCCACCGGCGACCGCTACTGCATGAACTCGATCGCGCTGTCCTTCCAGCCGGACGAATCCGCCACCGAGGCATGAGCGCGCTCGAGGCCGTCCGACGCCGGCAGTCCTGGTCCAAGGTGACCCCCGAGGCGCCGACGCGGGAGCAGCTGCTGCCCCTGATCGCCGCCGCCGGCCGGGTCGCCGATCACTCCTCGCTCCGCCCCTGGCGTCTGATCGAGCTGCGCGGCGAGGACCGGGAGCGACTGGGATCCGCGATCGCGCAGGCGACGGGCGACTCCTCCCCGTCGTCCAAGCCGCTGCGCGCCTCCCTCCTGATCGCCGTCGTGGCCAGCTATCGGCGCAGCGACAAGGTTCCGCGCTGGGAGCAGGAGGCGGTCGCCTCCGGCGTCGCGCATGTGCTCAGCCTGCTGCTCGACGAGGCGGGCTGGGGCGTCATCTGGCGCACGGGCGGCTACACCCGCACCGCAGCCGTGGCGCGCGCGCACGGGCTCGGCCCCGACGAGGAGCTGCTCGGGTGGCTCTATGTGGGCGGCAAGCCGGGCAAGGAGCCGGGGCGGCGCACGCCCGTCGACGCCGAGGCTCTGCTCTCCCGCATGCCTGCGGAGCGCGCGGACGACGATGGCGCCGCGGCGCAGGATCCCGGAGAGTCCGACACCTGCGGGAAGAAGGCGAAGAAGAAGGCCAAGCACAAGGCGAAGAAGGCCGCCGAGAAGGCGAGGAGGCGCGCCGAGAAGCGGAAGAAGGCCGAGAAGGCGGAGCGGCGGCTCAGGAAGGCCGAGAAGCGGAGCTGAGCCGGCGGCGGCTCCGCCACGGCAGCGCGGCCAGCACCGACAGCACCGCGGCGAGCACCATGACGACGACCTGCCACGCGGCGGGTCCCGCCGCGGGCGGCCAGATGAGATCGATCAGCACCGACACCGCGAGCTGACCGAGCACGGCCCCGAGGCCCATCAGGAGCACCCCGGTGCGGGCCACGATGACGACGCCCAGCAGGATGTAGGACGCGCCGAGCAGTCCGCCCAGGTACAGCCACAGATCGCCGGGGAACGCGATCGGGAACGGCTTCGGCGCTCCCGCGACGAGCAGGCTCGCGCCCGCCGACACGGACAGCACGAGCACTCCCCCGAGGAAGCTCACGTACGTCGCACCGAGCGGCGACGCGATGCGCTGTCCGAGCCGGCCGTTTACGGCGGACTGGAACGCGATTCCCGCCCCGGTCAGGAACGGCAGCACGAGCATCCACGCCGGCGCCCGGCCGAGCACGTCCCCGCCGAGCGAGACGCCGACCGCGACGAGGGCGCACGCGCCGCCGAGGAGACGGCCGGGCGTGATCGCGACGACGCCGGCGGGTCCGAAGCCGAACCGGTCCAGCAGCAGGCCGTGCAGCGTCTGGCCCGCCACGACGCCCACGCTGAACAGCGCGACGCCGAGCACGCCCGCGACGAGACCCTGGGTCGACACGGTCAGCGCGCCGCAGGCGCCGCCGAGCAGCATCCACCACGGCACGCGACCGGTGCGGATCCCCCGCCAGAGCCGTCCGAGCGAGGCGCGCCCCGACCGCGTGAGCAGCACAGGGAAGCTGAGCAGCACCAGGCCCACCGCGAAGGACACCCAGCCGGCGAGGATGCCGTTGCCCAGGTGCACGCCGAGCTGCCCGTTCACGCGCGCCTGGATCGCCGTCATCGCCCCGATGGCGACCGCCCCGCCGAGCGCGAGCACGGTGCCGCCGCGCCTCTTGTTCGGAGCGTTCGCCGTCACTGTCCCGAGCCTACCGCCGCACCTGCGAGCGGCAGCCCTCGCCGATGTCCGAGGGCGGAGGTACGCTCCCTCCATGTGCGCGAGCTACGGTCTGGATCCCCGATTCAGCGATCAGCAGCTGATCGAGGAGGCCGACGACGAACTCATGGAGGGGATCCGCGCCTGGGCGCGGCGCAACGCGGACGAGACGCTGCGCCCCACCGGGCGTCTGCTGCGCAACCTCAACCCGATCCTGGTGCCCTCGGAGTCGCGGACGCCGCAGCTCGAGGAGGCGTGGTGGGGCTTCCTGGTCGACGGCAGACCCTCGCGGTTCCCGTCCATCAACACCCGCTCCGAGCGCCTGCAGGAGCGCCCGGGGAGCCTCCGCGGACGGGCGATCGTACCCGCCACGCGCTGGTTCGAGATGCAGAAGCCGTCCAAGACCTGGCACGAGTTCGGCCTCGACGGCGCGCTGTTCGGCATGGCGGCGGTGACCCAGCGCGGACGCGCCGAGGACGGATCCTGGTTCACGTGCTACTCGATCGTGATGCAGCCCGCGCCGCAGCGCCTGGCCGGGATCCACGACCGCATGCCGGTGCTGCTGCCTGCGGCGTTCGCGCAGGACTGGCTGAACGGCGCAGCGACGCGCGAGCTCATCGACGAGGCGCTGCTGGCCTCGGCGGACGCGACGCAGTGGGTGCAGAGCGCATCCATGACCGCGTCGCCCTGAGCAGGGTCGGAGCCTCCTGCCGGACTCGAACCGGCCACCTGCGGTTTACAAGGCCGCTGCTCTACCAGATGAGCTAAGGAGGCGAGAGTGGCCCGAGAGCCGCTCCCAGCGTAGCAATGCGCGACGCCCCGGCACGCACGTGCCGGGGCGTCGAGCGCCTTACTTCGCGGTCGTGGGCGACGGCGTGGGCGAGACCGTCGGGGCGCTCGTGCCGTAGTACGAGTCGCTCGCGACGGACAGCACGAACTGGCTGAACTCGGCCGCGTCCGTGAGGGATCCGGCGTAGACCTGGCCGTTCACGACGATCGTCGGAGCGCCGCTCAGGGCGCCCTTCTTGGAGCCGGGCAGCGGTCCGTCCACCGCGCGCTGCGTGACGTCCTTGACCCAGGAGCCGTAGGTGCTGTCATCGACGCAGTTCTGCAGGCCCTTGGCGTCCTTGACGCCGCTCGAGAGGGCGAGGTCGATGAGCTCCTTGTCGCTCTTGCCGTCGGTGTCCTGCTTCGGCTGGTCGATGAGGAGCGCGTGGTTGAACGCGTAGAAGACATCGGGCTGCATCGAGGCGACGCAGGCCGCCGCGGACGCCGCGCGCAACGAGTACTTGGTGCCGTTGGAGTTCGCGGTCAGCAGCGCGACGGGGTGGTACGTGACGGTCGCCGCATCCTGATCGACCCAGGTGGCGAGCTGCTTCGCGTTCGCGCGCTCGAAGTCGCTCGCGCCCGGCGAGAGGTAGTCGACGTACACGTGGATGTCGACCGTGCCCGCGGTGGCCGTGGGATCGGGCGTCGGCGACGCGGATCCGGTCGCCGCCGGCGTGCCGGCGGTCGTCGGCGAGGGCGTGGGCGTGCTCGCGGATCCGGCGCGCGCCGCGGCGAGATCCTCCTTGGTCACGACGACGCCGTCGTCCTGAAGGTTCGACGGGGTGAGCGAAGGCTTCGACACGGCGGACCCGACGGCCCAGGCCACGGCGCCGCCGGCGGCGCCGACCACGACGATCGCGACCGCGGCGATGATCACGCGTCGCATGATCCGGGCGCGGGACTGCTTGGCGTTCACCTGCTGGGCCTTCTCCCGCACGGCCGCACGCGAGTGCGAGGGCGTGGGGACGTTCGGCGTTTCGTCGCTCGACATCGTTCCTCTTGATTCCTCGGGATGGGCATCCCCGTCGCCTGCTGCCGACGGGAGCGGCAGGGCACGGGTTCGATGCTAGCCAGGGAGGCTGAGAAATGACCAGACGGCCCCTGGTCGGAGCCTGCGAGAACCCGCGCGGAAAGCGCTTCACCGACCATGCTGGACCCACCGGGAGCTCTCATGTCATACTGATCCCGGTCCGATGGCGGGCCACGGCGGGTTCACCCTCGTCGCTTTTTCACTACGGATCGTCCGGCACGTACCTGCCGGTGAAGGAGAAGACAATGGCAACTGTGACCTTCGACGAGGCCACCCGGCTCTACCCCGGCGGCACCCGCCCCGCGGTCGACAAGCTGAACATCGAGATCGCCGACGGCGAGTTCCTGGTTCTGGTCGGCCCCTCCGGTTGCGGAAAGTCCACCTCGCTGCGCATGCTCGCAGGCCTCGAAGAGGTCAACGCGGGCCGCATCCTCATCGGCGACCGCGACGTGACCGACGTCCCGCCGAAGGACCGCGACATCGCGATGGTCTTCCAGAACTACGCGCTGTACCCGCACATGACCGTCGCCGAGAACATGGGCTTCGCGCTCAAGATCGCCGGCGTCGGCAAGGAGGAGCGCGCCGCCCGCGTCCTCGAGGCCGCCAAGCTCCTCGACCTCGAGCCCTACCTGACCCGCAAGCCGAAGGCCCTCTCCGGCGGACAGCGTCAGCGCGTCGCCATGGGCCGCGCGATCGTGCGCCAGCCCCAGGTGTTCCTCATGGACGAGCCGCTGTCGAACCTCGACGCCAAGCTCCGCGTGCAGACCCGCACCCAGATCGCCTCGCTGCAGCGCCGCCTCGGCGTCACCACGGTCTACGTCACCCACGACCAGACCGAGGCGCTCACCATGGGCGACCGCATCGCCGTGCTCAAGGACGGCCTGCTGCAGC
>JAITLM010000070.1 GCA_031277885.1 Microbacterium sp.
GCCGTGCCGCTGCTCGAGAGGCGCAACACCGTGACGATGACCGTCACCGAGCGCGTGCTCTACCTCGACCTCAACGGCACGACGCTGACGACGACGATCCACGAGCACGAACTCGGCTGGCCGTTCGGGGGCATCGAGCGAGCGCGGCGACGCGGCGCCGTCGCGGAATTCCTCCCGCGAGGGCACCGCGTTTCGTCTCAGTCGCCTGCGCCGTCTTCGTTCGACGACCTCTGGGGAGACCCTGCGGCGTCGTCGTTCGACGGCAGCTGGGGAGACCCTGCGGCGTCGTCGTTCGACGACCCCGCGTGGCCATCGGGCTGCCCGTGCTCGCGCAGTTCGCGGCGGGTGGGGTGGTGCGGCGGCATCGAAGCGCCGTCCGCGGAAGACGCCTCGGCCGAGGCCTCTCCGGCGAGCACCGCGCCCGCTCCGACTCCGGCCAGCACCGCGCCCGCCCCGTCGGCCTCCCCGGCCTTCGCCGCGCGCTTGGCGGCCCGGCGCTCCCTCGCCCCCTCGACGAGGTTGTAGAGCGTGGGCAGCACGAGCAGCGTCAGCACGGTCGACGACACCAGGCCGCCGATCACGACGATCGCGAGCGGCTGCGAGATGAAGCCGCCGTGCCCGGTGATGCCGAGGGCCATCGGGGTGAGCGCGAAGATCGTGGCGAGCGCGGTCATCAGGATCGGCCGGAGACGCCGGGATCCACCCGCGATCGTGGCATCGTGCGCGTTCATGCCCTTCTCGCGGTACTGGTTCACGAGATCCACGAGCACGATCGCGTTCGTCACCACGATGCCGATCAGCATCAGCACGCCGATGAGCGATGCGACGCCGAGCGGCACACCGGTCGCGATCTGCAGCAGGATCGCGCCGGTCGCCGCGAACGGCACCGAGCTCAGCAGCAGGATCGGCTGGCGCAGCGACTTGAACGTCGCGACCATCACGATGTAGACGATGAGGATCGCCGCGAGCATCGCGAGCCCGAGCTGGCCGAACGCGTCCTGCTGCTGCGTGACCACGCCGCCGAGCGACGCATCGGCCCCGGACGGCAGCTTCGCGTTCGTGATCGCCTTCGACACCGAGGTCGAGGCGCTCGCGAGGTCGTTGCCCGCAGGCGACACCGAGACGGTCGCGGTGCGCTGCCCGCGCTGGGTCGTGACCGAGGCCGGGCTCTCGCTCTGCTGCACGGTCGCGATCTGGTCCAGGCGGATCAGCCCGGCACGGCTCGGGATCGTGAGGGCCTTCAGCTCGTCCACCGTGGTCGGCGGGTTCGCGCTCTGCAGGTAGACCGTGAGCGAGGATCCGTCGATCTCCACGGATCCGATCTGCTGCGGCCGCATCGCCTGGGAGACGATGCCGCCGACCGCGACCTCGCTGAGACTGTGCTGCGCGGCGGCCGCGCGGTCGACCTGCACCGAGATGTACGGCAGCGAGGCCGAGAGGTTGCTCGTGACCTGGTTGACGCCGGCCGAGCCCTTGAGCTCCTTCACGAGCGCGTCGGTCGCGTCGGTCAGCGTCTTCTCGTCGGGCGCGGTGATCTTCACCTGGATGTCGCTGGATCCGAACCCCTGGGAGGCGGCGATCGTGATGTCGCCGACGCCGTCGAGCTTCTTCACCGCCGCACGCACGTCGGCCTGGACGGTGTCCTGGTTCGCCGACGGGTCCGTCGTGATCGAGTAGGTGATGCCGGCGCCTCCGCCGGAGAACGCGTCGCGGAGGGCGGATCCGCTCGAGCCGATCGAGACCTGCACGGTCTTGATGCCCTTGATCCCCTTGATCGCCTCCTCGACCTTCTGCGCGGCCTTGTCCTCGGCGTCGAGGCTGGGCGCCTGGCCCAGCGACTGCGTCATGGTGAACGTGTTCTGGCCGCTGGATCCGAGGAAGTTCACCTTCATGAGCGGGGCGGCCGCCATCGTGCCGATGAGCACGACGACCGCGAGCACGAGCGTGATCCAGGAGCGCCGGAGGGTCCAGCGCAGGATCGGCAGGTACGCCTTCTGCAGCCGCGTCGGCGGGGCGTCCTCGTGCTCGGGGTCGATCGCGTGGCCGTCCGCGCCGATCAGCGGCTTGCCGGGGCGCAGGAACCAGTACGCGAGCACCGGCACGATCGTGAGTGCGACGAGCAGCGAGGCCGTCATCGCGATCGTCACGGTGAGCGCGAACGGCCGGAAGAGCTCCCCGGTCATGTCGCCGACGAAGGCGATCGGCAGGAAGACCGCGACGGTCGTGATCGTCGAGGCGGTGACCGCCATCGCGACCTCGCGCACGGCGCTGATGATCGCGGCCTTCTTGTCGGCACCCTGCACGTAGTGCCGCTTGATGTTCTCGATCACGACGATCGAGTCGTCCACGACGCGGCCGATCGCGATCGTGAGCGCGCCGAGCGTGAGGATGTTCAGCGAGTACCCGAACGCCTGGATCCCGATGAAGGTGATGAGGACGCTGGTGGGGATCGAGATCGCCGTGACGAGCGTCGAGCGCACCGACAGCAGGAAGATCAGGATCACGATCACCGCGAAGACGAGGCCGAGCAGGCCCTCCTGCGCGAGCGACTCGATCGACTGCTGGATGAACGGCGCCTGGTCGAACACGGTCGTGAAGGTCGCACCGGGCAGATCCTTCTTGAGCTGCGGGATGAGATCGGTCACGGCCTTGGACACGTCCACCGTGTTCGCGGACGGCAGCTTGGTCACCGCGATCGTGAGGGCGGTCTTGCCGTCGACGCGCGAGAGGGACGTGACCGGATCCCCGTCGATCTCGACCTTCGCGACGGATCCGACCGTGGCGCCGGGCACCGTCGCGCCGATCAGCGGGATCGCCTGCACCTGCTCGACGCTCGTGAGCTTCTCACCGGTCTGCACCGTGAGCGTGTTGTCGTTCTCGGTGATGGATCCGCCGGGGAACAGCGTGCCGTTCTGCTGCAGCGCATCCTTGATCGCGCTCGAGGAGAGCCCCGCCGCCAGCAGGGCGGTGTTGTCGGGCGTGATCGTGAGGCGCTTGCCCTGTCCGCCGACGAGCGAGGCGGCGTTCACGCCCTTGAGCCGCTCGATCTTCGGGATGATCGTGTTCGTGAGGCGCTGCTGCGCCGCCTCCGCATCGGAGAACCCGGTGACGGCGAGCTGGATCACCGGGAAGTCGTCGATCGACGCGGTGATGACCTGCGGATCGACCCCGTCCGGCAGTTGCGACTTGATCCGCCCGATCGCCTGGTTGATCTTCTGCTCGGCGGTCGCGAGGTTGGTGCCGTAGGCGAAGGACGCCTGGATCACAGAGGAGTTGGTCGTGCTCGTCGCTGTGGACGTGTCGAGCCCGGGCACGCCCTGGATCGCCGTCTCGATCGGAGTCGACACGTCGTGCTCGACGACCTCGGGCGAGGCGCCGGGATAGCTCGCGACGATCGCGAGCTGCGGGAACTCGATCGACGGGATCAGCTCCTGCTTCAGGTTCGTGAGCGCGAGGCCGCCGAACACCGCTGCGACGATCGTGATGAGCGCGATCAGGGCGCGGTTGCGCAGGCTCAGGACGGCGAGCTTCGACACGGGTCCCCCTTCGTACCCCGGTGCGGAGGATCGGGCGTACAGGCCAGATTCTAGAACGCCCGGGTATCGCCCTCGTCACAGGATCCCGGTTCGACGATCTGCACGGCAGGGGACGGTTCGCACACGTGGCGACGTGGATCCGTGTGCCGATCGTCGCACCGTGCGCTGATCGTCGCACCGCGGGTTCCCGGCACCGAGGCTCAGCCGGTGAGGGCGGTGCCGAGCGCGAGCCCGGCGATGGCCGCGAGCACGCCGAGGATCAGCATCCCCACGGCGTTGAAGACGGCCGCGCGGGAGGATCCGTCCCGCCACAGCGCGACCGTGTCGAGCATGGCCGTGCTGAACGTGGTGTAGCCCCCGAGGAGGCCTGCTCCGACGATGAACGCCGCCCCGGGGAAGCCCCCCGTGACCACGCCCAGCGCGAAAGATCCGGTGAGGTTGATCACGAGCACGCCCCACGGGTACCGGGTGCCGACCAGCCGCGCGACGCCGAGGTCGACGAGGTAGCGCAGTCCCGCGCCGACGCCTCCGGCGAGCGCGGCGTACAGGAAGACCAGCGGGCTCATCCGTGCGCCTGGGTGTGCGAGGGGCGGGGACGCGCGAGGTCGAGACCGAGGGCCGCGGCGCCGAGGCCGAGCACGAGGCTGCCGATCGCGTAGGCCGCAGCGAGCCAGGGCTGCGCGTGCCAGAGCGAGACGCTTCCGACGGCGAACGCGCTGTAGGTCGTGAAGCCGCCGAGCACCCCGGTGCCGAGGAGGATCCGGACGCCGCTCGACGAGGGCAGCCGCGCGGCGAGCACCCCGATGAGGAACGCCCCCACGACGTTCGCGATGAGGGTGGCCCAGGGCACGGCGTCGAGGCCGCTCCCGCCGGGGGCCGGCAGCGCGAGCCCCAGTGCGAGCCGCGCGGCGGATCCGACCACACCGCCCGCGACGACCAGCGCGAGGCGGAGCGGCACGGGCGAGGTCACGTCCGCCAGCCTAGACCCGGGGCTTTCGGGCCGCGGCCCGGGGCTGCCCCGCTGCGTTCTGGGGCGCATTTCCCCGTTTTGGGGCGCGCCCCGCCCCGAAATCCCGGCCACACGCGCCCCAAAACGGAAGGGTGCGCCCCGAAACGGAAGGGTGCGCCCGGAACCCGGCCGGACCCGGCCCGACCCCGCACGGAAGGCCACGGATCCGGACCGGGCACATCGGGGTTACGTAGACTCGGCCGGGTGGCGGGCGACCCGACCCGAGGGGCCGTCGAACAGCCCCGGCCGAGGAGGACGACGCGCGAGTGACCATGAGGATGGCCTTCGGCTGGTCGCGCCTGCTCACCGCGGGCGTGTGCGGAGTCGCCCTCGTGGACCGGCTGTTCTGGGGGCTGGGCTCGCAGACCATCGCCGGCCAGAACTACCTCGCGTACCTCACGATCGAGTCGAACATCGTGTTCGCGGTCCTCGCCCTCATCGCAGGGATCATCGCGCTGCGCACCCCGGAGGATCCGGCCTGGCTCACCACCGCCAGGGCCGTCGTGCTCAGCTGGACCATCACGGCCGGCCTCGCATTCGCGCTGATCGTGTGGCAGGCGGGCCTGCACGGCATCCCCATCTGGGTGCCGTGGTCGGATGTCGTGCTGCACTTCGTGCTTCCCGCGTGGACGATCGTCGCCTGGGTGTTCGGCCCCGGCCGGCGTGCCGCGTCCTGGCGGATCGTGCCGTACGTGCTGCTGTACCCGGCCGTCTGGGGCGTGTTCACGATCTGGCGGGGCGGCGTCGTCGGCTGGTACCCGTACTACTTCCTGGATCCGCGGCAGGTCTCCGGGACCCCCGAGATGGTCGTGACGTGCGCGATCGCCCTCGCGATCTTCGCGGCCGTCGCGAGCGGCCTGGTCGCGCTCAGCCGGCTGCGCACCACCGCCAGGACGGATCTGCGCACGGCGCCGAGGGCAGCCCCGGAAGAGCCGGATCCGGCCTGAGCTCAGGGCGTGGGCGTCGCCGAGACGAAGAACCGGAGCGACTCCCGCACGGCGGCCTCCGCATCGCCGTCTCCGAGTTTCGCGAACGCCTCGGCATCCGGCCCGCCGACCAGGCCGACGAGCACGGGCCTGCCGGTCACCGGCTGCAGGTTCAGCCAGGTGCGGATGGGACCGTCGCCGCCGACGACGTGCCAGAGGTCGGCGTCGACCTTCCAGAACGCCTCGTCGAACTGCGCCCACACGGTCTCGACGTATCCGGAGGCGAGTGCAGCGATCGCACCCCGGTGACCGAACGGCAGCGGAGGTGCGAACTCGATCGCCTGATGCTGCAGCACGCCGAGCGGCGCGGTCACGACGACGCGATCGAAGGAGAGCGACTCGCCCGTGCCCAGACGCAGGCTCACCCCCGAATCGTCGTACGCGACGCGCGTGACGGGCGACGCGAGAGTGACCTTGATGCCGTCGAGCGGCGAGTCCACCAGCACGCCGACATCGCCGTCGGCGCCGACGAGGGCGTCGGGGGCGAATGCGGGCGGGAACCAGCTCGACGCCTTCGCGACGTCGGCGCCCGTGGTCGCCTGCACCCAGGCGAGAGCTGCGGCGAGCGCGGGATCGGCGGGATCCGCGCCCGCGGCTGTCAGCGAGGCGTTGATCGAGACATCGGAGGGAGCGTTCGCCGCCTTGTCGACGGCGTTCCGCAGCGCTCCCGCGTCGATCGCCGGCGCCGCGCCGTCCTTCGACCAGCCGGTGGCCCTGTCGAACGTCACCCGGTGCACGCCCTGTGCGGCGAGCTCGCCGCCGAGGGTTCCCGCACCCTCGCCCGCCGAGAGCCACGCGCCGAGCTGCACCGGGACCGGCCAGGCCTTGTCGGCGACCGAGTGGATCCGACCGCCGGTGCGCTCGCGCGCCTCGAGCACGGTCACCGTGCGCCCGGCGGCGGTGAGGGCGCGGGCGGCGGCGGCTCCGGCGGCGCCGGCGCCGACCACGGCGATGCGCTCGCCGCTGGCCGAGGCGGCGATGAGCTGGGCGGCGGCGCGCTGCCCGGAGTCGATCGCACCGGGAACCGTTCCGGGATGATCCGGATCCGTGGCCTCTCCGGCGAGGAACACGCGGGTGCCGATCGGCACGGCGAGATCCTTGCGCAGCTGGGGCGTCGCCCCGGCGGGCAGATAGCTCATCGCCCCGCGGGAGTACGCGTCCGTCGACCAGGTGCTGCGCATCCAGGCCTTCGGCTCCGGTGCGGCGCCCGGCGTCACGGTCGGCGTCGGGGAGGGCGGGGCGGTCGTCGGCGTCTTCGTCGGCTGCGGCTCCGGCGTGCAGGCCGCGAGCAGCACCGCGACGGCACCGGTCCCGGCGCCGACGAGCAGGGTTCGCCGCGAGATGCCCATCGTGGTGCCAGCCTATCCCGGCGCCGCGAGGGGGCATCGAGCGAGGCCACGCACGGTCCGACCGCGCATGGCCTCGCTCGATCCGGATCCGCATCCGCATCCGGATCCGCATCCGGATCCGGCCGACTGGCCGACCGGCGCGGCCTAGAGGTTGCCCTCCGCGTAGATGCGCAGGGCGTCGCGGACGAACTCCGCACCCGCGGTGCCGGCCGTTCCCGTTGCCGCCGCCGCGGCGCGGTCGGCGTCCGTGGCGTAGTTCGCACCGAAGCGCGGATCCGCGACATACATATCGCCGAGGCCGGTGACGTAGGCCTTGCGGTCGCCGGCCGCGCCGTAGGCGGGGGTGCCGGGGATGCCGGTGAGCCAGTCGACGTGGCGGCGTGCCACGTCCTGCGCCTCCGGCGATGCCGGATCCGTACCCGCCTCGGCGAGCGCGATCCAGCTCCGGTTGAGGTCGGCGACGACCGCCTTCCACGCGTTCTGCCCCTCGGTGCCGAGCCCGCGCCACCAGCGGTCGCTGTCGGCGTAGGCCTTGGTGCCCCAGCGGGACTCGACCTCGTCCTTGTACTGGGTGTGATCGAAGCCGTCGAACATGTCGTCAGGCATGAGTGCTCCTCCTTCTCTGAGTGTGGTGATGGTGTTCTCGACCGACGCGATCTGCCGCGCCAGCCTGGTCTGCTCCGCGCGCAGCAGTGCGAGGTGCTTCTCCAGGGCCGCCGCCTCGATCTCGGCGCCGGCCCTCTGGCCCGGCCCGGTCGCAGCGGCCGTGTCGGCCGTGTCGGCCGTCTCGGCGCCCGGCCCCGGCGATCGGCCGGATCCCGGTGCCCCGACGACCTCGGCGATCGCCGGCAGGCCCAGCCCCAGCTCGCGCAGCAGCAGGATGCGCTGCAGGCGCAGGAGCGCGCCCTGGTCGTAGTGGCGGTAGCCGTTCGAGGCGACCCGCGTCGGCGGCAGCAGACCGATGTCGTCGTAGTGCCGCAGGGTGCGGCTCGTGGTGCCGGTCAGCCGCGCGATCTCCTGGATCGACCAGTCCCGATGCGTCATGGGATCCTCCTTCCGTCGTCGACAAGACCACCGTAGAAGTTGACGTTGCGTTAAGGTCAAGAAGATCGGGAGGATGCGATGGATCCCTGCGGTACGTTCGTCGCGTGACCTCCTCCGATGCCACCACCCCGCACCCGCCCGTTCCCGCTCTCGAGCTTCCGCCGACCGTCGACGGCTTCACCGCGCAGTTCCTGCGCAACCTGAATTTCGAGGGCGGCGTGACGCTCGCCGATGCCAGTACGAACGACCGCTACCTCGCCCTCGCGCGCACCGTGCGCGATTACCTGATGCTGCACGCGCTGGCCGATCAGCACCGCCAGTCCGAGGCGCAGGCCAAGGCGGTCTGCTACCTGTCCGCGGAGTACCTGCTCGGCAACCAGCTCGACAACGACCTGCTGGCCGGAGACCTCGCCGGGATCGCGGCGGACGCCATGGCCGCGTGCGGCATCGACCTCGACGACCTGCGCCGGCACGAGATCGAGCCGGGTCTCGGCAACGGCGGCCTCGGGCGCCTCGCCGCCTGCTTCATCGACTCGCTCGCCACGCTCGGCGTGCCGAGCATCGGCTACGGGATCCGCTACGAGTACGGCATCTTCCGCCAGACGTTCGAGGACGGCCAGCAGGTCGAGCAGCCCGCCGCCTGGCTCACCCGCGGCGCTCCCTGGGAGCAGCCCCGCCCCGAGGCGGCGCAGACCGTGTCGTTCGGCGGCCGCACCGAGACGGTCGACGACGGCGGGACCGTCCAGTCGCGGTGGATCCCGGGATGGGACGTCAGCGCCGTTCCCTACGACTATCTCGTGCCGGGCTTCCGGAATGGCCGCGTGAACACCCTGCGGCTGTGGCGCGCGAAGGCGACGGACGCCTTCGACCTGCGCATCTTCAACTCCGGCGACTACGAGCAGGCCGTGCGCGCGCAGACCTTCGCCGAGAACATCTCCAAGGTGCTCTACCCCGAGGACTCCACCCCGCAGGGCAAGGAGCTGCGCCTGCAGCAGCAGTACTTCTTCGTCGCCGCATCGATCCGCGACTTCCTCGACCGGCTGCCGGTGGACTTCGATCCCGCACGGCTGCCCGAGCGGGTGATCTTCCAGCTCAACGACACCCACCCGGTGATCGCGGTGCCCGAGCTCATGCGCGTGCTCGTCGACGAACGGGGCATGGACTGGGACGCGGCCTGGGCGGTCACGCAGCAGTGCTTCGCCTACACCTGCCACACGCTCCTGCCGGAGGCGCTCGAGGTGTGGCCGGTCGAGCTGCTCGGCCGCCTGCTGCCGCGGCATCTGGAGATCGTCTACCGGATCAACGAGGAGTTCCTGGAGGCCGTGCGTGCGCGGTTCGGCGACGACGAGATGCGGATCCGCGACATGTCGATCATCGCGGAGTTCCCGGTGCGCGCCGTGCGCATGGCGTATCTCGCGACCGTCGCCGGCAGCAGGGTCAACGGCGTGGCCGAGCTGCACTCGCAGCTGCTGCGCGACAAGGTGCTGCCCGCGTTCGCGGAGTTCTTCCCGGAGAAGTTCACCAACGTCACCAACGGCGTCACGCCGCGCCGGTTCCTCCGGCTCGCGAACCCCGGCCTGTCCGGGCTCATCAGCGACGCGATCGGAGACGGCTGGGTCACCGATCTGGAGCGCCTGCGCGAACTCGAGCCCTTCGCCGAGGACGCCGCGTTCCGCGCGTCGTTCGCCGCGGTCAAGGCCGGCAACAAGCGCCGCCTGAATGAGGTGCTGCAGGCGCGCGACGGGATACGGGTCGGCGACGGCCACCTCGTGGACGTGATGGTCAAGCGCCTGCACGAGTACAAGCGGCAGCTGCTCAAGGTACTGCATGTGGTGAGCGAGTACGAGGGCGTCGTGTCGGGCCGCATCCCGCTCGCGGATCTGCAGCCGCGCACCGTGCTCTTCGGCGCGAAGGCCGCCCCCGGGTACGCGATGGCCAAGCGGATCATCCATCTGATCAACGCGGTCGGATCCGTCGTCAACACGGATCCGCGCCTCGACGGGCGCCTCCAGGTGCTGTTCCCGCCGAACTACAACGTCACTCTCGCGGAGAGCGTGATCCCCGCGGCGGATCTCAGCGAGCAGATCTCGCTGGCGGGCAAGGAGGCGTCGGGGACGGGCAACATGAAGTTCGCACTCAACGGCGCGCTCACGATCGGCACCGACGACGGCGCGAACGTCGAGATCCGCGAACTCGTCGGCGACGACAACTTCTTCCTGTTCGGGATGACCGAGCCCGAGGTCTCGGAGCTCGCCCGCTCCGGCTATCAGCCGGCCGCGTTCTACCAGGCGGATGCGGGCCTCCGCCGCGCGATCGACCTCATCGCGTCCGGGGCGTTCTCCGGCGGCGACCGCTCGGTCTTCGAGCCCGTGGTCTCGAACCTCCTCTACGACGACCGCTTCATGGTGCTCGCCGACTACTCCGCCTACATCGCCGCGCAGCAGCGCGTGGACGCGGCCTACGCCGATCAGGACGGCTGGACCCGCGCCGCGATCCTCAACGTCGCCCGCTGCGGCTTCTTCTCCTCCGACCGCTCGATCCGCGACTACATCGACCGGATCTGGCACACCCCGCCGACGACCTGAGGACGCCGCTCTCAACGGCCGGTGGTTCGTGTGCCACTCAGCTGACGCATAGGCTTGCGACACGCACGTTCCACCGGAGGGAACCCCATGACAGACGAGACCACGATCGCCGCGCGCAGATTCCCGCGACGCACCATCCTGAAGACCACTGCGTGGTCGGTCCCCGTGGTGGCCGCCGCCGCTGCCATGCCGCTCGCTGCGGCGAGCACGGCCACCGACCTCGTACTGGCGCCGCAGCCGGTCGGCGAAGGCATCACGGGCACGAGTCCGGACGGTCTGAGCAGCTATCAGCTCGGCTGGACCTCGCGTTACGCCGCGTCCACCTCCGGCTCCGTCGCGACCCCCGCCGGGGCGATGGTCGCGATCAGCTTCGACTCCCGCGTCTTCGCGACGGCCAACGCGAGCAGCGGGCCCGTGGGTCTGGTCCTGGCGAGCAGCTCGACCACCGGCAACGTCACGACGGCGATGTTCACCGTTCCCGACCCGATCCCGGCTTCGGGCGGTTCGATCGTGATCACCATCGGCTTCGACCCGGGAGGGGCGCCCACCCCGCCGTGGTACACCGACGTGCAGCCGATCACGGTCTCGCTGCTGCCCCCTTCGGGTTACACGGACGCGATCCCGGCGAACAACACGCA
>JAITLM010000149.1 GCA_031277885.1 Microbacterium sp.
AGAAGGTGCCTGCTCACTCCGGGTCGTCCCAGTGAGCGGAGCCCCTGGGGTGCGCTCGCGGGGGCGACCGGGAGGCGGGAGGGCGGTGGGAGGGAGGCGCGGGGGCGGGGAAGTGGGGCGCCGGCGACTGGCGCTCGCCGAGGAGGTGCGGGCGGACCTCGGCCAGGCGGGACTGGAGCGCGTCGAGGAAGGCCGCGATCGCGGGCTGGTTCAGCGCCTCGGGGCGCGCGATGAGCCAGTACGGCAGACGCTCGTCGATCTCGTCGGGCAGCACGCGCACGAGATCCTCGTGCTGATCCGCGAGGAATGCCGGCAGCAGTCCGTAGCCCGCGCCGCCGCGGGTGGCGTCGACGTGCACGTACACGTTCGTGCTCGCCACCGCGTCCTGCATGCCTGGAACTGCGCGCCGCGCGTCGTCGAGGGAGTCGACGTGCAGCATCGACTCGATGAAGTAGACGAGCGGCTGCCCCGCGAGCTCCTCCGGATCCTGCGGCGCCGGATGCTCGCGCAGCCAGTCGCGGCTCGCGTAGAGGCCGAGCGCATAGTCGGCGAGGTGGATCGCGCGGGCCCGCCGCACCTGCGGGCGTCCCACCACGACCTCGAGGTCGGCGCCCGTGCGCTGATGCGAGGCCTGGCGGGTGCCGGTGATGAGCTCGAGCTGCACCTCGGGGTGGGTGCGCCGCAGGGCGGCCATCGCGGGCGCGGCCACGAATCCGCTGAAGCCGTCGGTGGCGGACAGTCGGATCAGCCCTCCGATCCGCGCGGTGTCCCCGCCGTCCAGGCGTCCGAGCGCGCGTTCGACGCCCTCGGCCGCGGCCAGCGCCCGCGAGCCGAGCGGGGTCAGCTCCCACCCGGCGCCCTCGCGCGAGAGCACGCGCCCGCCCAGTTGCGCCTCGAGGGCGGCGATGCGGCGCGCGACCGTGGTGTGGTTCAGCCCGAGCTGCTGCCCGGCGGCGGTGAACCGGCCGCTGCGCGCGACGGCGAGCAGCACCAGCAGGTCGTCCGCGCTGAGCGGCGGTGCGGGGAAGTGCGCGTCCATCTGTGCAGTTTTGCATAGCCGGATCCCTTCCGTCGTGCGCGAGGGTGAACTACCGTGCAGGCATGGCAGCGCAGCGATCCCCGGGACCCGACACCGACCTCCGGGGGCGCACCGCCCTCGTCACCGGAGCAGGAAGCGGCATCGGGGCGGCGTGCGCCAGGGCGCTCGCGCAGGACGGGGTGCACGTGCTGCTGCTGGACCGCGATGCCGAGGGGGCCGCCGCGGTGGCGGCGGAGATCGGCGGCGAAGCCCTGGAGATCGACCTCGGCGATCTGGACGCGCTCTCGGCGCGCGCCTTCGACGCCGACATCCTCGTGAACAACGCGGGGCTCCAGACCGTCGCGCCCATCGTCGAGTTCGACCCCGCGATGTTCCGCCGCATGCTCGACATCATGGTCACGGCGCCGTTCCTGCTCATCCGGGCGGTGCTCCCCGGGATGTACGCCCGCGAATGGGGGCGGATCGTCAACATCAGCTCCGTGCACGGCCTGCGCGCGAGCGAGTACAAGTCGGCCTACGTCACCGCCAAGCACGCGCTGGAGGGGCTCTCCAAGGTGACGGCGCTCGAGGGCGGACCGCACGGGGTCACGAGCAACTGCATCAACCCCGGGTACGTCAACACGCCCCTCGTGCAGAAGCAGATCGCGGATCAGGCCCGCACGCACGGCATCCCCGAGACCGATGTGATCGAGAAGGTCATGCTCGTCGAATCGGCGATCAAGCGGCTGCTCGAGCCCGAAGAAGTGGCGGATCTGGCCCGGTGGCTGTGCGGTCCGACCGCGGGATCCGTCACCGGAGCGTCCTACACGATGGACGGCGGATGGAGCGCGCGATGACCGTGGACCGGCCGCAGGCCAGGGACGGCGCGGACGCCGTGGCTCAGACGCTCGCCGTCACCGCCTTCGGCCCCTCGTCCGACGGCGACGCCGTCCTCGCGATCCACGGCATCACCGCCAACGGCCGTGCCTGGGACACGGTCGCCGCGCTCCTGCCCTCCCGGCGCATCCTCGCACCCGACCTGCGGGGGAGGGCGCGCAGCAACGCGCTTCCCGGGCCCTACGGCCTGCGCCGTCATGCCGAGGACCTCGCCGTGCTGGTGGACGCGGACGGCGGCGGTGCGCGCACGATCCTCGGGCACTCGATGGGCGCGTTCGTGGCGGTCGCGCTCGCCGCGGCGCGGCCCGATCTCGTGGCCCGCCTCGTGCTCGTCGACGGCGGGTTCCCGCTCGCGCTGCCGGAGGGGGCGAGCGCCGACGCCCTCGACATCGCGGCGCTGCTGGGCCCGGCCGCGCAACGACTGTCGATGGAGTTCGCCGACGAGGGCGCCTATCTCGACTTCTGGCGGATCCATCCCGCCTTCGCCCGGGACTGGTCGCCCGCGGTCGAGACCTACGCGCGGCACGATCTGGACGGATCCGCTCCGCACCTGCGCTCCTCGACCGTCGCCGCGGCGATGCTGCAGGACGGCGGCGAGCTGTACGGCCCGGACTGGTATCTCGACGCGCTGCGCGGGCTGCGCATGCCCGTGACCGTGCTGCGCGCGCCGCGCGGGCTGCTGGATGCGGATCCGCTCTATACGCCGGGAGCGCTCGAGCAGTTCCGCGCGCTCGTGCCGCAGCTGCGGATCGTAGAGGTGCCCGATGTGAACCACTACACGATCCTGTTCGCCGAACGGGGCGCCGCGCGCGTCGCCGCCGAAGCGGACACGCGCCACTGACTGTCCCCCTCCCACCCTCGCTCTCCCGAAGGAGCCGACATGACCACCACCCTGTTCGACGGCATCGCCGCCCACCGCATCGAGACCCCGCGCTACACCGCGAACGTGCTCGAACGCCCCGCCGCGGATCCGGCGCAGCCGACCACGACGGTCGTGTTCGTGCACGGCAACGTGTCCTCGTCGCTCTTCTCCCAGCCGACGATGCTCGCCCTGCCGGCGGGCGTGCGCGCGCTCGCGATCGACCTCCGCGGGTTCGGCGAGAGCGAGACCAAGCCCGTCGATGCGACACGGGGGCTGCGCGACTTCGCCGACGATGTGCGCGCGGTGCTCGACGCCCTCGACCTCGACGCCGTGCACCTCGTGGGCTGGAGCATGGGCGGCGGCGTCGTGCTGCAGGTCGCGCTCGATGCGCCGGAGCGCGTGCTCTCGCTGACCCTGGAGTCGCCGGTGTCGCCTTACGGCTTCGGCGGCACGCACGGCCCCGACGGCGTGCGCAACGATGCCGACGGCGCGGGCACGGGTGGCGGCGGAGCGAACCCCGACTTCGTGGCGCGACTGGACGCGGGCGACACCACGGATGAGGCGCAGACCTCGCCGCGCACGGTGTACCGGACTGCGTATGTGGCGAAGCCCGAGACGCAGACCGCGCACGAAGACCTCTGGGTCGCCTCGATGCTCACGACCAGGACGGGTCTCGACAACTACCCGGGCGATGCAGTCGGATCCGAGAACTGGCCGGGTTTCGCCGCGGGCACGCGCGGCGTGCTCAACACGATGGCGCCGCAGCACCTGGATCTGTCCGGCATCGTGGATCTCTCCGTGAAGCCCCGGATCCTCTGGATCCGCGGGGCCAAGGACGCGATCGTCTCGGACGCCTCGTTCTTCGACCTCAACCAGCTCGGCGCGCTCGGCGTGATCCCGGGCTGGCCGGGGGAGGAGGTCGCTCCTGTGCAGCCGATGGTGACCCAGACCAGAGCCGTGCTCGAACGCTACGCCGCGAACGGCGGGGAGTATCGCGAGGTCGTCCTGCCCGAGGCCGGGCACGCGCCGCACCTCGACGAGGCCGAGGTCTTCGACCGCGAGCTCGCCGCCCACCTCGGTATCTGAACCTCCCACTTCCGCGTCGTCCCCGGCAGCGGACGCCATAGCGTGCGCTGGCGGGGGCGACCCGGAGATGGAGGGGCGCCGGGCGGGGGCGCCGGCCGGGGTCAGGCGGGCGCGGGTCAGGCGGATGCGGGGGCCGGCACGGGGGAGGCCTGCGCCGGGGTCGGGGTCTTCGCATCGCGGACGCCGTCCGCCGCACCGAGCCGCGCGGCGCGATCGAACCACGCCTCGATGCGCGCCGGAGAGGCGTCCTTCACGCCGAGCATCCGCGTGGTCCGCACGTCCCTGATGCCGCAGAACCGCATGGTCGCTCGCGCGACGTGCGTCTGTCCCGGCAGACCGGTGAGAGGGCGGAAGTACCACGGGGTGTCCGCGAGCAGCAGCCGGCCGTGCGGGGCGGTCAGCAGGCCCTCGGGGAGGCCGGAGGGGCGGTACCGGTACTCCTGCTGGGGCAGCAGGCTCCTGTCGAAGAAGCCCTTGAGCAGTGCGGGAACGGATCCCCACCACAGCGGCGTCGCGACGACGACCGTGCGGGCGGCGTGCAGGGCCTCGCGTGCTTCGACGAGGTCGGGTTCGAGGGTCATGCGCTCGCGGTAGCCGTAGCGCAGGATCGGGTCGAAGGCGAGATCGCGCAGGGCGAGCACGCGGGCATCGCCGTGCGCCTCGGCGTAGCGCCGGGCGAGGGCGGCCGTGAGGGAACGGGCGTCGGGGTGGCCGTCGATGACGAGGGCGGTGGACATGCGATCTCCTATCTTGACACTGTCAACCTGGTGGACGCTGTCAAGATAGGAGATGATGTTGCTCGTGTCAAGTTCAAGGGCCGGGTATCACCACGGCGACCTCGCGCACGCGCTCGAGGACGCGGCGATGCAGCTGCTCGCGGAGAAGCCCGCGAAGGAGATCAGCCTGCGCGAAGTCGCACGCGCCGCCAACGTGAGCCACAACGCGCCGTACCACCACTTCGCCGACCGGAACGGTCTGATCAAGGCGATCGCCGAGCGCAGCATGGCGGATCTGCTCGCGCTCGTGCGCGAAGCGATCGCCGCGAGCCCCGACCCCAGAACGGCGCTGCGCAACGGCGGCGGCGCGTACATCCGATTCGCCGTCGAGCATCCGAACGCCTTCGACGCGATCTACGATCCGACCGTGTGCGTGCCCGGATCGCCCACGCCGACCATGGCGCCGCTCATCGAAGGCCTCGAGGAGGCGCTGGGGGAGGCTGCGCTCGCCGCAGGGCTGGACCGCCCCGTCGACGCTGTGAGCCTCTGGGGTCTCGTGCACGGCCTCGGCACGCTCTCCGCCGCCGGGCACTTCCCGGTCGAGGTCGCGCTCGCCGGATACGAGAGCGCCGTCGACCGGATGCTGCCGACCCCCTCCCGCTGACCCTCCACCTCCGCGTCGTCCCCGTCAGCGGACCCCCTGGCGTGCGCTGACGGGGACGACTCGAAGATGGGGGTGCATAGGTGGCACCTCGGATCCGCCCGGCCTGCGCCCAGGGTTCGCCCACCGCTCTTACAGGCGGGTTTTCGTACGGTTGAGGGATGTCCTATTCCGCCCACCGCCCCGGCCGCATGGATTCCCAGGGTCGGATCGCCTTCGACGTCGATGGACAGCCCGACCCCGCGAACCCCGCCGACCCGGCCGCCGAGGACCCGTTCATCTTCGTGCGCGACTACACGCCGACCGGATCCGATCCCGCCGCCGCTGAGGCCGCGACCGCTCCGATCGAGCCCGTCGCCCCGCCGCATCCGCCGATGCCGGAGCCCGCGCGGGCGCCCGAGCCGGCTTCGGCGCCCGAGCGCGAGCCCGAGCCCGAGCCCACGATCGAGGACCTTTTCGCGACACCCGAGGAGTCGGAGTCCGCCCCCGAGCCGGCCCCCGCCATCGAGCCCGTCCCGGTCGCCGCTGCACCCGAGCCGGCCGCCGCCCGCCCCCCGAAGCAGCCCAAGACCCCGAAGCAGCCCAGGACCCCGAGGCAGCCGAAGGCGCCGCGGGAGCCCCGCCCGCAGGGCTGGTTCTGGCGCCGGCTCGCGATCCTCGGCGGCGCCGACGGCGCGATCCTCGACCGCGTCCCCACCGAGCAGCCGCGTTTCGTGCAGATGTTCTTCGTGCTCGCCGGCACCGCGCTGGTGTCGGCGCTGTCGATGCTGTTCGCCCTCACCACGGGCGTGCAGGTGCTGGTCTGGCTGGCCGTGCCGCTCGCGATCGTCTGGGCGCTGCTGATCTTCAACCTCGACCGCTTCCTCACCTCGACCATGCGCTCGACCCGCAACCTCTGGCGTCTGCTGGGGCTTGCGATCCCGCGTGTGCTGATGGCCGCGATCATCGGCTTCGTCGTGGCCGAGCCGATCGTGCTGCAGGCGTTCCACAACGACATCGCCCGCGAGGTCACCGCGACCAACCTGGTGCAGGCGCAGTCCGATCAGAAGGCCGTGACCAGCGGTCCCGAGAAGAAGGCTCTGGATGCGGCTTCCGCCCGCCTCGCCGACCTGCAGAACCAGGCCTCGACCGGCATCGTGAAGGGCACGTCCAGCGACTCCGCCTCGCAGAAGGCGGCGCAGGACACCGTCACCAAGATCACCGCCCAGATGACGGACCAGCAGAAGGTCATCGACCAGGCCCGTGCGCTCTACCAGTGCGAGCTCACCGGACAGGGCGCCGGCACGGTGCCCGGCTGCACCGGGGTGCAGGGCGACGGCGCGAGCTCGACGGCCGCGAAGTCGCAGCTCGACCAGGCGCAGCAGACCTACGACGCGCTCGCCGCGCAGCTGCGCCAGGCCAACACCGACCTGGAGTCGGCGGACAGCTCGTCGAAGACGGCGACCTCGGCCTCCGAGTCCCAGAACCGCCAGCAGGCGAAGGACCAGATCCCCGCCGCCGAGCAGGCGTACAAGACCGCGCTCGATGCGTACAACGCGCGCGCCGCGTCCGTGGCCGGCACGAACGCCGGTGCGGTGGGCCTGCTCAGCCAGATCTCGGCGCTCGACCGCCTCTCCGCGAAGGAGCCCGTGCTGGGCTTCGCGCACTGGCTGATCGCCGCGCTGTTCTTCATGATCGAGCTGCTGCCGGTCATCGTGAAGGTGCTCACCAGCTGGGGCGACCCGTCGCTCTACGAGAAGGCCGAGGCGATCGCGAAGCAGGTCGAGCTCGACCGCGTAACCTCGAAGGGCTACCGCGACCGCGCCGCGATCATCGCCGAGGAGGCGAAGCACCGCGCCTTCGCCGATGCGCACGAGGCCGAGATGGCCGCCGCGACGGATCCGGCTCCCGCATCATCGACTGCTCCCGCTCCGGCGGGCACGCCGGATCCGGCGACCGACGCCCCCACGGCCACGGTCCCCGCGACCGAGACCGCGCCGACGACCGCCCTGCCCGCGGTCATGGCCGAGGCTGCACCCGCCCCGCACACGGCCCCGGCGCCGCCGGCTCCGTCCGGTGCGCCCTCGTGGCCGGTTCCCGCTCACCCCGGAGTCGGGTCCGCGCACCCGTCCCCCGCCTCGGCGCATCCGGCCCCATCCTCGGCGCACCCGGTGGCACCCGCCCCGCAGCCGGCGGCGCCCGCCGCGCCCGACGCGGCCCGGGTCTAGACGACAGACACGACAGAGCCCCCTCCGACCCGGAGGGGGCTCTGTCGTCGTGCGGGGACGGGCTACTCCTTGACGGATCCCGCCGTGAGGCCCGCCACGATCCAGCGGCTGGCCACGGCGAAGAGCACCATGGTCGGCAGGATCGTGAGCACCGCGGCCGCCGACATCGAGCCCCAGTCCACGTTGAACGTGGAGATGAAGCTGTTCAGTGCGGCGGGGATCGTGCGGTTCTCCTCGGACTGCATGAGCACGACCGACAGGAACAGCTCGTTCCAGCAGTTCACGAAGTTGAAGATGAACGCGGCGATGATCCCGGGGGTCATCACCGGAACGAGGATCCGGAACAGCGCACCGAGCCGGGAGCAGCCGTCGATCATGGCCGACTCCTCGAGCGCATCCGGCACGTTCTCGAAGAAGCCGCGGAGCATGACCGTGGAGAACGGGATGCACACGGCGACGTAGACGAGGATCAGGCCGGGCTTGCTGTCCACGAGGCCGAGGTCGGTCATCATCGTGTAGAGCGGGCCGAGCGCGATGAACGCGGGGATCATCTGGGTCAGCAGGAACGCGATGAGCACCGCGCCCTTGCCGCGGAACTCGAACCGCGAGATCACGTAGGAGCTGAGCAGCGCGATGAGCGTCGACGTCGCGCCCGCGATGAGCGCGACCACCGCCGAGTTCGCCAGGAACACCCCGAAGTTCGCATCCGAGAAGAGCTTGGCGTAGTTCTGCACCGAGGGCTCGGAGGGCCAGTACTCGATCGGGAAGCGGTTCACCGTCTGCGGCGACTTGAACGACGTCAGCACGATCCAGTACAGCGGGAACAGCGTGATCAGCAGCCAGAGCGCGAGCCCGACCACCTTGACGACGCCGCCGACGGTGACCCGGGAGCGGGAGGAGCGCGCCGGGCGCGAGGAGCCCGCGCGACCGGTCGTGAGGGTCATGGTCGCGGTCATCGGCTGGCCTTCCGCATCGCGAAGAGATAGAACGCGCAGAACACGAACAGCACGGCGACGACGATGAGCCCGAGCGCGCTCGCCGTGCCGTAGTTGCCCTGCTGCGTGAAGTTGATCATCCAGGTCGTGATGATGTGGGTGCGGTTCGCCGGACCTCCGCCCGTCATCGCCCAGATGATGTCGGGGAAGTTGAAGATCCAGATCACGCGCAGCAGCACCGTGAGGAACAGCGTGGTCGAGATGTACGGGATCACGATCGAGAACAGCTGTCGCGCCTTGCCGGCGCCGTCCAGGCTCGCGGCCTCGAGCACCTCCTCCGGCACGGACTGCAGGGCGGCGAGGATCATGATCGCGAAGAACGTCACGCCGTACCAGATGTTCGCGACGATCACGGCGAACATCGCGAGCTTCGGATCCGCGAGCCAGGGCAGGGGCGCCGAGATGAGATGCGCCTTCATGAGCAGGTCGTTGATCACGCCGAACTCGGCGTTGAACATCCAGCGGAACAGCATCCCGATGAGGAATCCGGAGACGGCCCAGGGGAAGAACACGAGCGCCTGGTAGACGCCACGGAAACGGAACCGCTGGCGCAGCGCGAGGGCGATGAGGAAGCCGATCACGAACTGCGGGACCAGGGATCCGATGACCCACAGCACGGTGTTGCCCGCGACGGTCGGGAAGACCGGGTCGGCGAGCACCTTCGCGAAGTTGTCGAAGCCGACGAACGGCGTCGAGGTGAGATCCCAGAGGTTGTAGTCCAGGAACGCCATGCGCGCGCCCTGCAGCATCGGCAGGTACGTGAACCAGCACACGAACACGATCGCGGGCGCGAGGAAGGCGAGGATCGTGAGCGCGTGCCGGGCGCGGAACGTGGTGCGGCGGCGCCCGCCGGCCCCGGGGGCGGGGTGCGGCCGCGCGGGCCGAGCGGCCCGGCCGGACGAACCGGCCAGGCGCTCGGTGGCGGAGGTCGAGGTCACGACATCAGCCCTTCTTGTACTTGTCAGTCCAGTACTGGTCCCACGAGGTGAGCAGTTCCTTGGTGGTCATGTTGCCGAGCAGCACGCTCTGCACGTCCTGATCGGACTTCTGGATCCACTCGGTCCACCACGCGACGCCGCGCGGCTGCTGCACGTTGACGTACGTGTCGGGGTGCTCGGTCATGGTCACGTAGCTCGTCCACGGGCCCGTCGAGTAGAACGGATCCTTGGCCGCGGCCGCGATGATCGGTACCAGGCTGTTCTTCTGTGCGAACGTCGTGGCGGGCTTCGCCGAGGACAGGTACTCGACGAGCTTGACCGCCGCCTCCTTGTGCGCGCTCGACTGCGCGACGCCCCAGCCGGCGACGGCGAGGGGCTGCGCCGCCTTGCCGCTCGGGCCGGTGAGCAGCGGCGCCGTGTTCCACTGGTCCTGCTTCAGGCTGGACGCCGAGACGGTCGCGATGACCTCGGGATCCTGCAGCAGGAACGCCGTGGTGCCGTTCGTGAAGCCCGCCACCATCTCCGGGTAGCCCCAGGAGACGGCCGACGGCGGGGAGGCCTTCTTGAAGAGGGCGAAGTAGTCGTCGACGCCCTTCTGCGCGTCGGGCGAGGAGAAGATCGTCTTGCCGTCCTTGAGCAGGAACGCGTTCGAGGTGTCGAGGTCGTCGATCGTGTACGCCTCGATCGCCGCGACGACGTTCGAGTTGGCGTTCTTGCCCCCGCGGAACGCGTAGCCGTACTGGTTCTTCTCCGGATCCTGGATCTTCGACGCCTGGTCGAGCAGGTCCTTCCAGGACTTCGGCGGCCCGTCGAAGCCCGCGGACTTCACGAGATCGGTGCGGTAGAAGAGCGAGAGACCGTAGAAGCCGTAGGGGACGAACCAGGTCTTGCCATCGGAGACGCCCGCCTTCTTGGCGTTGTCGGTGAGCGCGCTCCAGCCGTCCCAGCTCTTCAGGTCCGCGGTCATGTCGTAGAGCCAGTGGTTGTTCGCGAACGGGCCGACCGTGATGTCGCGGGTCTCCAGCACGTCGATGCCCTTGCCGGACTGCAGCATCTGCTGGATCGTCGTGTCGGCCTGCTCGGTCGGCGGCGAGACCAGCTTGACGGTGATGTTCGGGTTGGCCTTCTGGAAGTCGTCGAGCAGGCCGCGGATGAGCTTGGTGCGGTCCGGGTTCGTCAGGCTCTCCACCATCTGGAGGGTGACCTTGCCGTCGGCGGATCCGCTTCCGCTCGACGCTCCGCCGGAGCAGGCGCTGAGCGCCAGGAGGGCGACGATGCCCACCCCGGCGATCGAGGCGAATCGGGTGCGCTTCACCATGGGGCTTCCTTTCATTGGGGTGTTGCAGGGATGGTGCGGGGGGAGGGGGGGACCGGGTCAGCGCCCGGCGAGCTCGAGGATCCGGGGCACGCAGCGCTCGGCGAACGCCTCGAAGTCGGAGGCCTCGGTGTAGAGGTGCGCCGAGAGGCGGAAGTAGCCGGCGCCGGCGAAGCTCGTGAAGGCGGTCTCCACGCCGACCTCGTCGAACAGGCGCATGCGCAGATCGTCGGCCTCCTCGCGGGTGCGGCCGATGCCGAGCGGCAACCGGATCAGGCGCATCGAGGGGACCGGCATGGGCAGGTCGACGAGCGCCGGCTCGTCGGCCGCGCGCTCGAAGGCCTCCGCGATGATCCCGGCGCCGGCGTCCGCGATCTCGGAGATCGTGTCCCGGGCGCGCTCCCAGCCGTGCTCGCGCTCGATGAACGCGATCGCGGCGGGGGTGGCGAGGTAGGTCGTGGCGTCGATCGTGCCCTGCGTGTCGAAGCGCACGGGGTAGGCATCGGTCGCGGCCCAGGAGTCGATGAGCGGCCAGAGCTCGTCGCGGTCGGGTGCCTGCGTCACGAGCAGGGCGGATCCGCGAGGTGCGCACGGCCACTTGTGCATGTTGCCGAACCACCAGTCCCCGCCCCCCGCGATCGCCGCATCGGGGATCAGACCCGGGGCGTGGGCGCCGTCGACGAGCACCCGCACGCCGCGCTCGTGGGCGAGGGCGGTGATCTCGGCGGTGGGGAAGCGCCTGCCCGTGGAGGACGTGATCTGGTCGACGACGATGAGCCGTGTGCGCGGGCCGATCTCCTCGGCGAAGCGCGCGACGACCGTTTCGGCGTCGTCGAGCAGGCCGAGGGCGACCGTGCGCAGGCGTGCGCCGAACCGGCGGGCGAGGCGGGCCGCGCCCATGGTCACGGCGCCGTAGCCGTGGTCCGTGACGAGGATCTCGTCATCCCGATCCAGCTGCAGGGCGTTGTAGACGACCGTGGCGGCGGCGGAGGCGTTCGGAACGAAGGCGGTGTCGGCGGCCTCGGCGCCGACGAACGGGGCGACCTCGGCGCGGGCGGCCTGGACCTTCTCCGCGATCCGCGGGAACCAGCCGATCGGGCTGAGATCGGCCTCGTGTCGCAGCGCGTCCTGGAGGGCCACGACCTCGCTCGGCACCGCGCCGAAGGACCCGTGATTCAGATGCACGATCCGGGGATCGAGGGGCCAGGCATCCCGTGCCCTGTCATATGACAGGAGGGGCACCGGGGCGATGCGGGCGGCCGTGCGGGGGTCGTCCATGACGTCTCATCCTTGAGGGGGTATCGAAGCGAGCAGATCAACTTGTCGCACAACATTGGCACAGAAGTGTCGCCATGGCCAGCGAGAGGCGACTTTTGGACCAAAGTCGTCTGACGACTATCCTCGAACCTGGCCGTGCTCCACACTCGTGAGAGGACTCACCCAGGGAGGGAACCATGAGCGCACTCGAGACCGCGCTGCACGGGCTGCGCGCCCTCGTCGCCGACGGAGAGCTGCGCCCCGGCGACAAGCTGCCCAGCGAGGGCGAGCTGTGCGAGCAGCTCGGGGTGTCGCGCGGCTCGGTCCGCGAGGCGATCCGCATGCTCGCCGCCCTCGGCGTGCTGGAGACCCGGCACGGATCCGGCAGCTACGTGAGCACGCTCCGGCCCGCCGACCTCATCCGCGGTCTCTCGCTCACCGTCGACGTGCTGCCCCTCGATGCGATCCTCGAGCTCGTCGAGATCCGCCGCCCGCTCGAAGCGCACGCGGCGTCGATCGCCGCGGCGCGGGCGGACGATGCGATGCTGGCGGAGCTGGCCGACCTCGTCGAGCGGATCGCCGACTGTCCCGACCACGATGAGGCGTCCAGGCTGGACCACGAGTTCCACATGCGGATCGCGGAGCTCGCCGGCAACGCCGCGCTGACGAGCCTTCTCGAGGTCCTGCGCTCGCGCACCCGGCAGTACCGGATCTTCGACGACGCGGATGCGGCGCAGCTCAAGGTGCTCTCCGACGCCGGTCACCGCGCGATCGCACGGGGCCTCGTCGCGCGCGATCCGGCCGCGGCGTCGGCGGCGGCCGGGTGGCACGTCGCGCAGACCGAGTACTGGCTGCGCAAGCAGATGGCGGAGTGACGGTGACGGGAGCACCCGTGTCCGGATGACGGATCCGGATCCCGACCTGTGCGGGCGCCCCTACGCTGGAGCCATGGTCAACTACCGATACCTGGGCAACAGCGGTCTGAAGGTCTCCGAGATCACGTACGGCAACTGGGTCACGCACGCCTCGCAGGTCGAGGACGCCGCCGCGGTCAAGACGGTGCACGCCGCTCTCGACGCCGGCATCACGACGTTCGACACCGCGGACACCTACGCGAACACGGCCGCGGAGGTCGTGCTCGGCAAGGCTCTCGAGGGCCAGCGCCGCGAGAGCCTGGAGATCTTCACCAAGGTCTACTTCCCGACCGGCCCCAAGGGCCCGAACGACACCGGCCTCAGCCGCAAGCACATCCTCGAGTCGATCAACGGATCCCTGAAGCGCCTCGGCACCGACTACGTCGACCTGTACCAGGCGCACCGCTTCGACCACGAGACTCCGCTCGAGGAGACGTTCCAGGCGTTCGCCGACATCGTCCGTCAGGGCAAGGCGCTCTACATCGGCGTCTCCGAATGGACTGCGGAGCAGCTCCGGGAGGGGCACGCCCTGGCCACGCAGCTCGGCGTGCAGCTCATCTCGAACCAGCCGCAGTACTCGATGCTGCACCGCGTGATCGAGGGCAAGGTCGTGCCGGCCTCGGAGGAGCTGGGGATCTCGCAGATCGTCTGGTCGCCGATGGCCCAGGGCGTGCTGAGCGGCAAGTACCTGCCCGGCCAGCCCGTGCCGGAGGGCTCGCGCGCGACGGATCCGCACTCGGGCGCGCACTTCATCCAGCGCTTCCTGCAGGACGACATCCTCACCGCCGTGCAGCGGCTGAAGCCGATCGCGGCGGATGCGGGCCTGACGATGCCGCAGCTCGCGATCGCGTGGGTGCTGCAGAACAAGAACGTGGCGGCAGCGCTCGTCGGCGCCTCCCGCCCGGAGCAGCTGGCCGACACGGTCAAGGCGTCCGGCGTGGTGCTCGACGCCGACACCCTCTCCGCGATCGACGCGGCTCTCGCCGGCGTCGTGAACGACGACCCCGAGGACACCTACGAGGTCTCCCCGAAGGCTCGCCTGGTCTGAACCGGTTCGCCCGGTCCGAACCGGCCCCGCCTGGTCCGGCTGAGCCTTCCTGACCGCGAGACTCCATCTCCGCGACGAGACTGCACACCTGAGGTGCAGTCTCGTCGCCCAGGTGGAGTCTCGCGGTTTTGTGTAGGCGGGTCAGCCGACCGTGATGTCGACCTGGAGGTCGTGCGCGATCTGCTCGAGGGCCGCGCGCAGGGCCTCGGGATCCGCGTCGGCGGGCACCCGCGCGACGACCGATGCCTCGAACAGGCGCCCTCCCGCCATCGCCGCGTCGCGCGTCTCGGTGGTCATGCTCTCGATGCTCAGGGCGTGGGCGTTCAGCACGCTCGAGATCTCGCGCACGATGCCTGCACGATCGTTGCCGAGCACCTGGATCGACAGCTCCTGCGCGGCCTCGGCCGCCTCGGCCCCGGATCCGGCGTGCACGGCGATCGTGAGCAGGCCGTCGAGGCCGTGCAGCGACGCGCGCAGCTCCTCGACCCGCTCGACGGGCACCGACACCTGGATCACGCCGGCGAACGTGCCCGCGAGCTCCGCGAGCCGGCTGTTCTCCCAGTTGCCGCCGTGCTCGTCGACGATGTGCGCGACGGTCGCGACGAGGCCAGGACGGTCGGATCCGACGACGGTGAGGATGAGCGTGGTCATGTCGCCAGCGTAGCGACCGGGGTCCGCGGGGTCACTCCCGGATCGCGACGCGCGCGAGGCGCGGCCCGCGCCCTCAGTCCTCGATCCACTCCCCGGTCGTGAGGAAGTGCTCCATGCGCGCGCGATGCGGCGCAAGGTCCCACTCCTGGGCGGCGACCCAGTCGTCCGAGTAGTAGGTGTCGAGGTAGCGGGCGCCGCCGTCGCAGATGAGGGTGACCACGCTGCCGCGCTCGCCCGCCTTCAGCATCCGGGCGATCAGCTGGAACGCGCCGACGAGGTTCGTGCCGGTGGATCCGCCGGCCCAGTGCAGCGTGCGCTGTTTGAGCAGTCGGATCGCGGCGACAGACGCGGCGTCGGGGACGGGGATCATCTCGTCGATGACGCCCGGTACGAAGGAGGGCTCGACGCGCGGACGCCCGATGCCCTCGATCCGGCTCAGGGTGCCGGTCGTGAACGACGGATCCCCGTTGCGCCAGCCGCCGAAGAACGCCGAGCCCTCGGGATCCACGACCGCGATCCGGGTGTCGTGGCAGCGGTAGCGCACGTAGCGGCCGAAGGTCGCGCTCGTGCCGCCGGTGCCCGCGCCGACGACGATCCAGCTCGGGATCGGATGCCGCTCGCGGCGCAGCTGACTGAAGACGCTCTCGGCGATGTTGTTGTTGCCGCGCCAGTCCGTCGCGCGCTCGGCGTAGGTGAACTGGTCGAGATAGTGCCCGCCGCACTCGGAGGCGAGGCGCTCGGCCTCGGCGTACATGGCCGCTCCGGAGTCGACGAAATGGCAGCGTCCGCCGTAGAACTCGATGAGGTCGATCTTCTCCTGGCTGGTCGAGCGCGGCACGACCGTCACGAACGGCAGGCCCAGCATCCGCGCGAAGTACGCCTCGGACACGGCGGTGGATCCGCTCGAGGCCTCGACCAGCGTCGTGCCCTCGTGGATGCGCCCGTTGACGAGGCCGTACAGGATCAGCGACCGGGCGAGCCGGTGCTTGAGGGATCCGGTCGGGTGCACCGACTCGTCCTTGAGGTAGAGGTCGATGCCCCATTCCGCGGGCAGGGGGAACACGTGCAGGTGCGTGTCGGCGCTGCGGTTCCCGTCCGCCTCGAGCAGGGCGATGGCGGATCCGGTCCAGTCGGAGGTCATGTCACGAGGGTAGCCGGGCCTACCGACGCTCGCCCGTGCCGGCCCCGTGCCCGCTCCGTGCCCGCCCTCCTACCTCCGAGTCGTCCCCATCAGCGGAGGCCATGGGGTGCGCTCACGGGGGCGACTCGAAAGTGGAGTGCTCCCACAACCGCGTCGTCCCCGCCAGCGGACGCTATGGCGTGCGCTCTTGGGGACGACTCGGAAGGAGGGGCGGGAGCGGCAACAGCAGCAGCAGCGGCAACGGGAGTGGGAGCGGCAACGGGGGCGGCGCGAGCCTGGTCCCGCCGCGGGGCGAGGGCTACGCCTCGGCGCGGCGGGCTCGGTAGGCGGCGACGGCGTTGCGGTTGGCGCAGACCGTGGAGCAGTAGCGCTTGGAGCGGTTGCGCGACAGGTCGAGCGCGAGGGCTTCGCAGGTGTCGTCGGCGCAGACCGAGATGCGGGATCCCTCCTCGGCGCGGATCACGTCGATCAGGGCCATCGCGGTCTCCACGATCACGCGCTCGGGCAGCGGGTGATCGTCGGCCACCGCGTGCAGGTGCCAGTCCACGGCGCCGTGCCGGGCCAGGCGCGGCGCGAGGGAGACGCCGGCGAGGGCCTCGTTGACGGCGGCGGCCATGTCGTCGCGGGGCGCGAGGAGCATCGTGCGCAGCTGCGGGCGGATCGCGCGGAGGCCGGCCAGCTCCGCCTCGTCGCGGTCGATGCGCCCGGTGTAACCGAACTGACCCAGGAAGGCCGCCTCATCGCTCAGGGAGGTGAGCGTGTCGGGATCCTCTGCCGAGTTCACGAGCCACACGGCGGCCCGGAGGGTCTCCTCGGTGTCATCGGTGAAGATCATGTTGACACCTTACATCCTCCCGGAGTAGCGTCACATGTCATGAGCACAGTGGCGAATGACAGGCGCGCGACCGGGATGCGCTCCGGACTCGTCTTCGCTCTCGGCGCGGCGCTCTCCTTCGGGATGAGCGGCGCGTGGGCCCGAGGCCTCATGGACGCCGGGTGGAGTCCTGGCGCCGCGGTCACGGTGCGCATGTGGGTCGCCGCGCTCGTCCTGCTCGTGCCGACGCTGCTCGCCCTGCGCGGCCGCTGGGGGATCGTCCGCAAGCACGCGGGAATGATCGTCGTGTACGGACTCCTCGCGGTCACGGCCGCGCAGCTGTGCTTCTTCCAGGCCGTCGCCGTCATGGACGTCGGCCTCGCGCTGCTCATCGAGTACACGGCGCCGATCGCGGTCGTGCTCTGGCTCTGGCTCCGGCGCGGAGAGCGTCCCGGCGTGCGGGGCATGATCGGCGCGGTCGTCGCGTTCATCGGGCTCGTTCTCATGCTGGAGATCTTCACCGGATCCAGGATCGACCCGGTGGGGATCCTGTGGGCGCTCGGCGCGATGGTGGGCGCCGCGACCTACTTCCTGCTCTCCGGACGCAGCGACACCGGCCTGCCCCCGATCGCGCTCGCCGGACTCGGCCTGCTGATCGGCGCGATCGGACTGAGCGTCGCGGGTGCGACCGGGATCCTGCCGATGGCCTGGAACGCCCATGACGTCACCTACCGGTTCGGCACGCTGCCGTGGTTCGTGCCCGTGCTCGCCGTCGGCGTGATCGCCACCGCGCTCGCCTACGTGCTCGGCATCGTGTCGACGCGGCGGCTCGGATCCCGCTTCGCGTCGTTCGTGGCGCTCTCCGAGGTGATCGCCGCGCTGCTGTTCGGCTGGCTGTTCCTCGGGCAGCTGCCCGATCTGCTGCAGGCGTTCGGAGGTGCGCTCGTGCTCGTCGGCGTGGTGCTGGTCAAGCTCGGCGAGCCCGTCGTCGACGAGGTGCAGCCGGATGCGGTCCCGGAGCCGGTCGCGACGATCTGAGGTTCCGGATCCTGAGCCTCTCGACCCGAGCTCGGGCCGAGGGGCTCGCTCCTTCAGTGGGCGGACCCCGCGACCGAGGAGGCGACCTGACCCGCCCGCACCCGCGGGCGGCCCATCACGCGATCCGAGACGGCCACGGCCGTACGGCGCGGGAACAGGCGGACCAGGCGTGCGAGCGCGCGGTTGCGGGTGCCGGAGACCATGCTCGGCGCGTTCGTGGTCTCGAGCGCGCGCATCGCCTCGGCGACCATGTCCGCGGCGCTCTGCCGCTTGCCGAACTCGGCGGGGCTGGCCGTCGTTCCGGACACGGCGCCGAACTCGCTATCGGTGCCACCGGGGCAGACCGCGAGCACGCGCATGCCGGTGCCTTCGGTCTCCCGCCAGAGCGCCTCCGTGAAGCTCAGCACGAACGCCTTGGTCGCGCCGTAGACCGCCATCCCCGGCGTGGGCTGGAAGGCGGCGGTCGATGCGAGGTTGAGGACGATGCCCTGAGAGGCGATCAATTGCGGCATCAGCGCCGAGGTGAGCTCGACCAGGGTGCCGACGTTGAGCTGGATCTCCTGCGCGGTGCGGGCGAGGGGGATCGTCCCGAACGGCCCGTAGGTGCCGAAGCCTGCATTGTTGACGAGGGTGTGGACGTGCAGGCTGCGCGCGGCGAGGTCGGCGACAAGTCGGGCGCCCGCTCCGGGCGCGGCGAGGTCGGCGGGGATCACCGTCGCGGTGATGCCGTGCGCCGCGGCGAGTTCGGCGGCCACCTACTGGAGGCGGTCTTCGCGGCGGGCGACGAGCACGAGATCGGATCCGCGCACGGCGAGGGCTCGTGCGATCTCGACGCCGATTCCGGAGCTGGCGCCGGTGACGAGGGCGGTGGTGCCGTGAAGGTCGAGGGGCATGGTGGATCCGTTCTGTGTGATCTCGAGGGGGTGTTCCCTCAATGTAGGCACTGACACCATATGTTGTCAATGACTACTTCACGATAGGCTCGACCCGTGTCCGCTGCCGCGTCGTATCACCACGGGAATCTCCGCGCCGAGCTTCTCGGTGCGGCCGAGCGCGCCCTCGGCGAGGTCGGGGCGGACGGTCTGTCCCTGCGGGCGCTCGCGCGTGAACTCGGGGTGAGTCACGCGGCGCCGGCGAAGCACTTCGCGGATCGGCGTGCCCTTCTGGACGCGCTGGCGGTGGAGGGCTTCGCCCGTCTCTCCGCGGGATTCAGGGTGATCGCCGCCGCGCGTGCGACCCCGGTGCGCGATCGTCTGCGGGCCCTGGTGGCGAGCTATCTGGCGTTCGCTCAGGAGAATCCGGCGCTGCTCGCGCTCATGTTCGCCCACAAGACCGAGAGCGACGTCGAGGCGTCGGCCGACGTGCTCGTCGCGGGCAGGGAGGCGATGGCTCTGACCGTCGCTCTGGTCGCCGAAGGGCAGAGCGCCGGGGAGATCGTCGAGGGGGATCCGGCGCGTATCGCGACCGTGGCCTTCGCGACCGTCCACGGCATCGCGACGATCGGCTCGGGCGGACTGCTCGACGGTGAGCCGACCGGGGACGTCGCCGATGCGGCCCTGGCGCTGCTCTGGGAGGGGATAGCCGCGCGAGGGTGACGCTGTGTATCCACAACGCCCCTTTTCTCCCTTTCCAGGGTGACATTTGGTCGATTATGGATACACTAGCGACATGACCATCGTCGCCGAGGGGATGCGCGCGGGCGAGTTCGCCTACCGTGCGCTACTGGAGGAGATCCAGTCCGGATCCCTCGCCGCCGGCACCGTGCTCGCCGAGGTCGAGCAGGCCGAGCGGCTCGGGGTGAGCCGCACGCCGCTGCGCGAGGCGCTGCGCAGGCTGACGGCGGACGGCCTCGTCGAGCAGCTCTCGCCGCGCATCACGGTGGTCGCCGCGATCGACGCGGCCGACATCCGCGACCTGTTCGCGCTGCGTCGCGCGCTCGAGGAGAGCACCGCGCGGGCCGCCGCGTCCGCAGCCGACCGCGCGGAGTTCGCGGAACTCGCCACCCGCTTCGCGCACGCCGCCGAGTCGCTCGGGGACGAGGAGGGGCGCGCGCAGTACTACGCGCTCATCGCCCGCTTCGACGAGGCGCTCGACGCCGCCGTCGGCAACGACTACCTCACCGCCGCGCTGCGCACGGTGCGGACCCATCTCGTGCGCGTGCGCCGGATGGCGCGGGACAAGCCCGCACGCCTCGCCGCGAGCGCGGGCGAGCACCGGCTGATCGCGGAGGCGATCGGATCCGGAGACGGCGACCTCGCCGCGCACGCCACCCACGTCCACCTGCACAACGCGCTCGCGAGCATCCTCGACTCGCTGCACGCGGAAGAGCACGGCGTTTCGTCTCTGCGTTTCGATTCGCCTTCGGCTCACTCGACGAGCACCGGCTCCGCCGGAGCTCGCTCCACGACTCCGAACGCGCGTTCCACGACCGAAGGAAAGAAGGCCAGAGCATGACCGTCACCCACCACCTCCGCGTGCACCGCAGCGACGAGCAGCTGGCGCGCGAGGGCCAGCTCGCCTGGCGCATCGCCGAGATCGCGGCCGATGAGGTCGAGGTCGACGCCGACGTCGTCGACATGATCATCAACCGCGTGATCGACAACGCGTCCGTCGCGGCGGCCTCGCTCACCCGCGCCCCCGTGAGCGCCGCCCGTCAGCAGGCGCTGGACCACCCTGTCTCGGTGAACGGATCCGGATCCACCGTGTTCGGCTGTGCGCTCGAGCGCCGCACCAGCCCCGAGTGGGCCGCCTGGGCGAACGGCGTCGCCGTGCGCGAGCTGGACTACCACGACACCTTCCTCGCCGCCGAGTACTCGCACCCCGGCGACAACATCCCGCCGATCCTCGCCGTCGCGCAGCACGTCGGCGCCGACGGCCGCGCTCTCGTCCGCGGGATCGCGACCGGCTACGAGATCCAGGTCGACCTCGTGAAGGCGATCAGCCTGCACGCGCACAAGATCGACCATGTCGCGCACCTCGGTCCCTCCGCCGCCGCCGGCATCGGCACCCTGCTCGGCCTCGACGTCGAGACCATCTACCAGGCCGTCGGGCAGGCGCTGCACACCACCACCGCCACGCGGCAGAGCCGCAAGGGCGAGATCTCCACGTGGAAGGCGCACGCCCCCGCCTTCGCCGGCAAGATGGCGGTCGAGGCCGTCGACCGGGCGATGCGCGGCGAGACCTCGCCGAGCCCGATCTACGAGGGCGAGGACGGCGTGATCGCCTGGATGCTGGACGGCCCCGACGCCTCCTACGACGTGCCGCTGCCCGTGACCGGCGAATCCAAGCGCGCGATCCTGGACACCTACACGAAGGAGCACTCGGCCGAGTACCAGGCGCAGGCCTGGATCGACCTCGCCCGGAAGCTGCACAACGAGCGCCCCGAGCTCGCGGATCCGGCGAATGTCTCCTCGATCGTGATCCACACCAGCCACCACACGCACTACGTGATCGGATCCGGCGCGAACGACCCGCAGAAGTACGATCCGCACGCGTCCCGCGAGACGCTCGACCACTCGATCCCGTACATCTTCGCGGTGGCCCTGCAGGACGGCACCTGGCACCACGTCGACTCGTACGCCCCGGAGCGCGCGCAGCGCGAGGACACGGTCGCCCTCTGGCACTCGATCACCACCGCCGAGGACCCGGAGTGGACCCGGCGCTACCACTCGATCGACCCGGCCGAGAAGGCGTTCGGCGGGCGCGTCGAGATCCACCTGACGAACGGCGAGACGGTGACGGACGAGATCGCCGTGGCCGATGCACATCCGCTGGGTGCGCGGCCGTTCGCCCGCGAGGACTACATCCGCAAGTTCCGGATCCTCGCGGAGCCGGTGCTCGAGCCGGCCGAGATCGAACGGTTCCTCGCCCTCGTGCAGCGCCTGCCCGAGCTCACCGCGGAGGAGGTCGCCGAACTCTCGATCGCCGCCGCCCCCGGCGTCCTCGCCGCGGCGCCGGCACCCAAGGGACTGTTCTGACCGACCGTGTCCCGTTTTCGGCCCCGTGATGTCCCATTTCCGGCTCGGGATCCCGCAGATTCCGAGCCAGAAGTGGGACACGGTCGCGGCGCCACTGAGGAAGGACTGAGGAGAGACTGATGCTGTACGCCACCACACCGGCCGCGGAGAAGCGGCGGATCCTTCGCGAGCGCCTCGCCGCGGGCGAGCTGCTGCGCTTCCCCGGCGCGTTCAATCCGCTCTCCGCCCGGCTGATCGAGCGCAAGGGCTTCGACGGCGTCTACATCTCCGGCGCCGTGCTGTCCGCGGACCTGGGGCTGCCCGACATCGGCCTCACGACCCTCACCGAGGTGGCGGGGCGGGGGCAGCAGATCGCCCGGATGACCGAGCTGCCGGCCATCATCGACGCCGATACCGGCTTCGGCGAGCCCATGAACGTGGCCCGCACGATCCAGACGCTCGAGGATGCCGGCCTTGCGGGCACCCACATCGAGGACCAGATCAACCCCAAGCGCTGCGGTCATCTCGACGGCAAGGCCGTGGTCGACGAGTCCACCGCGACCAAGCGGATCCGCGCCGCGGTCGACGCCCGGCGGGATCCGAACTTCCTCATCATGGCGCGCACCGACATCCGCGCGGTGGAGGGCATGGACGCCGCGGTCGACCGGGCCAAGGCCCTCGTCGACGCCGGGGCGGATGCGATCTTCCCCGAGGCGATGCGCACGCTGGCGGAGTTCGAGCGGATGGCCTCCGCGCTCGACGTGCCGATCCTCGCGAACATGACGGAGTTCGGCAAGAGCGAGCTCTTCACGACCGAGCAACTGCGCAGCGCCGGCGTGAGCATCGTGATCTGGCCGGTCTCGATGCTGCGGATCGCGATGGGTGCGACCGGGCGCGCGCTGGATACGCTGAACGAGGAGGGGAGTCTGACCTCCGCGCTCGGCGAGATGCAGCACCGGGCGGATCTGTACGACCTGATCGACTACGAGTCGTACAACCACTTCGACACGAACGTCTTCAACTTCACGATCGACAAGGAGCTCGGTCTCTGAGCCCCGCTCGGACACCGCACGCACACGAAGGAGTGACATGAGCGATCCCGACATCAAGAAGGGCCTCGCGGGCGTCGTCGTCGACACGACGGCGATCTCGAAGGTCAACCCCGAGACGAACAGCCTGCTCTACCGCGGCTATCCCGTGCAGGAGCTCGCGGCGACCCAGCCGTTCGAGGCCGTCGCCTACCTGCTCTGGAACGGCGAGCTGCCGACGGCCGAACAGCTGGCGGCCCTGCGTGCGACCGAGCGTGCGCACCGCGCGCTCGCCGCCAACGTCAAGGCCGCGATCGACCTCGTGCCGGTCGAGGCGCACCCCATGGACGAGATCCGCACGGCGGTGAGCCTGCTCGGCGCCTCGGACGCGGTCGGATCCGGATCCGTGCTCGACGCGAGCGGCACCCCGGAGCAGAACCTCGAGCGCAGCATCCGGCTGTTCGCCGCGCTCCCCGCGATCGTCGCCTACGGGCAGCGCCGCCGTCGCGGGGAGGACCTCATCGCCCCGCGCGACGACCTGGATTACTCCGCGAACTTCCTCTGGATGACGTTCGGCACCGAGCCGGATCCGGTCGTCGTCGATGCGTTCAACCGCTCGATGATCCTGTACGCGGAGCACTCCTTCAACGCATCCACCTTCACCGCGCGCGTCATCACCTCGACCCTGAGCGACCTGTACTCCGCCGTGGTCGGAGCGATCGGCGCGCTCAAGGGACCGCTGCACGGCGGCGCGAACGAGGCGGTGCTGCACATCTTCGACGAGATCGGCGAGGCGTCGAACGTGAACGCCTGGCTCGACACGGCGCTCGCGGAGAAGCGCAAGATCATGGGCTTCGGGCACCGCGTCTACAAGAACGGCGACTCGCGGGTGCCGACCATGAAGGCGGCGCTCGACACGCTCGTTGCGCACTACGACCGTCCCGATGTCGAGGCGCTGTACACGACGCTCGCGAACGAGTTCGTCGCGCGCAAGGGGATCCACCCGAACCTGGACTATCCCTCCGGTCCGGCGTACAACCTCATCGGCTTCGACACGCTGACCTTCACGCCGCTCTTCGTGGCGTCGCGGGTCACGGGCTGGACCGCGCACGTCATGGAGCAGGCCGCGTCGAACGCCCTGATCCGCCCGCTGTCGGCCTACGACGGGGTGCCGGAGCGTCACATCGACGTGTGACGGATCTCCTCGGCCCCCGGTCGTCGAGCGGCCCGGGGGTCAGCGGTTCAGCCAGTGGCGGAGGGTGCGGGTCACCCAGGGCAGCACCCAGTACGTCATGATCGGGGTCAGCACGATCGTGGTCGCGAGCACCCGCAGCCAGATCGGCAGGCCGTTCCAGCCGGGCACCGGACTCATCAGGTACGTGAAGACGAGGTTCACCGGGAAGAAGCCGAGCCAGATCGACACCGCCTGCTTCCAGCGCGGCGGCGAGGGCGCGACCATGACGGTGGTGGTCCCCGTCGAGGAGGGCACCGTGATCGTCTCGGTCGACGGCTCGTCGAACCAGCCCTCGATCCCGGTGCGGCGGCGGGTGCGCTCGCTGCGCACGAAGCCCTCGCCCATCGACAGCCACCAGGCGCGCTCGCTCGACGCCTCCCACGCTTCGAGGGCCGCCTCGTCCGCGAAGCGGTAGAGCATGTGCCAGTGGTGCGAGTCGTCGCCGTCGCGCACCCAGCCGGATCCGAGGAAGCCGGGATGCGAGCTCGCGAGGTTCACCCCCGTCTGCACCCAGGCCGTGGCCTCGGCGATGCGGGCGGGGTCGACCTCGCGGCGGATCGACACGGTGATGGGCGCGGATGACGGCGTACCGGACATGGTGGGTCCTTCGGGGGAGTGCGTGCTTGTGGCGTCCCCGAGTGTACGCATCCCGTGTTTCCCGGATGTTGCAGGATGCCGAGGGAGCCCCGGATCCGCTCCTGTCAGGCGGCCACCACCCGCTCGATCGCGGTGCGGGCGCGCTGCAGCACCTCGTCCGGCGCGCCGCGCTGCTCGAGCAGGGCGAGCCCCGCGCCGACGACGGGGCGGGCGTCGACCACGGTCGGCACCGCGTGCGGGAGGTGCTCCGCGAGCCCCTGCCGCACGCCGTCGAGCAGCAGCGGCAGGCGCGCGGCGATCATGCCGCCGCCCAGGACGACCGGGATCCGCTCGCGCTCGAGACCGAGGCGCCGGGCGGCGCTCGCCGCCATCCCGACGATCTCGCCGGCCTGGCGCTGCACGAGCGCGCACGCCACGGCGTCGCCCTCGGCCGCCGCCGCGAAGACCGCCGGCACGAGCTCGGACAGCCGCTCCTCGCCGAGGCGGCCGAAGTGCACGTCCGCGATGAGCGCGGCGAGGTCGGGCCGGCCGACCCGAGGGGGGATCGTCGTGGTCAGCACGGTCGCGGGACCGCGGCCGTCCAGCGCCCGCGCCGCGAGGCGCAGCGCCTCGGTGCCGAGATCCGTGCCCCCGCCCCAGTCGCCGGAGACCGCGCCCCATGCGAGGAAGCGTGCCGTGGCGCCGTCCGCGCGCACGCCGATCGCGTTGAGCCCGGTGCCGCAGACGACGGCGACCGCGTCCGCGGCGAGCGTTCCGGTGCGCAGCAGCGCGAACGTGTCGTTCTCCAGGTGCGCGTCGACGCCGTCGTCGCCGCGGAACCACGGCAGCGGAAGGATCCGCGCCCGATAGGACGCGACCTCCGCCTCGTGATCGAGGCCGGAGAGGAACACGCCCACCCTCAGCAGCGGCGCCCCTCCGGCCTCCGTGCGCACCCGCTGCACGGCCTCGTCCACGACGGAGACCGAATCTCCCTCACGGCCCGGGTGCACATCCGAGGGGCCGAGCCGCACATGCGCCACGACCGCTCCCGTCTCATCGAGGGCGACGGCATCGGTCTTGGTCCCGCCGCCGTCGATCGCGACGACGATCCCTCCGGCGCGCTCCGCCGTCCGCTCCGGACCGGTCCGCACCACCGTGCCGCTCATCGCGCCCATGCCAGGTGCTCCCGGTTGTTCGCGAGCAGGAGGTCGGCGAGCTTCTCCGCCTTGTCCCATTGGCCGACGAGCGGATGCGCGAGCAGGGCGCGCTCGACGAGCTCCCGGCCGCGCGCGGCGGATCCGGTGTGCCGCGCGGCGTCGAGGGCGAGCCGCTCGTAGCCCGCGACGTGACCGATCAGCCCCTGCACGTCGGCAGGCAGGGGAGCTGTGGGCAGGGCGACGGGGCCGGCCGCGCCGATCGTGGCCGACACCTCGATGACGTGATCGTCGGGGAGGAACGGCAGCGTGCCGTCGTTGCGCAGGTTCGCGACCTGCACGTCGCCGCGGTCGCTCAGCAGCGACGCGATGAGGTCCACCGCAGCCTCGGAGTAGAACGCGCCGCCGCGTTCGGCGAGGATCGCGGGCTTGGCGTCGACGGCCGGATCCGCATAGAGCCGGAGCAGCTCCCGCTCGACCTCCATGACCTTCTCCGCACGGGGCTGCTCGTGCTGCTGCTCGTCCAGGACGCGATCGTGCGCGTAGTAGTAGCGGAGGTAGTACGACGGCACCATCGCGAGGTTCCGCAGCAGCGGCGCCGGCAGCTCGACCTCGTCCGCGAGTTCCGGCAGGCGGTCCCGCAGCATCTCCGGCAGCGCGTCGGCGCCGTCGAGCAGCACTCCGCGCTCCCAGGTGAGGTGGTTGAGGCCGACGTGCTCGAGACGGACCAGAGACGGATCCGCGCCGAGCATGCGCGCGAAGCGGCGCTGGAAGCCGATCGCCACATTGCACAGGCCGATCGCCCGGTGGCCCTCCTCGAGCAGCGCGCGCGTCACGATCCCGACCGGGTTCGTGAAGTCCACGATCCAGGCGCCGGGCTTCGCGTGCCGGCGCACGGCCTCGGCGACCTCGAGCACGACCGGAACCGTGCGCAGCGCCTTGGCGAGCCCGCCGGGTCCGGTGGTCTCCTGCCCGATGCAGCAGGCCTCGTGCGGCCAGGTCTCGTCGCCGAGCCGGGCCGCCTGGCCGCCGATGCGCAGCTGGATCAGCACCACATCCGCGTCGGCGACGCCCTCCACGAGGTCCGCGGTCGCGCGGATCCGGCCGGGGTGCCCTGCGCGCGAGAACATCCGCTGCGAGACCCCGGCGACGAGCTCCCTGCGGCGGTCGTCCGGATCCACGAGCCAGAGCTCGTCGATCGGCAGCACATCGCGCAGCCGGGAGAACCCGTCTGTGAGTTCGGGGGTGTAGGTGGATCCCCCTCCGATGACGGTGAGTTTCATGTCAGCCCTTCACGCCGGTCAGATTGATGCCCTCGACGAAGACGCGCTGGGCGAAGAAGAACACGATCACGACGGGGATCGTCACGAGCATGGTCACGGCCATGGTCGTGCCCCAGTCGGTGCCGTGCGTGCCGTGGAAGGTGGACAGGCCGTAGGCGACCGTCCAGGCCGACGGATTCTCCGAGGCGTACAGGAGGGGTCCGAAGTAGTCGTTCCACGAGTTGAAGAACAGGAAGATCGCGGCCGAGGCGATGCCGGGCTTCGTCATCGGCACCATCACGCGCCACAGCACGCCCCACTCGCCGTTGCCGTCGATCCTCGCCGCATCCGCGTAGGCGGTGGGGATCGTCAGGAAGAACTGCCGCAGCAGGAAGATCGAGAACGCGTCGCCGAGCAGGTTCGGCAGGATCAGCGGCCAGAGCGTCCCGGTGAGACCGAGCTTGGAGAACATCACGTAGACCGGCACGATCGTGACCTGGGGCGGCAGAAGCATCGCGACGATGATCGCGAGGAAGATGATGTTCGCGCCCCGGAAGCGGATCTTCGCGAGCACGTACGCCGCGGGCACCGAGGAGACCAGCATGAACGCCGTCGCGAGCACCGCATAGAACGCGGAGTTCAGGAACCACAGCCCGAGCGGCACCTGCGTGAACGCGCGGACGTAGTTCGAGAGGTCCCACGGCTGCGGCCAGATCGAGGCGGTCAGCGTCTGCCGGCTCGACATGAACGAGGTCAGCAGCACGAACAGGATCGGGGCGAGGAAGAGCACCGCGAGCACGGAGAGCACGGTGTGGTCCGCGATCCAGATCAGGATGCGCCGGCCGCCGCGCACCGGGCGCGCGGGGCGGGCGGATCCCGTGGTGATGAGCGCGGTCGCGGTCATGAGAAGTCCTCCGGTGAGAAGGCCCGCGACTTGCGCAGCAGCAGAGCCACGAACACGCTCGCGACGACGAACAGGACCACGGCCATGGCCGCCGCGTAGCCGAGCTGGAAGTTGGCGAACCCGCGCACGTACAGCCACTGCGTGTACGTGAGCAGGGAGTCCTCGGGATAGCCGATGTCGGCGGCGAGCCCTCCGGAGGCGGCGCCCGAGCGCCCGGACGCGACGCCGGAGGCCACGGCGGCCTCGGTGAAGTACTGCAGGGCCGCGATCATGCCGGTCACCAGGGCGAACAGCAGGACGGGGGCGATCGACGGGATCGTCACGTAGCGCACCTTCTGCAGGGCGCCCGCCCCGTCGAGCGACGCCGCCTCGTACTGGTCGCGCGGCACGTTCAGGAGCGCGGCGAGCAGGATGATCATGACGTCGCCCATGACCCACACGCCCAGCAGCACCAGCGAGGGCTTCGCGAGGGCCGGGTCGTTGAACCAGAGCGGACCGGGGATGCCGAGGCTCTTCAGCACGAGGTTCACCGGGCCCGTCCCCGGGTTGAACAGGAACACGAAGGCGACGACGGACGCCACGGGCGGGACGAGCGCGGGCAGATAGAAGATCGTGCGCCAGATCCCGCCGGCGCTGCGTGCGCGGAGCAGGAGCCCGGCGACCGCGAGGGCGCAGACGATCCGCACCGGCACGAGGATCACCACGAACCACAGGGTGTTCAGTGCGGCCGTGACGATCCGCGGATCCTTCGTGAACAGGTAGACGTAGTTGCTGAACCCGTTCCACTGCGGCGCCGAGACGAGGTCGTAGCGCGTGAACGAGAAGTACAGGTTCGCGACGAGCGGGTAGACGAAGAACACGGCGAGGCCGAGGATCGTCGGAGCCAGCATCAGCGCGATGCTCCCGCGGCGCCGGCGGGCGGCGGATCCGCCGCGGCGGACGGTGGCGCCCGGGGCGCGCGGCGGGGTCTCCGCGCGCCCCGGAGAGAGGGTCGCGGTCATCACGGGCCTTCGCTCAGCGCGAGCTGGTCGTCGATGTCCTTGTCGACCTTCTTGAGGCCTGCGTCGAGATCGCCCCCGCCGCCGGACTGGAACTTCGTCCAGTAGCCCGAGAGAGCGACCTGGTTCGCGCTGCCGATCACGGTCGCCGGGATCGAGGTCAGGTGCGGGCTCTTCGCGATGTCGAGGAACGTGCCGAACTGCGCGGGGAGGTCGAGCTTCGAGGACGCGAGGGCGTCCTTCGTGGTCGGGACGTTCTTCAGGCCGTTCGCGAGCTTCACGACCGCATCGGTGTCGAAGGTCAGGTAGCGCAGCAGCGCCCAGGCGGCCTCGGGGTTCTTTGAGGCCTTGGAGACGCCCGCGATCGTGCCGGAGGAGTACCCGCCGCCGTAGAGATCCTCGTGGCCGTCGAGCACGGGGAACGGCGCGACGCCGTACGTGACGTCGGGCGCCTGATCGGCGAGGAACGCGACGCGCCATTCGCCGTCGAGGTTCATCGCGAGCTGCCCGGTCTGGAACGCCTGGCCGGCGGAGAACTCGTCGCCGAGGCCGGCCGTGAAGGCCTTGAGCTTGTCGTAGCCGATCTTGTCGATGAAGCTCTTCTGCCAGGTCATCAGCTCCTTCCACCCGGGGGAGGAGGCGATCGCGCTCTTGCCGTCCTTCATCCAGTCGGCTCCGGCGGCGGCGCCGAAGACGGTGGGCGCGTTCTCGTAGGCGCCCATCAGCGGGTTGAAGCCCAGGGTCTTGATGGATCCGTCGGCGTTGTAGGTCGTGAGCTTGACCGCCATCGCCTCGAGCTCGCTGAGCGTCTTCGGAGGTGCGCTGTAGCCGGCCGCCTGCAGCAGGTCGGTGTTGTAGTAGAGGCCCTGCACGTCGGCGAGCATCGGCAGCGCGCACTGCTTGCCGTCGAAGGAGGTGTAGCTGCGCGCGACGTCCGACAGCTGCGACAGCTGCACGCCGTCGCGCTGGATGTAGGGCGTGAGGTCGCGCAGCGCCCCCGAGGAGCAGAAGGCGCCCACGTTGTCGACAGCTCCCGAGATCGCGACGTCCAGATCATTGCCGGCGGCGATCGCCTTGATGATCTTGTCGTCCTCCTGGCCCGTGCGCACGTCGACCTTCACGCCGGGGTACTTCTTGTGGAAGTCGTCGATCACGGACTGCACGACGCCCGCTTCCCGGTCGCTGAAGAACTCCCACAGCGTGACCGTGCCGGACAGGTGATCGGGCGCCTTCGTGGCGATGGCGGCGTCGGATCCGCCGGAGCAGCCGGCGAGCACGATGCCCGCGACGGCGATCGCGGCGACGGCTCCGAGCCGTCTCGTGGTGTGGCGCTTCATGGGAACCTCTCTGTTCTTCATGCGAACCTCTCTGTTCACGGGGTCTGGACCCCTCGCCGTGGTCCCGGGCGATCCCGGGTCGTTCAGTCGGGCAGGATCCGCGCGCGCAGGCGCGACACGAGCACGTGGCGCGCGCCCAGCAGCACCGCATCCGCGGGGGCACCGGTGGTGTGCACGGTCGGGTTCCAGCTCGACGACGCGCGCAGGGCCGCGGACACGGCGTCGGCCAGCGGCGCTCCGCCGGCGACGCCCGTGGGGCCGCCGAGGATCACGAGCGAGGGATCCAGCACCGCGATCACCGGGGTCAGCGCGAACGCGATGCGCTGCGCGAGTGCCGCGAGGATCCGCTCCTGCCCCGGCGCTGCCAGCGCGTCGAGCGCGTGCGCGTAGTCGAGCGGGGTGCCCAGGACGGCGCTCGCGGCGCGCGCGACCGCGGATCCGCCGACGAGCTCCTGCAGGTCCTCCGCATCCGGGTCGATCGCCATGGCCGTTCGGGGGGCGGGCAGGTAGCCGATCTCGCCCGCGCCGCCGGTGGCGCCGTGCAGGATCGCGCCGTCCAGGTCGATCGAGAGGCCGAGGCCCTCGCCGAGCCACAGCAGCGCGAAGCCCGGTGCTTCGGCGCCGGCGCCTTCGGCCCGCTCCGCGATCGCGGCGAGGTTCACGTCGTTCTCGAGCGTGACGGCGATGCCGAGGCCCGCCTCGAGTTCGCCGCGCGCGTTCTGCATGGGCCAGCCGTCGAGGGTGTCCGTGAAGTTCAGCCGGTCGGCGGCGGGATCCGTGGCGGCCTGCACGCCGATCACGATCTCGACGATCGCGGCCGGCTCGACACCCGCCGCGGTGCAGGCGGCGTCGATCGCGCGGCGCACATCGCCCTCCGCGGAGCGCGGGTGCGAGGCGTCGAGCGCGACGGTCGCGACCGGGCGCTGCGAGCCCCGCGCATCGACGACGGTCGCCCGCAGCACCGTCTCGTCGACGTCGATCGCGACGCCCAGGGTGCGGTCGAGCCGGACGTCGTAGGTCACCGCGTTCGGCCCGCGGCCCGCGGAGAGCTCGCCCGCAGTGCGGATGAGCCCGGCCTCTTCCAGCCGTGCCACGATCTGCGCCGCGGTCGGCTTGGAGAGCCCGGTCAGCTCGCCGATCCGATTGCGCGTCAGAGGCCCCTCGTCGAGGAGGAGGGCGAGCGCCGCCTGATCGTTGCGCAGGGCGAGCCAGCCGGGGGTGCCGGGGGCGGGGGAGGACGTCATCGCAGCTCCTGAATATCTAATAGCTAAGTTTCTTTATAGATTCGCATGTGGGAAGTGTCAAGACTTTTCTGCGCATCCGCTCGGGCTCGGAGGTCCTCGCCCGCGTTCTGCCGGGTGCAGGGGGCCCTGCCCGTCGATCGGTGTCGGCGCGGTCGCTAGTCTGAGTCCATGGCTACCGAGGGGGAACCGCTGCAGGGCGGGCATGAGCTCGATTTCGGATCCGGATCGCAGAACCCGACCCCGCCTCCGCCCGCTGCGGCTCCGGCGCCGCCGGACGGGGCCTTCCCGCAGCCCGCACCGCCGTATGGTGCGCAGCCGGGGCAGTCGTATCCGGCCCAGCCGGAGCGGCCGTACGGTGCGCAGCCGACGCAGCCGTACGGTGTGCAGCCGACGCAATCGTACGGTGCGCAGCCGACGCAGCCGTACGGTGTGCAGCCGACGCAGCCGTACGGTGCGCAGCCGACGTCGTATCCGGCTCAGCCCGGCCAGCCCTATCCCGCGCAGCCCTATGGTCCGCAGCCGCCTCGCAGGTCCTCGAAGGGCCTGCTCTGGGGTCTGATCGGCGGCGGCGCCGCACTGCTGCTCGTGGCGATCCTGGTCGTGGCGCTGCTCGTGGTGCCCGCGATCACCCGGTCCTCGGTCACGGCCGCTGACGCGGTCAAGGCCTACCTGGCCGCGGTCTCCCAGGGTGACGCGAAGACCGCGCTCGGCTACCTGGAGAGCGTTCCGAGCAAGGGTCTGCTCACCGACGAGGTGCTGAAGGAGTCGAACAGGCTCGCGCCGATCAGTCACATCTCCGTGGCGAAGGGCGGGGAGGGCAAGAACTCGGCCACCGTCATCGCGTCCTACCGCATCGGCGACAAGACGATGTCGTCCGTGGCGTACGAGGCCTACCGGATCAAGGACTCCTGGAAGATCGCGAACGGGGTGAGTCCGGTCTCCTTCCAGAGCCTGAGCGGTCTCGACGCCACGATCAACGGCGTGCCGACCGCGAAGCTGACCGACGCGTATGTCTTCCCCGGCACCTACGAGCTCGCGCTGGATTCGAAGTACTTCTCGATCGACGGCGATGCGACGTTCACGATCGTCTCCCCGGAGGACGCCGCGGCGCTGTACACCGTGAAGACCGCGCTCAACGACGCGGGCGTCGCGCAGTTCCGCTCGCTCGTGCGCTCGGCGGTCGAGGCCTGCGTGGCGATGAAGACCCTCGCGACGCCGTGCGGGATGGACATCACGGCGATCGACCTCTCCGGAGCCAGCCCGGTGGAGGGGACGGTCGCGCGCACGCTCACCGCCGACGGCAGCGCCGCACTCGACAACCTGAAGCCGGAATCCGGCGGATCCTCGCCCACGGTCGTGTCCAGCTACGACTCGATCAGCGTCGACATGAAGCTGCAGGGCAGCGACGGGCAGACCTACACGGTCACGTTCGGCGGGTACCTGAACACCCCGACGGTCGACTTCGGGGCGGCGGCTCCGACGGTGACCTGGGAGTAGCCACCGCGTCGTCCGCGGAGAAGAACCGCTGAGAGAAGAGAGGACCCCCGCCGACCCGATTCGGCGGGGGTCCTGCGGTTCGTGACCGCGTAGGCGCCCGTGCGAGAAAGCCGGGCGCATCCCGTTGCGCGGGGAAGACGAGCACCCGATCCGGTCAGCGTCCGCAGCCCGCGCAGAGTCTGTTGTACGTGTCGAAGGTGGCCGGAAGGTGAACGGCCTGACAGGTGTCGATGAATTACATGGAACCCCTCCTAACTAGATGGATGACCATGTATTCTCAGAGGCAGCGCCGACGACGACGCAGAACCAGGAGCACATGATGGTCCGCGACATCACTCACTTCATCGGAGGATCCCCGATCCCCGGCACCTCGGGACGCTGGGGGGAGGTGTTCGAGCCCGCGACCGGCGCCGTCCAGGCGCGAGTGCCTCTTGCGAGCGGGGACGAGGTGCGGGCCGCGATCGCGAACGCCGAGGCCGCGCAGCCCGAGTGGGCGGCGACCAACCCGCAGAAGCGGGCGCGCGTGCTCATGCGCTTCCTCGAGCTGATCCGCGACGAGATGGACGACCTCGCCGCGCTGCTCTCGCGCGAGCACGGCAAGACGCTGGACGACGCCAAGGGCGACATCCAGCGCGGCGTCGAGGTGATCGAGTTCTGCGTCGGGGCTCCGCATCTGCTCAAGGGGGAGTACTCCACGGGTGTCGGCACCGGCATCGACGTGTACTCGCTGCGTCAGCCGCTCGGCGTGGTCGCCGGGATCACCCCGTTCAACTTCCCCGCGATGATCCCGCTGTGGCAGATGGGCCCCGCGATCGCCGCCGGAAACGCCTTCATCCTCAAGCCCAGCGAGCGCGACCCCTCGGTGCCGGTGCGGATCGCCGAGCTGTTCCTGGAGGCGGGCCTGCCCGCGGGGATCCTCAACGTCGTACACGGCGACAAGGAGGCCGTCGACGTGCTGCTCACCGACGAGCGGGTGCGCGCGATCGGCTTCGTCGGATCCACCCCGATCGCGGAGTACATCTACACGACCGCGAACGCGCACGGCAAGCGCGCCCAGTGCTTCGGCGGGGCGAAGAACCACCTCGTCGTGATGCCCGACGCCGATCTCGACCAGGCCGCGGACGCCCTCATCGGCGCGGGCTACGGCTCGGCGGGGGAGCGCTGCATGGCGATCTCGGTCGCGGTGCCGGTCGGTGAGGAGACGGCCGACGCGCTCGCGGCGAAGCTCGCCGAGCGCGTGGCCGCGCTCAAGGTCGGCCCCTCGCTCGAACCGGGAATGGACTACGGCCCGCTCGTGAACCGCGCCGCGGTCGAGCGCGTGACCGACTACATCCAGCAGGGGATCGACGCCGGGGCGGAGCTCCTCGCCGACGGGCGCGGGTTCTCCGTCCCGGGTCATGAGGAGGGCTTCTATCTCGGTCCCACCCTGTTCGACCGGGTCACCACCGACATGTCGATCTACCGCGAGGAGATCTTCGGTCCGGTGCTCGTGATCGCCCGCGCGGCCGACTACGAGGAGGCGCTGCGGATGGCGTCCGAGCACGAGTTCGGCAACGGCGTGGGCATCTTCACGCGCGACGGGGATGCGGCCCGCGACTTCGTCGCCCGCGTGAACGTCGGCATGGTCGGCGTGAACGTGCCGATCCCCGTGCCGATCGCGTACTTCACGTTCGGCGGCTGGAAGCGCAGCGGATTCGGCGATCTCAACCAGCACGGCGCCGACGCCTTCCGCTTCTACACGAAGACCAAGACGGTCACCTCGCGGTGGCCCGCCGCGGGCGTCCGCGAAGGCGCCAGCTTCGTCATCCCCACGATGCACTGACCCGGCCGCACGCCGCAGGAACACCAGAAGGAACACGACATGACCACCGTCGCCACCCCGATCACGATGACCAGCGAGGAGCGCGCCGCCATCCTCGGCGCCGTGCGCGAGTTCGCCGAGACCGAGCTCGCCCCGTTCGCCGCAGAGCGCGATGAGAAGCACCTGTTCCCGCGCGACACCCTGGTGCGCGCGGGCGAGCTGGGACTCGGCGGGATCTACGTGCGCGAGCAGTCCGGAGGCACCGGACTCGAGCGCGTCGACACCGTCGCGATCTTCGAGGAGCTCGCGAAGGGCGATCCGACCATCGCCGCCTACATCTCGATCCACAACATGGTGGCCTGGATGATCGACAGCTACGGCACGGACGCGCAGCACGCGCGCTGGATGCCCGAGCTCATCGCGATGGAGGGGCTGGGCAGCTACTGCCTGACCGAGCCGGGCGCGGGATCGGACGCCGCGGCGCTCGCGACGAGCGCGACCCGCGACGGCGACGAGTACGTCCTGACCGGCGTGAAGCAGTTCATCTCCGGCGCCGGCGAGGCCGCCGTCTACATCGTGATGGCGCGCACCGGGGCCCCCGGCGCGCGCGGCATCTCGGCCTTCCTCGTTCCCGGGGACGCGGCGGGCCTGAGCTTCGGCGCGCCGGAGAAGAAGATGGGCTGGCACGCGCAGCCCACCCGCCAGGTGATCCTGGACGGCGTGCGCATCCCCGCGACCAGCATGCTCGGGTCCGAGGGGCAGGGCTTCGCGATCGCGATGAGCGCTTTGAACGGCGGCCGCCTCAACATCGCCGCCTGCTCGATCGGCGGCGCGCAGTGGGCACTGGACCGCGCCGTGCAGTACGTGCACGAGCGCGAGGCGTTCGGCGAACCGCTCGCCGAGAAGCAGTCGATCCTGTTCGCGGTCGCCGACATGCGCACGGACCTGCAGGCCGCACGGCTCATGGTGCGCGACGGCGCGCAGGCCGTCGACGAGAAGGCCCCCGATGCCACGATGCGCTGCGCGATGGCCAAGCGCTTCGCGACGGACGCCGGCTTCGACGTCGCGAACAAGGCCCTTCAACTGCACGGCGGCTACGGGTACCTTCAGGACTACGGGATCGAGAAGGTCGTCCGTGATCTGCGGGTGCATCAGATCCTGGAAGGGACGAACGAGATCATGAGACTCATCGTCGGACGCGAGATGCTGCGCCCCTCCGGATCCGCGTCGATGCGGGCCGCATCATGACGCGCATCGCGTTCCTCGGGCTCGGCCACATGGGCCTTCCGATGGCGAAGAACCTGCTCGCCGCCGGGCACGAGGTGATCGGCTTCGACGTCGTGCCCGCCGCGGTCGACGCCGCCTCCGCCGCGGGGCTGCCCGTCGCGCAGTTCGGGGTGGACGCGGTGTCCGGCGCGGAGGTCGTCATCACGATGTTCCCCGCGGGCAGGCACGTGATCGCGGCCTATCAGGACGGGCTGCTGGCCGCAGCCGACCCCGGGACCCTGTTCATCGAGAGCTCGACGATCGCCGTCGACGAGGCGCGCACCGCACACGAGCTCGCGATCGAGGCGGGGCATCGCAACATCGACGCCCCGGTCTCCGGCGGCGTGGTCGGCGCGGAGAACGGCACGCTCGCGTTCATGGTGGGCGGCTCCGACGAGGATTTCGCTGCCGCGCTCCCGCTGCTCGAGACCATGGGCAAGCGCATCGTGCACTGCGGCGGTCCGGGGCTCGGGCAGGCCGCGAAGGTCTGCAACAACATGATCCTCGGCATCTCGCAGATCGCCGTGGCGGAGGCGTTCGTGCTCGGCGAGCGGCTGGGCCTCGAGCATCAGGCGCTCTTCGACGTCGTGTCGCAGGCGTCGGGCCAGTGCTGGTCGATCACGACGAACTGCCCCGTGCCGGGCCCCGTGCCCACGAGCCCCGCCAACCGCGACTATCAGCCCGGCTTCGCGGGCGCGCTCATGGCGAAGGACCTGGGGCTCGCGCTGCAGGCGATCGAGGGCACCGGCACCGACGCGCAGATGGGCCGGCTCGCCCAGCAGATCTACGCGACGTTCGCCGCCGGCCCCGGCGCCGGTCGCGACTTCTCCGGGATCATCACCGACATCCGCGACGCGTCCTGACGCGGCAGGATCCAGACCCGCAGGATCCCTGACCGCGAGACTCCAGCTGGGCGACGAGACTGCACTCTCGCAGCGCAGTCTCGTCGCCCAGCTGGAGTCTCGCGGTTCGCCGGGAGGGGACACCGTTCGTTCACCGACATCGGAGATACTGGAAGCGCCACGAAGGTGCGGCGAAAGGATGAGCATGGCCACGAACGAGTACGAGACGATCCTCACGGAGCAGCGCGGACGAGTCGGCTGGATCACCCTGAACCGGCCTCAGGCGCTCAACGCGCTGAACTCTCGCGTCGCCGAGGAGGTTACGGCCGCGGCCACCGCCTTCGACGCGGATCCGGGTATCGGGGCGATCGTCGTCACCGGATCCGAGAAGGCCTTCGCCGCGGGCGCCGACATCAAGGAGATGGAGGCAATGTCCGCCGCGGAGATCACCGCGACCGACCACTTCGGCGTGTGGCGCGACTTCGCCGCCGTGCGCACCCCCGTCATCGCCGCCGTGTCCGGCTTCGCCCTGGGCGGCGGATGCGAGCTCGCGATGATGTGCGACATCATCCTCGCCGCCGACAACGCGAAGTTCGGCCAGCCCGAGGTGAACCTCGGCGTCATCCCCGGCATGGGCGGCACGCAGCGGCTCATCCGCGCGGTCGGGTACTACAAGGCCGCCGAGCTCGTGCTCTCCGGCCGGATCATCGGCGCCGAGGAGGCCGAGCGCGCGGGCCTGGTGTCGCGCATCGTGCCGACCGCCGAGCTGCTCGCCGAGGCGTCGACGCTCGCCGAGACGATCGCGTCGAAGTCGCTGCCGTCGATCATCGCGGCGAAGGCCACCCTCGACGCTGCGATGGAGACCACGCTCGCCGTCGGACTCGACATCGAGCGCGAGGCCTTCGCATCCCTGTTCGACACGGAGGACCAGAAGGAGGGCATGGCCGCCTTCCGTGAGAAGCGTCCTCCGCAGTTCGTGAACCGGTGATCGCCGTGGCCGACATCCACTCCCTCGGATCCTTCGCGGATCCGTCCCGCCAGGACGCCTCGGGAACCGAGGACCCGGCGTCGAACGTCGTGCCGCTCTTCGCCGACGGCGCGCTGCCCGACATCGAGGATCTGCGCCTCTCGGAGGACGATCGGCGCGAGCTGGTCGGCTGGACCATCGCCTGCGCCGAGCGGCTCCTGCCGCTGTTCCAGGCCGAGCGCCCCGATGACGACCGCCCGCATCAGGCGCTCGCGGCCGCCGAGGCGTTCCTGCGCGGCGAGCTCGACATCGACGCCGTGCGGGAGAAGGCGTTCGCCTGCCATGAGGCCGCACGCCAGGCGCAGGATCCGAGCGCCGTCGCGGCCGCACGCGTGTGCGGGCAGGCGGTGGCCGTCGCGCACCTCGCCGGGCACAGCAGGCAGGTGCCGCGGCACACGGCCCGGGCGTTCCCCGGCGATCGCTCCCGCCGCGACGAAGAGCTCGCGTGGCAGCGCATGAACATCCCCGCCCGCTTCGACGCCTACGTCTACGACGGGGACTGACGGCGGATCCTCCTGGGCTGGGCGCGTGCCTGCTGGGGCGCCGCGTTTCGTCTCGCTCGGCCTTCGGCCGGGCTCGCTCAACGACCCCGAGGGCGCGGCACCTCAGCCGCGCAGCTCGTCCAGGGCTTTGGCGATGCGGCGTTCGCGCGTCGCCTCCTGCTTGGCGTCTGCGACGGAGACCGCCAGCTCCTTGCGGCGCGTGAAGCTCAGCGCCTCGTAGGCCGCGGTGAGTCCGGCATCGGCGAGGGCGGCCGAAAGCGCTTCCGGCACCTCGACCGTGCGTTCGGCGGTGTCGGCGGCGATCACGGCGTCGAACTCATCGCCGAGTTCGAGGCCCATCGCCGTGCGGTTCGCCTTGCTGAAGCCGATGAGGTTCTTCCCGCCCATGCGGCCCAGGCGCAGGCGCGCGGAGCTCTCGCCGATCGTCACCGTGACGGGGAAGGCCTTCGCGGTGCTGATCTCGGCGACCTGCGCATCGCTGAGCACGATGGCGCCGGCGGGGCCGAAGGGTTCGAGGACGGTGCGGATCCGCAGTTCGCTCATGCGCGCCAGCCTACGGCGGCGTCGTCCGCACCGCGAGCAGGACGAGATCAGAGCGCGGCGACGGCCCGAGCGCCGAGCGTGTCGTTGCGCTGCTCGATGAGCCGGGCGAGATGCCGGCGCATCACGAGAGCGTCGACGACACGGCCGATCGGACCGAAGGGGGAGCGGAACACGATCTCGTCGCGCATGAGCGTGCGGCCCTCGCGGGCGTCCTCGTGCGCCTCGAGGTCCGGAAGAGGCGCGAACGTGTGCCGGTGCCGGAACTCGACGAACGGGCCGCGGATCTGCCGGTCGGAGAAGGCGCGGGGCTCGTCCACGTCGAACACGACCGAGGTCATCCGGAACCGGATCCCGAAATGCCTCGCGTCCCAGGTCACCGTGTCGCCCTCCGCCATCCGGCCGGAGCGCACGCCGTCGGCGATCCGCTCATCGTGCGCCGCCATCGAATCGACGTGCACGCCCACGTCCAGGGAGAGGGCGAACACGCGCTCGACGGGAGCCGCGATCGTCCGCTCCAGGACGAAGGAGCCCATCAGAGCGGATCCGGCTGGGGGCGCGGATCCGCGAAGTCGCCGGCCGCCTTGCGCATGCGGGCGACGATCGCGACGAGGTCCGCCGAATCCTGGGAGGAGATGCCCGGTTCGGCGAACACCTCGTCGTTGAGCGCTGCGGTGGCGCGTTCGACGAGCTCGCGGCCGCCCTCGGTGAGCTCGAGCAGTGCGGCGCGGCCGTCGTGGGGGTCGCGGTGCCGGGCGATCAGGCCGTCGCGGACCAGCCGGTCCGCGGTGCTGGAGACGCTCGTGGCGTGCACCTGCAGGCGCGCGACGACGCTCGACAGCGGCAGCGTGCCGGTGCGGCTGAACGCGAGCAGGCGCAGCACCTCGTAGCGCGCGAACGAGAGGGCGAACGGGCGCAGCGTGGCGTCCACCCGCGCGAGCAGGAGCTGCTGGGCCCGCATGACCGAGGTGACGAGCGACATGCCGTCGGCGGCGTGGTCCCAGCCGTGCGCGAGCCACTGCCGCTTCGCCTCGGCGAGAGGATCGACGGGCAGGGGGTGCGGACGGGCCATTCCCCTACGTTACCGGGGCGGGAATCGGAACGTTACCGGGGCGGGAATCGGATCCGGATCCGCGGGGAGCCGCCGCGCGGGCGTGTTCGTAGTGCTCCGCCAAGGCGCTGCGGGCTGGGCGGCGTCCGGGTTGGAGGGTTGCGCCAGGGTGTGTCCGCCGGTGTCGGGAACGGTCGGATCCGGCCCCCGCGCTGAGGTACGCTGGCACCACGTTATCGCCCGGTAACCGGGATGATTCCGCCTGCGGCCGGACCGGCCGGTCAAGGTCGCGTGAGGAGGCTCGATGAAGATCTTCGTCCTGGTGAAAGAGGTGCCGGACACCTACGGGGACCGCAAGCTCGACCTGGAGACGGGTCTGGCTGATCGCGGCGCCGGAGACGTCGTCCTCGACGAGATCGCCGAGCGCGCGCTCGAGGTCGCCCTGAGCTACGCCGACGCCAACCCGGGGACCGAGGTGGTGGCGCTGTCGATGGCACCGGAGTCGGCGACCGCGTCGATCCGCCGGGCGCTCGCGATCGGCGCCGGATCCGCGGTCCATGTCGTCGACGAGGCGCTGCACGGCGCCGATCTGGGGCTGACCGCGACGACGCTCGCGGCGGCGATCAGGCGCGGCGAACCGGATCTGGTCATCACGGGGAACCTCTCCACGGATGGATCCGGCGGCGTGATCCCGGCGATGCTCGCAGAGCACCTCGGCTTCGCGCAGGCGACCGCGCTCAGCGCGGTGACGATCGGCGCGGACGCCGTGACCGGCACCCGTGCGACGGACTTCGGATCCCAGCAGGTGAGCGCGCCGCTGCCCGCCGTGATCTCGATCACCGAAGCACTGCCCGACGCGCGCTTCCCGAACTTCAAGGGCATCATGGCGGCCAAGAAGAAGCCGCTCGAGGTGCTCTCCCTCGCCGACCTCGGCGTCAGCGCCGATCCCGCAGAGGCGCCGCAGACGATCCTGACCGCCGTCGCGGAGAAGCCTCCGCGCGCGGCCGGTGTGAAGATCACGGACGAGGGCGATGCGGCAGCGCAGCTCGTCGAGTTCCTCGCGCAGAACAGGCTGGTGTGAGCATGGCATACCCCGAGAAGGCGATCCTCGTCCTCGTCGACGTGACCCCGGCGGGCGCCGCCGCGCCGTCGACCGCGGGACTGCTCGGCGCCGCAGCGGAGCTGGGCTCCCCGGTCGCGCTCGTCGCGGCCCCGGCCGGAACCGCGCAGGCGGCGGTCGACGCCGCCATCGCGGCCGGCGCGCAGGTCGTGCTCACGGCGGACGTCGACGGCGGATCCGTCGCCGTCCCGGTGCTCGACGCGCTGCAGGCCGCGTATCGCGCGGTCGGCCCCGACGCCGTGCTCGTCTCGAACTCGATCGCCGGCCGCGACGCCGCCGCGCGCCTCGCCGTGCGCGAGCGCCTGGCGCTGTCGGTCGACGCGATCGGCCTCTCCCGTGACGACGAGGGCGTGGTGGCCCACCACTCCGTCTACGGCGGGGCGTTCCTCACCGACTCGGCTCCCACTTTCGGCGCCCCCGTGGTCACGGTGCGCCAGGGCGCGATCGACGCGCGCGCGGAGGTCGCGGCCGACGCCCGCGTCGAGGCGCTCGCGGTCGAGGCGTCCGGTGCCGCTGCGGCGGCCGGCGAGCCCGTCGAAGCCGTCGAGGCGGCCTCGTCCCGGCCCGAACTGCGCGGTGCCAAGGTCGTCGTCTCGGGAGGCCGCGGACTCGGATCCAAGGAGAACTTCTCCCTCGTCGAGGACCTCGCCGACGAGCTCGGCGGCGCGATCGGCGCCTCCCGGGCAGCCGTCGACGCGGGATACATCCCCTACGCCCATCAGGTGGGTCAGACCGGCGTCTCGGTCTCGCCGCAGCTCTACATCGCGCTCGGCATCTCCGGCGCGATCCAGCACCGCGCCGGCATGCAGACGGCCAAGACGATCGTCGCGATCAACAAGGATCCGGAGTCGCCGATCTTCGACGTCGCGGACTTCGGCATCGTGGGCGACCTGTTCACGGTCGTGCCGCAGGTGATCGAGGCGCTGCGGGCGCGGAAGAAGTAGTCATGACGACCGTGCGCAGGGGACTGCCCCGCACCCGCGGCGGCGAGGCCTGGCCGCCCGCCGGGGTGGTCGCGGCGGCCGCCGAGGTCATCGCGACCGCGCCCGCCGATGCGCGTGCCGTCGAGATGGACGCCGCTCCGAGCGCTCCCGCGACAGCGGAGTCCGTCTCGGTGTCGGCGGATCCGGCGCGCGACGTCGCCGGTGCGGCGGCGGCCGGATCCGTCCTGCGCCGCGGCCTGCCGCGCATCGCGGGCGGTGAGCCCTGGCCTCCGGCGGGCGCCGCGCCCGTCCTCCTCACGACCCCGGCCGCCCAGGCCGTCGAAGGATCCGCCGCCGTGGCGCCGAGCAGCGCGAGTGCCTCGGCGATCGAGGCTTCGGAGGCCGCTGCGGCGAGTCCCGCGACGGCGGCCGCGTCGAGCGCCCCCGTGTCCGCGGGCGCTCCCGTTACGACCGGATCCGCCCTGCGCCGCGGTCTGCCGCGCGTCGCCGGGGGAGAGCCCTGGCCTCCGGCCGGAACCGTCGCCTTCTCGGCCGCGGAGGTGGCCGGCCCCGCGATGTCGGAGGCCGCTGCCGTTGCGACCGAGGCGACGACCGGCTCCGAGGCGGTGACCGCCTCCGAAGCGACGGCCGCGCCGTCGACCGTGGTCGCGTCGCGCCCCGACGTGTCCGCAGCGCTGCCGTTCACGCGCACGGTCTGGAACGGCTCGGCACCGCGCCACGCCGTCGCGGAACCCGCGGCATCGAAGCTCCGCCCGACCTGGCTGCAGGCGATCGGCGGACTGTTCGCCGCGGCGGGCCTCGCGGTCCTCGCCGGCGCCGCGATCGTGCTCGTGCGGGCGTTCCTCAGCCTGCCCTTCATGCAGGACTTCCTCACGACCTACCCGGGCGAGTACCACCTGCCCTCGGGCGCGCCCGTCGGGATCCCCGGGTGGATCGGCTGGCAGCACTTCTTCAACGTGTTCCTCATGACGCTGATCATCCGATCGGGTCTGCAGGTACGCACGCAGAAGCGTCCCACGGCGTTCTGGACGCCGCGCGGCAACCCCAAGGGCAAGATCAGCCTGACGCTGTGGTTCCACCAGGGCCTCGACCTGCTCTGGATCGTCAACGGCGTGATCTTCGTGGTGCTGCTGTTCGTCACAGGGCAGTGGATGCGGATCGTGCCGACGAGCTGGGACGTGTTCCCGAACGCTCTCTCCGCGCTGCTGCAGTACGTGTCTTTCGACTGGCCGACCGAGAACGGCTGGGTGAACTACAACAGCCTGCAGCAGCTGGCCTACTTCACGATCGTGTTCCTCGCGGCGCCCGTGGCCATCGCCACGGGGTTCCGGATGTCGGGGCTGTGGCCGAAGAAGGCGGAGGGGCTCTCCAAGGCGTATCCCATCGAGCTCGCCCGCGCGGTGCACTTCCCGACCATGCTGTTCTTCACGGCGTTCATCGTGGTGCACGTCGCGCTCGTCCTGCTCACCGGCATGCTCCGCAACCTGAACCACATGTTCGCCTCGCAGGACGCGGTGACCTGGACCGGCTTCTGGGTGTTCGTACTCTCGCTCGTGGTGATCGCCGGGGGCTGGATCGCCGCGCGACCGCTCGTGATCGCCCCCATCGCGAAGGTGTTCGGCCAGGTGTCGGGCCGGTAGCAGCGGGATCCCGTCGCCACCCCACCCGCCCAGGATCCGTCGACGCCCCCCTGCAGCGTCGAGGCCCCCTCTCAGCGGCGCACGCCTGTGGGGGCGTGGATGCTCAGAGGGGGCCTCGACATGGAGGCGTGCTCCGTGATCGGGCGAGAGTCCGATATCGCGCTCCGTGGCGGGATCCGCTGACGCCCCCTCGCAGCGTCGAGGCCCCCTCTCAGCGGCGCACGCCTGTGGGGGCGTGGGTGCTCAGAGGGGGCCTCGACGCAGAGACGCGGGGCGCAGCCGGGGTCAGCGCACGAAGCGGACTTCCTTGATGGTCTCGCCGAGGAAGGGCTCCTGCTGGCTGGCGCCGTCGAGCGTGAAGCCGTTGCGCACGTAGAAGCGGTGCGCGCGGGGGTTGTCCTCGGCGACCCAGAGGTAGGAGTTCTCGCCCGCGCCGACGGCGGCGTCGAACAGGCGCTGGCCGATGCCGGTGCCGTGCCAGGCGTCGAGGAGGTAGATGAAGTAGAGCTCGCGCTCCGCCGGGGGGTTCTCGTCGCGCGCGGGACCGGAGCCGACGAAGCCGACGATCTCGCCGTCGACGAGCGCCGCGCTCATGCGGTACTCCTCGCCCTGGGAGGCCCAGTGCGTCCACAGCTCGGCGAGCCGCTTGGGCGAGACCGCCTCGAGCGTCGCGGTGCTGATCAGGTGGTCGTAGGTCTCGTGCCAGCACTTCGCGTGCACGCGGCCGAGCGCTTCGGCATCGACATCGCGAACGGGCCGGACGGTGACGGTGGGAAGGGCTTCGGCGCTCATGATCGCGACTCTACGCGCGCCGTGCGCGGACGCGAAATCGAGTGACGACAAGCATTTCCGGCACGTTTCCGCCTCCCGGTCGTCTGTGGGATTCGGACAATCGATCAGGGGAATCCATGCCGGATTCACTACGCTCCTCGTGTGAACGTGATCTGGCGCACTCTGCTCGTCATCCTCTCCGCCCGCCGGCGCTCCCGCCGGGGCCAGACCCTGGCCCCGACGGCGGTCGGGCGGATCCGCCTGACCACACTGCCGACGGACCTGGACATCCTGCGGCACATGAACAACGGCCGGTATCTGTCCCTGTTCGACCTCGGCCGGTGGGATCTGCTGATCCGCACCGGGCTGTTCGACGCGATGAAGGATCGCGGCTGGTACGCCGTGGTCTCGAGCGAGACGATCACCTTCCGCAAGTCGCTCGAGCTGTGGCAGCGCTTCGACGTGGAGTCCCGCTTCATCGGGCACGACGACAAGGCGCTGTTCATGGAGCACCGGGCCGTGGTCGACGGCGAGGTGTACGCCAAGGTGATCGTGCGCGCGCGCATGCTGCGCCGCACCGGCGGGACCGTCTCGCACGAGGAGTTCTTCGGCGCGCTGGGCCGACCGGAGGATGTGCCGGGCGTCGAGGACTGGATCCACGACTGGGCGGCCGCCTCGGCGCTGCCGCCGACCAAGGCGCCCGCGCCGAGCGTCTGGGCGGACTGAGGGAGAGCCTCGCGTCGGCGGAGGGCGCAGACAGGGGCGCGGAGGGCGTGCCGCCGAGCCGCGCGCCGCGAGGAGCGCCATGCTGGAGGGGAGCATTCCGCGCCCACCCCGAAGGCGCGAGGCGGGAAGGACGGAAACCGATGCCGCAGTGGCTGAACGCCGCCGAGACCGAGCGCGCCCGCCGGGCCGTCGTCCTCGCCCAGCGCTGGATCGATGAAGCCGCCGCCGCGCACGCGGATCCCGCTGCCGAACGGCTCGCCGGGGTGCTGCGGGATCCGAACGGGCTGCCGTTCACGCTCGGCTTCGTCGACGACGTGATGCGGCCCGAGAGCCTGGGGGCCGCGGCCGCCGGGCTCAACCGCGTGGCGCCGCTCGTGCCCGGATTCCTGCCCTGGTACCTGCGCGCCGCCGTCCGTGCGGGCGGGATCGTGGCTCAGGGGCTCCCCGCGCCCACCGTGCCGATCGCGCGCACGGTGCTGCGCGAGATGGTCGGCCACCTCATCGCCGACGCGCGCCCCGCCAAGCTCACCCCGACGATCGCGAAGCTGCGCTCGGGCGGCGCCCGGCTCAATCTCAACCTGCTCGGCGAGGCCGTGCTCGGGGAGGACGAGGCGCAGCGGCGGCTGGACGGGATCCACGAGCTCATCCGCCGCGACGATGTCGACTACGTCTCGGTCAAGGTCTCCGCGGTCGTGAGCCGGATCTCGATGTGGGCGTTCGACGAGGTCGTCGAGCAGGTCGCGGAGCGGCTGCTGCCGCTGTATCTGACAGCGGCCGGGGATCCGTGGGCGTCGACAAGCCCGAAGAGCGCGCAGACCTTCATCAACCTGGACATGGAGGAGTACCGCGATCTCGACCTCACGATCGCGGTGTTCACGCGGATCCTGGAGGATCCGCGGCTCAAGGATCTCGAGGCGGGCATCGTGCTGCAGGCCTACCTGCCCGACGCCCTTCCGGCCCTGCAGGAGCTGACCGCGTGGGCGAAGGACCGCGTCGACCACGGCGGCGCGCCGATCAAGGTGCGTCTCGTGAAGGGCGCGAACCTCGCGATGGAGCGCGTGGAGGCGGCCCTGCACGGCTGGACTCCTGCCCCCTATGACACCAAGATCGACACCGACGCGAACTACCTGCGCTGCCTGGACGAGGCGCTCACGCCCGAATCCGTCCGCGCGGTGCGCATCGGCATCGCCGGGCACAACCTCTTCGACATCGCCTACGCGTGGCTCCTCGCCGGCGACCGTGGAGTGCGCGCTTCGGTCCCCGAGCTCGTCGAAGGGGCCGGCGCCGCAGGCGCGGGTTCCGGATCCGCGCCGATCGAGTTCGAGATGCTGCTCGGCATGGCGCAGGGCCAGGTCGAGGCGGTGGGCCGCGAGGTCGGGCACGTGCTGCTCTACGTGCCGGTCGTGAAACCGCGCGAGTTCGACGTCGCGATCAGCTATCTCGTACGGCGTCTCGAGGAGACGGCCTCTCCCGAGAACTTCCTCTCCTCCGCCTTCCGGCTGCACGAGGATCCGGATGCGCTGGACCGCGAGATCAACCGCTTCGCGCTCTCGCTCGAGCGCTCCGCCGACCCCGCACTGCCGGCACGCCCGCGCCGCCGGCAGAACCGGCTCGCCCCGGTGCACGAGTCCGCCGCGCTGACCACGGATCCGGATGCGGAGTCCGCCGCGCTCACCCAGGCCGTGCTCGGGATCGCCGAGGCCGTGGATCCCGGCGACACCTTCGTGGAGACGGCCGTGTTCGCCGCGCGCGAGGACGAGTCCGCGATCGCGGCGGGCGCCCCGGGTTTCCGCAACGCCGTCGACAGCGACCCGGCGCTGCCCGCGAACCGCGAGTGGGCGCGCGAGATCCTCGCCCGGATCCCCGGTTCGACGACCGGCGACGGGATCGTGCGCAGCGCCCGCGTCACCGACGCGGAGCAGCTCGACCGCATCCTCGCCCGCGTGCGCACCGCGGCCGCGTCCTGGGGTGCGCGCCCGGCGGTCGAGCGCGGCGAGGTGCTGCTGCGGATCGCCGCCGTGCTCGAGTCGCGCAGGGCCGAACTGATCGAGGTCGCCGCCGCCGAGACCGGCAAGGTGATCTCCGAGGGCGACGTCGAGGTCAGCGAGGCCGTCGACTTCGCGAGGTACTACGCCGCGAAGGCCCGTGAGCTCGACGCGATCCCCGGGGCCGCGTTCGTGCCGTCCCGGCTCACCGTGGTCGCCCCGCCGTGGAACTTCCCGCTCTCGATCCCCGCCGGCGGCGTGCTCGCGGCGCTCGCCGCGGGATCCGGTGTCGTCTTCAAGCCCGCCCCGCAGGCGCGGCGCTCGGCGGCCGTGATCGCCGCCGCGCTCTGGGACGCCGGGATCCCGCGGGACCTGCTCGCGTTCGTCGACATCTCCGAGGGCGAGCTCGGCCGGGAGCTCATCGCGCACCCCGACGTCGACCGGGTCATCCTCACCGGATCCTTCGAGACCGCCGCGCTGTTCCGCGGCTGGCGGCACGACCTGGCGCTGCACGCCGAGACGAGCGGGAAGAACGCGATCGTGATCGCGCCGTCGGCGGATCTGGATCTCGCGGTCGCCGACCTCGTGAAGAGCGCGTTCGCGCACGCGGGGCAGAAATGCTCCGCCGCATCGCTCGCGATCCTGGTCGGCCCGGTGGGGCGCTCCCGCCGGTTCGCGCGGCAGCTCGTGGACGCGGCCCGGTCGATGCGGGTGGCCTGGCCCGAGGATCCGCGCGCCGAGGTCGGCCCCGTGATCGAGCCGCCGCAGGGCAAGCTGGAATGGGCGCTCACCGAACTCGGTCCCGACGAGAAGTGGCTGCTGAAGCCGCGCGAGATCCCCGGATCCGAGGGGCGACTGTGGACGCCGGGCATCCGCCTCGGCGTGCAGCCCGGGTCGCGCTTCCATCGCGAGGAGTTCTTCGGCCCGGTGCTCGGCATCATGCACGCGCCGACGCTCGCGCGGGCGGTCGACCTGCAGAACGCCGTGGACTACGGGCTCACCGCGGGGCTGCACACCCAGGATCCGGCCGATCTCGCGCTGTGGCTGGATCGCGTACAGGCCGGCAATCTGTACGTGAACCGCGGGATCACCGGCGCCATCGTGCAGCGGCAGCCCTTCGGCGGCTGGAAGCGCTCCTCGGTGGGCACCGGCACCAAGGCGGGCGGGCCGAACCACCTCATCGGGCTGGGATCCTGGCGGGACACCGGCGGCGCCGGATCCACGACCCTGCACCTGCGCGGACTGGACTCGCGGATCACCGCGCTCATCGAGGCCGCCCAGCCCTCGCTCGACTACACCGCCTTCGAGTGGCTGCGTCGCGCGGCGCTCTCGGACGCGCTCGCCTGGGACCGCGAGTTCGGCCGGGTGCGCGACGTCTCGCGCCTCGGCGTGGAGCGCAACCTGTTCCGGTACCGCTCCGTGCCGGTGGCCGTGCGCGCCACGGGAGAGGCGCCGCTGCGGGCGCTGCTGCGGGTGGCGATCGCGGCGATCCGCGGCGGGGGCGCGTTCACGCTCTCCTCGCCGATCGGCCTGCCCGCCGCGGTGCGCCGCGTGCTGGGGGAGGCCGGCGTCACGGTGTTCGTGGAGAGCGACGCGGACTGGACCCAGCGGTTCACGGGATCGGCCGCGGACGGATCCGTTCGAGATGGATCCGATCTGCTCCTGTCTCAGGATCCGCCGGAGAACCGCAAGGAGAGCGGCAGGGATCGTGATGGGAGCGGGCGGGAACCCGCTGTCGAGGGTGCGCCGGCGCGGCCGGACCGGGTGCGCATCGTGGGCGGGGCGGAGGAGGTCGCTGCCCTGCACGCCGCGCTCGCCGAGGCGGTGCAGGGGGATCCGGATCTGGCGATCTTCGCCGGAGAGGTGACGACCGCGGGACGGATCGAGCTGCTGCCGTTCCTGCACGAGCAGGCCATCGCGATCACCGCCCACCGCTACGGCAACCCGGACGACTGGAGCGCAGAGGTGATCTGACCCGGCGCCGCGCCGTGATGGCCACGTCCAGCCTCGGGTGAGACAATGGACGACGGCGTGCCCGTGTCGCATCTTCTCCGCGCATCCACGATGTGCCGGATCGAAGGACCGCCGGGCCTCAGGACAGCGTCCGCCGCGACCGAAGATTCCGAGGAGCCTCATGTCGACGCCTGAGACCGCCACCGCCACGCCGGCCCGTACCGCGCACCACCGCCGGTACCTGATGTGCAAGCCCGAGCACTTCACGGTGAACTACAGCATCAACCCGTGGATGGAGCCGGCCAACCCGACCGACACGGCCAAGGCCGTCGCGCAGTGGCAGAAGCTGTACGACCTGTACCTCGAGCTCGGTCACGAGGTCGAGCTGATCGAGCCGCTCGCCGGCTACCCCGACATGGTCTACACGGCCAACGGCGGTTTCGTGATCGGCGGGCGCGCCTATGTGCCGTCGTTCTACTATGCGCAGCGCCAGGGCGAGGCCCCCGCGTTCGCCGACTGGTTCCGCGCGAACGGCTTCGACACCGTGATGCCGAAGGAGATCAACGAGGGCGAGGGCGACTTCCTGCTCGCCGGAGATGTCATCCTGGCCGGCACCGGCTTCCGCTCCGCCGGCGACAGCCACCGCGAGGTGAGCGAGGTCTTCGGCCGCGAGGTCGTGACGCTGACGCTCGTCGACCCCCGCTTCTACCACCTCGACACGGCCCTCACCGTGCTCGACCCCGTCATCGGCGAGGAGAACGGCGGCCCCGCGGCCGCCAACATCGCCTACCTGCCGCACGCCTTCGACGACGCCAGCCGCAAGGCCCTGGAGGAGCGCTTCCCCGACGCGATCCTGGTCTCCGACGAGGACGGCGCCGTGTTCGGCCTGAACTCCGCGAGCGACGGCTACAACGTGATCATCTCGCCGCGTGCCACGGGCTTCGAGAAGCAGCTGCGCGAGCGCGGATACAACCCGATCATGGTCGACCTCAGCGAGCTGCTGCTGGGCGGCGGCGGCATCAAGTGCTGCACCCTGGAACTGCGTGGTGCGTGATGACGCCTGAGCAGGTCAGAGAGTTCGCCGAGCACGGGACGATCTCCGGTCAGGATCCGGATGCCGGGTCGGAGCCGCACGTCGCGCGCAACTACGCGCCTCTCGACGTGACGATCGCCCGCGGCGAGGGCGCCTGGGTGACCGATGTCGAGGGCAAGCGCTACCTCGACCTGCTCGCCGCGTACTCGGCCGTGAACTTCGGGCACCGTCATCCGGCGCTCGTCGCCGCGCTCGAGGAGCAGCTGGGCCGTGTCGCCCTCACGAGCCGCGCGTTCCGCAACGACCGGCTCGAGCTGTTCGCCGCCGCACTCGCGCGACTGTGCGGCAAGGACCTGGTGCTGCCGATGAACACGGGCGCCGAGGCCGTCGAGACCGGTATCAAGGTCGCGCGCGCCTGGGGCTACCGCGTCAAGGGCGTGCGCCCCGACGCGGCGCGCATCGTCGTCGCGCACGGCAACTTCCACGGCCGCACCACGACGATCGTCGGCTTCAGCGACGACGAGTCGGCGCGCGACGGCTTCGGACCGTTCACCCCCGGCTTCGATGCCGTGCCCTACGGCGACGCCGAGGCGATCGCCGCCGCGATCACCGAAGACACGGTCGCCGTGCTCATCGAGCCGATCCAGGGTGAGGGCGGCGTGATCATCCCGCCCGAGGGTTTCCTGCGCCGCATCCGCGAGATCTGCGACGAGCGGAACGTGCTGTTCATCGCGGACGAGATCCAGTCCGGCCTCGGCCGCGTGGGCGAGACCTTCGCCTGCGACCGCGAGGGCGTCGTGCCCGACCTGTACCTGCTCGGCAAGGCGCTCGGCGGCGGGCTCCTGCCCGTGTCGGCGGTCGTCGGGAACGAGGACGTGCTGGGCGTCATCCGCCCGGGCGAGCACGGATCCACCTTCGGCGGGAACCCGCTGGCCGCGGCCGTCGGGCTGCGCGCGGTGGAGATGCTCGAGTCCGGAGAGTTCCAGGAGCGCGCCCGCGCGCTCGGCGCGCATCTGCGCGAAGGGCTCGAGGCGTTCCTCGGCCACGGCGTGACCGAGGTGCGCGTCGCGGGCCTCTGGGCCGGCGTCGACATCGATCCGTCGTGCGGCACCGGGCGCGAGATCGCGGAGAAGCTCCTCGACCGCGGCGTGCTCGTGAAGGACACCCACGGCCAGACGATCCGCATCGCGCCGCCGATCGTGGTGCGGGCGACCGAGCTCGACTGGGCTCTCGAGCAGCTCCGCGTGGTGCTCGCCGGCTGAGACCGCGGAAGGGCCCGCCCCGGCGGGCCCTTCCGGGTCTCCGGTCGTCGAAACAGGCAGGTGCTTAAAGCCCGGGTGAGTACGCCCTGGCACATCTCGCCGGTATTTCGGACTCTTGAAGGGTGCCCCGAGTTCCGTCCGCCGCTGCCTCGCACATCGGCGAGAAGATCCGCGGGGCCCGTCTGGCCGCCACGCTGACGCAGGATCAGGTCGCCGCGCACAGCGGCATCGACTCGTCGAACATCCGCGCCTACGAGACCGGGCGCGCGATGCCCAGCGTCCCCACGCTCGTGCGGATCGCCGACGCCCTGGGCATCGCGCCCGGCTCGCTGCTCGAAGGGCTCACCGTCGGGATGCTCCCGATCGCGGACATCGACGGGCGACGCCGCGCGAGCTGACCGCTCGCACGGAGTCGGCGCGATCAGCTGTCCCGGAGCCCCGAGCGGTACGTCTCCCACTCGTCCACGAGTTCCGGCATGCGCCGCGCCATGAAGCGGAAGAACTCCGCCATCTCCGACGCCCTGTCCTGGGCGGCACGGTCGTCGTGCTCCGTGCCGATCGCCTCGATGTGCGCGGCGAGCCGATCGTAGATCGGGCCGTTGTTGGTCATGAGCCCGTACCAGGTGTCCGGGATGATCAGGTAGTGGTCGCGCCGGCGATCGGGCCGGGAGACGCGGCGGATGACCTGGATCGTCTGCAGGTAGCGCACGGCGCCGGAGACCGCCGCGGGGCTCACCCCGAGGCGGTCGGCGAGCTCCGCGGCCGTGTAGCCGTCGGCGGGCGCGGCGATGAGCGCCATGAGCACTCGGCCGGGCATGCGCGGGAAGCCGACGGCGGCGATCATCGCCGCCGCGGCCTCCGCGGCATCGACCCCGTGATGCACGGGGGGTGCCGGATCCTGCGCGTTCATGCTTCCATCTTCCCGCGACCGGCCCGGGTCAGCCCGCCGTGTGCAACTCGCGGCGGCGCATGAGCGTGAGCCCCGCCGCCGCGCCCACCGCGACGACGAGGACCAGCCACCAGGTGCCGCGCAGATCGACGTCGCCGTTCGTGACGATCGGGGTGACCGAGAACGGCGAGAACCGCGTCGTCCACTCCGGCAGTCCGAACAGGGGGCCGAACAGTCCGAACAGGGTGGCGAGCAGCACGAGAGCCCAGGCGATGCCCACGGTGCCGCGGGGGAGCAGCACGAACACGAGGCCCGTCAGCACGATGAACACGCACGCCGCGAGTCCCTGCCCGAGCCCGACCACCGTGACGACCTGCGCGAGCGAGGACGCGTCCTTGTTGCCCGCGAGTCCGGCATACGCCGCGAGCATCGCCGCGACGACGATGATCGCGATCGCGAACATCGCCACGAGCAGGTAGTCGAGGAGCCACCGCACGCGCCCGACCGGCTGGGCCAGCACGCTCTCCGCCGTGCCGTGCGCCTCCTCCTGCCGTGCTCGGGCGACGATCTGCACGGCTGCGCAGGCGGCCAGGATCCCCATCATCGTGAAGAACACCGAGACGACGGTCTCTTCGAGGTTGCCGGCCTTGCCGATCTTGTCGAGGATCTGCTGCACCGCGGGGTTCTGGCCGGAGATCTGCCCGGCGAGCCCGGACAGCTTGGTCGCCAGGAGGCCCGTGAGCGCGCCGCCGATCGCCCAGCCGATGATCGCGCCGTTGGTGAGCCGCCAGACGAGGGCATGCGGCGTCGACAGTGCGGGCCGCGCGTGCACCCGGCCAGGGCGGGCCGGGACGAAGCCCTCGCCGATGTCGCGCACCGACTGCAGCGCCACGGCGACGATCGCGAGGACCAGTCCGAAGGCGAGCCCGAGCAATGCGGGCCACCCGTTGTCCGTGTCGTACGGGCGGGACTGCTCGGCCCAGCCGAAGGGCGAGGCCCAGACGAGCCCGGAGCTCGTGATGCGGGTGAGGTCGTCGCTGGGGGTGCCCGCGACGTTGCCGATGCCGTTCACCAGGAACGTGCCGACCAGGATCCACACGGTGAGCGCGTTGGCGCCGCGCGAGGTGCGCATGAGCTGCGCGGCCATGAGGCCGATCCCGAGGAACGCGATGCCGGTGGTCGCGGAGGTCGCGCCCATGAGCCAGGATCCGGGGGCGTCGAGCTTGGACCCGATCAGCGCGAGCGCGACCAGCACGCCGAGCACGACGTTCGCGGCGACGCCGTGGATGATCGTCGCGATGGTGGGCAGGGCGCGCCCGACGGGCGTGGCGGCGACGAGCTCGGCCCGTCCGGCCTCCTCGTCGCCGCGCGTGTGGCGCACGGCCAGGAACGTGCTCATCAGCGCCGCGAGCATCGTCAGCCAGGGCAGGATCTCGAAGGAGAGGAACTGCCCCTCCGAGGCGCCGGAGGGGAGGCCGCGGAACATCATGATGACGGGGTTCGCCATCACGGCCGAGAGCACCTCGACCCGGTCGGTGTGCGTGGCGTAGGACTGCGTGACCCCGGCGTAGCCGGCGAAGGCCATCAGGACCGTGGCGAGGATCCACAGGAGCACCTGCAGCCAGTCGCGGCGCAGGCGCTGCCGGAGCAGGGCGCCCATCATGACTCCTTCGCGGCGGCGCGGCGCGAGGCGCGCGTGCCGGAGCCGGCCGAGGGGTCGTCCTCGGCGGCGCGGAGGGCGGCGAGGTCGTCGCCGTAGTGCCGCAGGAACAGCTCCTCGAGGGAGGGCGGCTCGATCCGCAGGCCCGTCACGCTGCGCTGGGCGAGCACGGGGAGCACGGCCGGGATCGCGTCGCTGTCGACCGTGAACCGCGCGCGGCCGTCGTCGATCATGCCGTCGTGCGCCCCCGGGATCCCGGCGAGGGCGGATTCGTCGGCGGCCTCGAACGAGACCTCGGTGCGGGTGAGGTGGCGGAGCTCGGGAAGCGTGCCGGACTCGACGATCTTCCCGGCGCGGATGATGCTGACCCGGTCGCAGAGCAGCTCGACCTCGGACAGGATGTGGCTGGACAGCAGGACCGTCGCGCCGGAGCGCCGGATCCGCTGCACCTCGTCGCGGAAGACGACCTCCATGAGCGGATCCAGTCCGCTCGTCGGCTCGTCGAGGATGTAGAGGTCGGCGGGGACGGCGAACGCCGCGATGAGCGCGACCTTCTGCCGGTTGCCCTTGGAGTAGGCGCGGCCCTTCTTGCGCGGGTCGAACTGGAACGCCGTCATGAGCCGCTCCCGCTCGGCGCGGTAGCCCTGGTCCTTGGTCGTCGCGCCCCGCAGGCGGGCGAGGAAGTCGATCGCCTCGCCGCCGGAGAGGTTCGGCCAGACGCTGACGTCGCCGGGCACATAGGCGACGCGGCGGTGGATGCCGACGGCCGCGGTCCACGGGTCGTCGCCGAAGACCGTGGCGGATCCGCCGGTCTTGCGCGCGAGACCCAGCAGGATCCTGATCGTGGTGGACTTGCCGGCCCCGTTCGGGCCGAGGAAGCCGTGCACCTGGCCCTCGTCGACACTGAGGTCCAGCCCGTCGAGCGCATGCACGCGGCCATAGTGCTTGGTGAGGCCGTCGGTGCGGATGATCGTGTTCATGGCGGCGATGCTACGCCGATTTCACAAATTCGTGAAGGAAGTGAAGCGCATGGATTCCGTGAGGATCGTCAGGCGGGTGCTCGATGTTCTGGGCGCGTCCGTGGTCCCTCTGGCCCGGTTTGGGGCGTGGTCTGTCGTTTTGGGGCGCAGGGTGCCGGGATCTCCCGGTGAGACGCGCCCCAAAACGAGGTGGGGCGCCCCAAACAGGGGGAGGAGCCGACGAAGGACCCGGGGCCGGACACCCGGAGCCGGGGCCGGACGAGCCGGGTCAGGCGTTCACGGTCACGCTGACCGTGTGCCAGCCGGTCGCGCCGTCGGGGGCCGGGGGCGCCATCTGCTCGGTCTGCACCGTGCCGTCGGCGCCGATCGCCCGGCAGCGGAGCACGCGCTGGCCCGCGGCGGCGCTCCAGGGGAGGCGCCACTGCACCCAGGTGTCGGCGGAGATTGCCGGAGCCAGCTCGGCCCGCTGCCACGGGCCGTCGTCGACCTGCACCTCGACCCCGGAGATCCCTTCGTGCGGCTGCCAGGCCACGCCGGCGATGACGGCGTCGCCGGCCGTGATCGCTCGGTTCTGGCGCGGCACGTCGATGCGGGAGGACAGCTTGATCGGGCCGCGCGGGGACCAGCCCCGATCCGTCCAGTACGCGGTCGCGCGATCGAAGCGGGTGACCTCCAGATCCGTGACCCACTTCGTCGCGGAGACGTATCCGTAGAGACCGGGCACGACCATCCGCACCGGGAAGCCGTGCTCGAAGGGCAGCGGCTGGCCGTTCATGCCGATCGCGAGCAGCGCGTTGCGGTCGTCGGTCAGGGTCTCGAGCGGTGTGCCCGCGGTGAAGCCGTCGACCGAGGTCGAGAGCACCATGTCCGCGTCGGCGGAGGGCTGCGCCTTCGCGAGGAGCTCCCGGATCGGGTAGCCGAGCCAGACGGCGTTGCCGACGAGGTCGCCACCCACATCGTTCGACACGCAGGACAGCGTCGCCGCCGACTCCACGAGCGGCAGGGCGAGCAACTGGTCCCAGGTGAGGATGACCTCGTGCGCGACCAGACCGTGGATGCGCAGCTTCCACTGCGCCGGATCCACCTGCGGGACGATGAGCGCCGTGTCGATGCGGTAGAAGTCGGCGTTCGGGGTGATCAGCGGGGTGATGCCGTCGACCTTCAACGCGGCGCCCGCGGGGACCGGAGGGGCCGGCTTCGCCGGCTTCGGCAGGTGGAGTGCGGCGCGCACCGCACCGACCGCGACGGATCCGGCTCGGCCCGCGGTCGCCGCGACGGCGGCGAGGACTCCGATCGCCGCGGCGCCGACGGTCCAGGCGAGGAAGCGGCGACGGGAGGTGCCGGCGCCCGCCGCGGCAGCCGCTCCGGATCCCGTCCCCGCGATCGTCTCGGGCAGCCGTCGCACGAGCATCCGCAGCACGACGGCCGCGACGATCCCTGCCAGCAGCGCGGGCAGCCACGAGAGAGGCGCCGCGTCGGCGCGCAGTGGTGCGATCACGGCGACGGCGACCCCCAGCACCACGAATCCGGTGACGCCGATGCCGCGCCAGCGCCGCTCGCAGATCCCGAGGGCTCCCGCCGCGGCGAGCAGCACGATCGCGATCCCGGTGAGCAGCGCCGCCTTGTCCCCGGTGCCGAACCACGCGATCGCCGTGTCCTTCGCCCAGGCGGGCGCGGCGTCGATGAGGAACCCGCCGACGACCGCGAACGGGCTCGACGAGGGCGCGAGCAGCGTCGCCGCGAGCTCGCCGAGGCCGATGCCGAGCAGGGCCGCCGCGACGCCGGCCGCGGCGGACAGCGCCCTGTCGCGCGACGCGGATCCGGTCATGCTCTCAGCGTAGGAACCTGCACGGGCGCCGGCGCGGGGAGATCACGGATTCGTAAGAAGTTCCCGGCATCAGCCCCTGGCCCGGGTGATGCGCCCGGTCGCGGCGAGCAGGGCGAGCGCGGCCGCGAACGCGATGAGCATCGTCGCGCCCATCAGGGTCGCCGAGACCCCCGCGTGCGAGAGCAGCGGCGGCAGGAGCGCGCCCAGCAGGGCGGCGAGCGTGCCCAGCACGGCGGAGGCGGATCCGGCTCCGCGCGTGATGCGGGACAGGGCGAGCGCGGTCAGCGTCGGATTGTTCACGCCGTGCAGACCCACGAGCACGAAGAGCGGTGCGAGCAGCCAGGGCAGCGGGCTGTGCAGCAGCGCGCTCAGCAGAACAGCCACGGCCGCCGCGCTCCCCAGCGAGAGCGAGGTCAGCACGACGCGCCGTCCGTCGATGCGGCGCTCACCGGTGCGACGGGCGAGACGGCGGCTGATCCACGCGCCGAGCACGATGCCTCCGGAGTTCATCGCGAAGATGAGCGCGAACCCCTGTGCGTCGACGCCGAACTGGTTCTGCAGCACGAAGGACGACATCTGCAGATAGGCGAAGAATCCGGCGGACGCCAGGCCGAGAGTGAGGGCGAACACCATGAACGGGCCGTTGCCGAGCGCCGCCCCGATGCCGCGCAGGTCGTTGCCGAGCCCGCCCGTCGTCCGCTCGGCGAGCGGATGCGTCTCCGGCACGAACAGCGCGGCGGTCAGCAGGAGCAGGGCGCCGATCGCGCCCAGCGCGACGAACAGCCCGTGCCAGTCGGTGAAGGTCAGCAGCGCGCCGCCCAGCAGCGGCGCGAGCACGGGCGCCGCACCCGAGATCGCGGTGAGCGTCGCGAACCCGGCGGTCGCCTCGGATCCCTTGTACACGTCGTGCACGACCGCGCGCGCGATCGCCATCCCGGCCGCGCCGCAGAGTCCCTGCAGCAGGCGCACCAGGATCAGCAGCTCGATCGACGGCGAGACCGCGCACACGAAGGAGGCGACCGCGAACCCTCCCACGGCCCACATCAGCGGGCGACGGCGTCCGTAGCGATCGCTGATCGGTCCCCACAGCAGCTGGCCGAGGGCGAGCCCGATCAGGCACGCGCTCATCGTCACCTGCGCGAGGGCCTCGGTGGTGTGCAGGTCGCGGCCGAGCTGGGGGAGCGCCGGGATGTACAGATCCATCGAGAGCGGCCCGAACGCGGAGAGCGCGCCGAGCGCGGGCAGCAGCGAACGGCGCGCGCGGGCGTCGCCGACCGGGGCGGCGCCGCTCACGCGCCGTCGCCCGATCCGTCGCGCTTCGTCGCGTCCGCACGGGGCGAGCCGAGGTCGGCGTCGGCGGATCCGCCGCGGTCATCGGATCCGCCGCCGTCGGATCCAGGATCGCCGAGGTCTCCGGTCCCGTCGGGACGCGCGGTCCCCGGCCCGGCGTCCGTGCGAGGCTCGACCCGGATCGGCGTGGTCGCGCTGGTGATCGGCGGGACGAACGCGCGCTGCATCGCCTCGACCACCCGCACGGGGCGGGTCTCGTCGAGGGTGAGCAGGAAACGGGCGTCCTCGCGGCGATGCAGCCGCCCGGAGTACATCATCCAGCCCGCGCCGATCGCGAAGGACAGGAGCCCCGCGGCGCCGCCGACCGTGATCGCGGCGCGCGGGCCGAAGGCGTCAGCCACCCAGCCCGCGATCGGGGCGCCGATCGGGGTCGCGCCCATGACGACCGCCATGTACAGGGCGAGCACCCGGCCGCGCAGGGCCGGATCCGTGGTCGTCTGCACGTACCCGTTCGCCGTCGTGAGCATGGTGACGGTGGAGAACCCGACGAACACGAGCGTGATCGCGTAGGACACGTAGGTCGGCATCTGCGCGGACACGATCGAGGCGACACCGAATCCTCCGGCGGCGATCATGAGCACGCGCACCCTGGCCCGATCCCGGCGGGCCGCCAGCAGCGCCCCGGTGAGGGATCCGATCGCGAGCACCGAGCTGAGCACGCCGTAGCCGTCGGCCTGCTTGTGGAACTCGAGCGCCATGGTCGAGGCGAAGATCGGGAAGTTCATGCCGAAGGCGCCGATGAGGAACACCATCGCGAAGACGACCACGAGATCCGGGCGGCTGCCGACGTACCGCACGCCCACGATGAGCCCGCCCGCGCGGCGGTTCTTCGGACGCGGCATGAGCTCGCGGGTGCGGATCAGGAGCAGCGCCACGATCATCGCGAGGAACGTGGCCGCGTTCGCGACGAAGACCCAGCCGGATCCGAGGGCGACGATCGCGAGGCCGCCGACGGCGGGGCCGATCAGGCGCGCCATGTTGAAGGAGGCGGAGTTCAGCGCGACCGCGTTCGAGGCGTTCTCCATCGACACCATGTCGGAGACGAACGCCTGCCGCGCAGGGGCGTCGAAGGCGTTCGCGATGCCGAAGCACGCCGCGAACACGAGCATGAGGGGCAGCGTCATGACGTGCGTGAGCAGCAGCGCCGCGACGGTCAGGGCGAGGAGCATCAGCGTGGTCTGCGTGACGAGCAGGATCCGGCGCCGGTCGAACCGGTCGGCGACCCGGCCGGTGAGGCCGACCAGCACCAGGGGCGGTCCGAACTGCAGCGCCATCGTCGCGCCCATCGCGGTGGCGTCGTTGTGCGTGAGCTCGGTGAGCACGACCCAGTCCTGCGCGGTCGACTGCATCCAGCCGCCGATGTTCGAGACGATCGCCCCGATGAACCAGACCCGGTAGTTGAAGACTCCGAAGGAGCGGAACATCTGGCTCACAGCTCGGCCAGCTTCCGCATCAGGATGCTGGCCTCGTGCAGGATCCGCAGCTCGTCCTCGGTCAGATCCAGCTCGGCGATCTCGGCCATCAGGAGCTGGGTGCGCCGCTCGAACGTCTCCACCACGATGGACTCTCCCGCCGGCGTGATCTCCACGTGCACCCGGCGGCGATCCTGGTCGTCGGGGATCCGGATCGCGTAGCCCTGCTCCTCGAGGCCGGTCACGAGCGCGCTCATGGTCGGGGCGGTCACGCGCTCACGGTCGGCGAGCGCGGTGAGGGAATGGCGGCCGTGTGCGCGGAGCGCCGCGAGCACGCCGAGCTGGGCGTCGCTCATCGCGGTGTTGCGGCTGTCCACGGCGCGGACGGAGCGCAGACGGCGGGCGAGCCGGAACGTGGCGAGGCGCAGTTCGGTGGCGGTCTCGTGCAGGTTCTCAGAAGTCATTGCTTAGATAGCCTAACTAAGTATTCGCCCTCGTGGGTGCGGGCCGGCGGACGGATCCGGTGGGGGAGGGGCATGGATCCGGTTTGGCAAGCGGCTGAACAAACGCCCGCGCGTCCGTTCCGCTCGCGACGCCGACCGGTGAGAATGGACGAATGCCGCTCGCGCTCGAAGTCGCCGTCCAGGATGCCGCAGGAGTGCGCATCGCCCGCGAGATCGGCGCACGCCGCGTCGAGCTGACGCAGGCCCTCGCGCTCGGCGGACTCACGCCGTCGCCGGCGACGCTCGAACTCGCGGTCGAGGCGGCGGGGGAGGGCGCGGGTCCGGAGGTGCACGTCCTCGTGCGCCCGAGGGCGGGCGGATTCCACTACGACGCGGAGGAGGTCGCGACCGCGGTGCGCGACGTGCGGTGGATGCTCGCGCACGGCGCGGCCGGAGTCGTGATCGGCGCGCAGACGGCCGGCGGCGACCTCGACGCGGATGCCCTCACGCGACTGCGCGACGCGGCCCGCGAGGTGCGCGCCTACGCCCAGGTCACCCTGCACCGGGCGATCGATGCGACGCCGGATCCGCGGGCGGGGCTCGACGTGGCGCTCGCCCTGGGACTCACCCGCGTGCTGACCTCGGGCGGAGCCTCGGCCGCCCGCGACGGACTCGGCGTGCTGCGCGCCCTCGTCTCGGCGGCAGGAGGGCGGATCGAGATCATGGCGGGCAGCGGGATCACCGCGGAGAACGCGGCCGAGATCGTCGCGACCGGCGTGGACGCGCTGCACTTCTCCGCCAAGCGCACGGTCGCCGCGGCCGGATCCGTGCGGATGGGCTCGGCGGCGGACGACGGCGGCGGCCACGAGGTCACCGACCTCGCCGAGGCCCTCGCCGTGCGCGCCGCGATCGGGCTCTGACCACGTCATCTGCGGACCCGATCCGCGCGCGGCGGTCCGGATCCGTAGACTCGGGGCATGGCTGAGCCCCGCACCGCCGAGTTCACCGACGCACACGGCATCGCGATCGTCTACGACGTCCACCCTGCCTCCGGCGTCGCCCCCCGCGGAGTGGTGCAGCTGCTGCACGGCGTCGGCGAGCATGCGGGCCGCTACGGCGCGATGATCGCCGCGCTCACTGCGGCCGGCTTCACGGTCTACGCCGATGACCACCGCGGCCACGGGCGCACGGGCATGAAGCAGCACGGCGATGCGGCGAAGCTGGGCCGGCTCGGCCCCGGCGGCATGCGCGCCGTCGTCGCCGACGAGTGGCAGCTGACCGAGCTGATCCGCGCGGAGAACCCCGGGCTCCCGCTCGTGCTGCTCGGCCACTCCTGGGGATCGTTCCTCGCGCAGATGGTGCTGAACGCGCACCCGGACGCATACGACGCCGTGATCCTGACCGGATCCGCCCACCGCACCCCGGCGGACCTCAACTCGATGCCGCTGAACGCGCGGTGGAAGGGGCCGGACGCGCACGGCCTGGAATGGCTCACGCGCGATCCCGCGGTGTGGGAGGCGTTCCGCGCCGATCCGCTCACGACCGAGGTGCCGCTGCTGAAGCTGTTCGGGCCGATCGAGGCCGCGCGACTCTACGGGCGCCCGGGCAAGGACTTCCCGAACGACGTGCCGGTGCTGCTCATGGTCGGCCGGGACGACCCGGTCGGCGGACCGCGCAGCGTGCACCGTCTCGCCGACGACTACCGCAACCGCTCCGGACTCAGCGACGTGACCACGCTCGTCTACCCCGATGCGCGCCACGAGATCTTCCACGAGCTGCAGCAGGACGAGGTGCGCGCGGACCTGCTCGCCTGGCTCGACAAGCACATCCCGCGCCGCGACTGACCCGCGGATCCGCCGCGGCACGCCGCCGCGTAGGCTGGAGCGGTGCACGGTGAGTACAAGGTTCCTGGCGGCAAGCTGGTCGTCGTCGACTTCGAGGTGACGGACGGCGCGATCGCCGGCTTCCGGCTGGCGGGCGACTTCTTCCTCGAACCGGACGACGCCCTCGACGACATCAACGCCGCGGTCACCGGACTGCCCGTCGAGACGGACGCGTCTGCGATCGCCGCGGCCGTGCGCGCCGCGCTCCCCGAGGGGGCGCAGCTGCTCGGGCTCACGCCCGAGGCCGTCGGCACCGCGGTGCGGCGCGCCCTGGTGACGGCGCCGGGCTGGGGCGACTTCGACTGGGAGATCCTGCACGACAAGGCCGTCTCGCCGCGCATGAACCTCGCGCTCGACGAGGTGCTCACCACGCGCGTCGGCGAGGGCCGGCGCCGTCCGACGCTGCGGATCTGGGAGTGGGACGAGTCCGCGGTCGTGATCGGATCCTTCCAGTCGTACCGCAACGAGGTGGATCCGGAAGGGGCGGCGAAGCACGGCTTCGACGTCGTCCGCCGGATCTCCGGCGGCGGCGCGATGATGATGGCCGCGGGCCAGATCATCACCTACTCGCTGTACGTGCCGGCGTCGCTCGTGCAGGGCATGACGTTCGCCGACTCCTATGCGTTCCTCGACGACTGGGTGCTGCAGGCGCTGCGCTCGCTCGGCATCGACGCGACCTACCAGCCGCTCAACGACATCGCCGGTCCGAGCGGCAAGATCGGCGGCGCCGCGCAGAAGCGCCTCGCCAATGGCGGCGTGCTGCACCACGCGACGCTGTCCTACGACATCGACGGCCAGATGATGACCGAGGTGCTGCGGATCGGCCGCGAGAAGCTCAGCGACAAGGGCACGGCGTCGGCGGCCAAGCGGGTGGATCCGCTGCGCAGCCAGACCGGCCTCAGCCGCGCCGAGATCATCGAGCGGTTCAAGGACACGTTCCGCGGCATCACGGGCGCCGAGGACGGTGCGATCGCAGCCGACGAGTACGAGGCCGCGGAGGAACTCGTGCGCACCAAGTTCGCCACCGAGGCGTGGCTGCACCGGGTTCCGTGAGCGACGCGGCTGAAGCTGCTCCGGCCGTTGCGCCGGTCGAAGCGCCCGGCTCCTCGGATGCGGCGTCCGAGGTCCGTGCCGGATCCGTCGAGATCGTGCACGGCGAAGCGCTGGACGTGGCGAGGGCCCTGCCCGACGGATCCTTCACGCTCGTCTACCTGGATCCGCCGTTCAACACCGGCCGCACGCAGGAGCGGCACGCGGTCTCGACCCGTCGGGCCGATCGCCCGGCGGACGCAATTCAGGACGAGGGCTCCGGATCCACGGAAACCGAGCCTGTTTCGGCGCCTTCTGCGCCATCGATCCTGAATTCGGAACGCGCCCGCGAAGTCAACCACGGCTTCCACGGCCACCGGTACGAGCGGGTGCGCGAGCTGCTGCACGCCTACGACGACCGCTTCGACGACTACGGCGACTTCCTCATGCCGCGCCTCGAGGAGGCCTGGCGGCTGCTCGCCGACGACGGCACGCTCTACCTGCACCTCGACTACCGCGAGGCGCACTACGCCAAGGTCATGCTGGACGCGGTGTTCGGCCGCGACTGCTTCCTGAACGAGCTCATCTGGGCCTACGACTACGGCGCCAAGCCGCGCACCCGCTGGCCCACGAAGCACGACACGATCCTGGTCTACGTGAAGACGCCGGGCGGACACGTGTTCAACGTCGACGACATCGAGCGGGAGCCGTACATGGCGCCGAGTCTGGTCAGCGCCGCCAAGCGCGAGCGCGGCAAGCTCCCCACCGACGTGTGGTGGCACACGATCGTCCCGACCACGGGGCGCGAGAAGACCGGCTATCCCACGCAGAAGCCGGAGGGGATCCTGCGCCGGATCGTGCAGGCGTCGAGCCGTCCCGGCGACCGGGTGCTCGACCTCTTCGCCGGATCCGGCACCACGGGCGCCGTCGCCGCTGCGCTCGGCCGCGACGCCCTGCTCGTCGATGTGAGTCCCGAGGCCGTGCGGGTCATGCGGCAGCGGATCCCGCACGCGAGCCTGCGCGAGGGCTGAGCCCCCGGGGCC
>JAITLM010000160.1 GCA_031277885.1 Microbacterium sp.
CGGGCGGCGATCTCCTCCGCGACACGCTGCGCGGCCCCGAGCTGCGCGTCCCGCAACGCCTGGAACCGGATGATCGTCGCCTCCGCCGCGGCCACACCCTCCCTCAACAGGCGCAGCACGGTGACCGGATCCACCGGGTCGACCCCGGGATCCACCACCGCACCCACCGTGTTCCTCATGAGTCAAGTCAACACGGGACCACCGACATTCCCACCCCGAATTCACCAGATCAGCGGAGCAAACCTCCCCCAATCAGAGTCGTCCCTGTCAGCGCACGCCATAGCGTCCGCTGACAGGGACGACTCTGAGATGGGAAGGTCCCCACCGCGCCCCGCGGGGGCCGATGAGCCCGCTGAGCGCGGTGAACCTGCCGCGGCGGCTCAGGCGCACGGGGAACAGAAGACCTGTGTGAGTGGATGGCCGCGCCTGCCGCCTGCCGCCCCCTCGTGGGATACTCTGCTCGGGAATCATCCTTCCGGCATGCGGATAACTCGCGCCCGGATCACAGCCGAGAGGATCCGCATGGCCGCTGAGGGCTCCACGGGCGTCAAGTCCGTCTCCCGCGTCTTCGACCTGCTCGAGCTCATCGCGGACGCGGGCGGCGACGCCACGATCAGCCAGCTCGCAGCCGCCGCGGAGCTGCCGCTGCCCACGATCCACCGCCTGCTGCGCACCCTGGTCTCCCAGGGGTATGCGCGCCAACTGGCCAACCGCCGCTACGCACTCGGCCCCAAGCTCGTGCGCCTGGGCGAGGTCGCGAACCGCCAGTTCGGCCAGATGGCGATGCCGCAGTTGAAGTCCCTCGTGGACCGACTCGGCGAGACCGCGAACCTGGCCACGATCGACGGCGACAACGTCGTCTACGTCTCACAGGCGCCGTCGCCGCACGCGATGCGCATGTTCACCGAGGTGGGCGGGCGCGCGCATCTGCACTCCACGAGCGTGGGCAAGGCGATCCTCGCGCAGCTCGGCGACGACCAGGTGCGCGAGATCATCGCCCGCACCGGATTGCCGCACTCCACGGACCGCTCCCTCGGCACCGTCGACGAACTGCTCGCCGATCTCGCCGCCAGCCGGGAGCGCGGATACGCGATCGACGACGGTGAGCACGAGGTGGGCGTGCGCTGCTTCGCGATGGCGGTGCCGGACATGCCGGTGCTGACGGCCGTCTCGGTCTCCGGCCCCATGTCCCGCGTCGGCGAGGACTTCGCCGAGCGGGCGATCCCGGTGCTGCGCGACGTCGTCGCCGAGATCTCGGCCGCGACGAACGCCCGCTGAGCCCGAAGCCGGCGGATCCGTCCTCACGAGCACCGATCGCTCCGCGAACGCGGCCGACAGGCTCCGCGAACACGGTCGACAGGCTCCGCGGATGCGGTCAGCAGGCTCCGCGGATGCGGTCCTGAGGATGTGAACCACGCTCATCTGCGGGGCTTTCGGGAGCAATGACCCGCAGCACTTGACCTGCACCGACCCGCCGCTTTACGATTTCCATGCTCCAGAACCACTATTCCGAATCTCGGAAACTTCTGGATCGCTGAAGGCGAGGAGAGGCGATGATGCCGAACCGTGCGAATCGTCGCGCCCCGCGCGATGCCCGACAGGACGCGCCCTCCGTCCGCACCTGCGCCGATCCCGGCGCGCGGGACCTCCGCACCACCCGGCCGCACCGGTCCGGCGCCTTCCCCGCACGCCCCTTGTCCTGACCCTGCCCACGCGGCACGATCGCCTTAGGACAAGCGATCGAACGTGTCGCCGGATCCGAGGAGACCCATGCCTGACATCGCCGTCACCGTCAACGGACAACAGCGCCCGCTCGTGGGGACACCCGCGCACGCCACCGCCCTGGACTGGCTGCGCGACAGCGGCCTCTCCGGCAGCAAGGAGGGGTGCGCGGAGGGCGAGTGCGGCGCCTGCGCCATGCTGCTCGCCACGCCGACGGCGGACGGCGGCACCGCGTGGACGCCGGTGAACGCCTGCCTCGTGCCGGTGTATGCGCTCGACGGCCAGGAAGTCGTCACGGCCGAGGGTCTCGGCTCTCCGGAGGATCTGCACCCCGTGCAGGAGAAGCTCGCCGAGGCCGGCGGATCCCAGTGCGGCTACTGCACCCCCGGCTTCGCCTGCAGCATGGCCGGCGAGTACTACCGTGCCGACCGGACACCGATCGAAGCAACCGATGCGGCGGACGGTCCGTGTCCCGTCCACGATCCGGAGCACGGACCGAACGGCTTCGACCTCCACGCGCTGAGCGGCAACCTGTGCCGCTGCACCGGATACCGTCCCATCCGCGACGCCGCCTACACGCTCGGCTCGCCCGAGGCGGACGACCCGCTGCAGCAGCGGCTCGCGCAGCCCGCCCCTGAGCCGGTGGCGACCGATGCCGAGGTCGACGGGGCGCGCTTCGTCCGCCCCGCGTCGCTCGTGGAGGCCCTGCGGATCCTGCAGGAAGAGAAGGACGCGCTGCTCGTCGCCGGATCCACCGACTGGGGCGTCGAGGTGAACATCCGCGGCCGCCGCGCGCCGCTCGTCGTCGCGATCGAGCAGCTCCCGGAGCTGCGCACGCTGACGATCGAGGACGCCGTGGTCGAGATCGGCGCCGCCCTCCCGCTCTCCGAGGTGGAGAAGCGCCTGGACGGACGGATCCCCCTGCTCGCACAGCTGTTCCCGCAGTTCGCCTCGCGCCTCATCCGCAACCGCGGCACGTTCGGCGGCAACCTCGGCACCGGCTCCCCGATCGGCGACACCCCGCCGGCTCTGCTCGCCCTGCGTGCGAGCGTCGTGCTCGCCTCTCTGGCGGAGGGCGGATCCGGCGTCGTGCTGCGCGAGGTCGACCTCGCCGACTACTTCACCGGCTACCGGCAGACCGTCAAGCGCGCCGATGAGCTCATCCGGGCCATCCGGATCCCGCTGCCGCTCGCGACCACGACCGCCTTCCACAAGATCGCCAAGCGCCGCTTCGACGACATCTCCAGCGTCGCCGTCGCGTTCGCGCTCGACATCGACGGCGGCATCGTGACCGGTGCGACCATCGGGCTGGGCGGCGTCGCCGCCACCCCGCTGCGCGCCCGTGCCACCGAGGACGCGCTGATCGGCAAGCCCTGGAACATCGTCACCGTGAAGGCGGCCGCCGAGATCCTCCGCGGCGAGGGCACCCCGATGTCCGACCACCGCGCCAGCAGCGAATACCGCTCGCTCATGCTCAACACCGCGCTGCTCAAGCTCTACAGCGCGACCGTCATCGAGTCGAAGGAGGTGTCGGCATGAGCACTCTCGCCGACCGCCCGGAGAACCCCGTCGTCGGCCTGCGGGCCGCGCACGAGAGCGCCGCCCTGCACGTCACGGGTGCGGCGATGTACACCGACGACATCGCGGAGCAGACCGCGGGCGTGCTCACCGCCTGGCCCGTGCAGTCCACGAACGCGCACGCGAGGGTCACGATCGACGTGTCCGGCGCCTACGAGGTGCCCGGCGTCGTGCGCGTGCTCACCGCCGAGGACGTCCCGGGTCTCAACGATGCGGGCATCCGCAACGACGAGCCGCTGTTCCCGAGCGAGGCGATGTTCTACGGGCACGCCCTGGTCTGGGTGCTCGGCGAGACGCAGGAGGCCGCGCGCCTCGGCGCGGAGCGCGTCGCGGTCGAGTACGAGCCGCTGCCCTCGCTCATCACGGTGCAGGACGCGCTCGACGCGCAGTCGTTCCAGGGCACCCCGCGCACGGTGCAGCGCGGCGACGCCGCCGCGGGCCTCGCAGCCTCGGCGCACGTCTTCGAGGGCGTGACCGAGTTCGGCGGCCAGGAGCACTTCTACCTGGAGACGCACGCGTCGTTCGCGATCCGCGACTCCGAGGGGCAGTACTTCATCCAGTGCTCCACGCAGCACCCCACCGAGACCCAGGATCTGGTCTCGCACGTGCTCGGGATCCCGGCGAACGAGATCACCGTGCAGTGCCTGCGCATGGGCGGCGGATTCGGCGGCAAGGAGATGCAGCCACACGGGTTCGCGGCGATCGCGGCCCTGGGCGCCAAGCTCACCGGTCGTCCGGTGCGGCTGCGCCTGAACCGCACGCAGGACATCACGATGACCGGCAAGCGGCACCCGTTCCACATCGCGTGGAAGGTCGGGTTCGACGAGAACGGGCTGCTGCAGGCGCTCGACACGACCCTCACCTGCGACGGCGGCTGGTCGATCGACCTTTCCGAGCCGGTGCTGGGCCGGGCGCTCTGCCACCTGGACAACTCCTACTGGATCCCCAACGTGCACGCCTACGGGCAGATCGTGAAGACCAACAAGACGTCGAACACCGCCTACCGCGGGTTCGGCGGCCCGCAGGGCGTCTTCCTCATCGAGGACATCCTGGGCCGGATCGCCCCGCAGCTCGGGATCGATCCGCTCGAGCTGCGCCGGCGCAACTTCTACAAGCCCGGCCAGAGCACGCCGTACGGCCAGCTCGTGAAGGACGCCGATCGGCTCGAGACGATCTGGGGCCAGCTCACGGACGAGGCCGAGGTGGACGCGCGCCGCGAGGAGATCCGGACGTTCAACGCCTCGAGCCCGCACGTGAAGCGCGCCCTGTCGATGACGCCGATCAAGTTCGGCATCTCGTTCAACTTCGCCGCGTTCAACCAGGCCGGCGCGCTCGTGCACGTCTACAAGGACGGCTCGATCCTCGTGAATCACGGCGGCACCGAGATGGGCCAGGGTCTGCACACGAAGATGCTGCAGGTCGCCGCGACCGCGCTCGGCGTCGAGCTGCACCAGGTGCGCCTCGCGCCGACCCGCACCGACAAGGTGCCGAACACCTCGGCGACGGCGGCGTCGTCCGGCGCCGACCTCAACGGCGGCGCGGTGAAGAACGCGTGCGAGCAGATCCGCGAGCGGCTCGCGAAGGTCGCGGGACGCCTGCTCGGCGTCGACGAGCGCGACGTGCGCTTCGGCGGCGGCTTCGTGACCGCGCTCGGCGCACCCGTGAACCGCGTCTCCTGGGGCGAGGTCGTCAAGGCCGCGTACTTCCAGCGCGTGCAGCTGTTCGCCGCGGGCTACTACCGCACCGAGGGCCTGCACTGGAACCCGGAGATCATGCAGGGATCCCCGTTCAAGTACTTCGCCTACGGCGCCGCGGCGACCGAGGTCGAGGTGGACGAGTTCACGGGCGCCTACCGGGTGCGCCGCGTCGACATCGTGCACGACGTGGGCGACTCGCTCTCGCCGATGCTCGACATCGGCCAGATCGAGGGCGCGTACGTGCAGGGCGTGGGCTGGCTGACCCTCGAGGAGCTGCGCTGGGACACCAGCGACGGCCCGCACCGCGGTCGGCTGCAGACCCAGTCGGCATCGACGTACAAGCTGCCGAGCTTCTCCGAGATGCCGGAGGAGTTCCACGTGCGCCTGTTCGAGAACGCGCGCGAGGAGGGAGCCGTCTACGGATCCAAGGCCGTGGGCGAGCCGCCGTTCATGCTCGCGTTCAGCGCCCGCGAGGCGCTCCGCGACGCCGTGGCGGCGTTCGGTCCTGCCGGGCACTCGGTCGACCTGGGTTCCCCGGCGACCCCCGAGGCCGTGTTCTGGGCCGTCCGCGCCGCTCAGGAGGCCGCCTCCTCGTCGGGCGCCGCCTCGACCGACACGGTCGCCGGCGCCGGCGCGGGCACCAGCACCGGCGCCCCCGCGGGCTCACCCGGATCCGACCGCCCGCTCGTCTCCACCGCCGGCGACTGACCCCCTACCTTCGAGTCGTCCCCGTCAGCGCACGCCATGGGGTCCGCTGATGGGGACGACTCGAAGGTAGAAGAAGAGCAAGAAGAGCAAGAAGAGCAAGAAGAGCAGGAACAGCAGGAACAGCAGGAAGAAGAGGAGCATCGTGGACTGGCTGGACGCGCTGCAGGATCTGCGGACGCGGCGGATCCCCGCCGTGATCGTGACCCTGGCGACCGTCCGCGGCCACGCCCCGCGCAACGGCGGCGCGAAGATGGTCGTCGCCCCGGCCTCGGTGCACGGCACGGTCGGCGGGGGCAACCTCGAGCAGACCGCGATCGAGCAGGCGCGGCGGATGCTCGCCGACGGGTCCGCCGAACCCGAGCTGCTCGCGCTCACGCTGAGCGACAAGGCCGTCACCGAGTACGGCGTGCAGTGCTGCGGAGGAGAGGTCACCATGCTGCTCGAGCCGATCAGGGTCACCCCGGCCGTCGCCGTGTTCGGGCTCGGCCACGTCGGCCTCGAGCTCGCGCGCATCCTCGCCCGGCACGAGCTCGACCTGGTGCTCGTGGACTCGCGCGAGGAGATGCTCGCGGAGGACCGGATCGGGATCCCGGGACAGCGCGGCCCGCTCGGCGACGCCGTGGCGCGCGTGCGCGTCGTGCATGCGCCCGTCCCCGAGGCGGCGCTCCTGGAGCTGACCCCCGGCACGCACGTGCTGGTCATGACGCACGACCACGTCGAGGATCTCGCGATCGTCGATCAGGCGCTGCGCACCGCGGATCTCGGATCCATCGGCCTGATCGGATCCGCCTCGAAGTGGGCGCGCTTCCGCAAGAAGCTGCACGAGCTGGGCCAGACCGACGACGATCTCGCCCGGGTGACGACCCCGATCGGGATCCCCGAGGTCGCCGGCAAGCAGCCGGCCGTGATCGCGGTGAGCGTCGCGGCGCGGATCCTGCAGCTCATCGACGAAGCAGCACCCGCCGAGTAGACGGCTCCGCCCGGCCGTCGCCCGCCGGCCGGAGGCAGCTCCGTCGAACTTTATTGAACATGTTCAGTTCATCCGCTATCGTCATCCCATGACCGATCTCACGCACCGACCGGCCGTCGCGAACGCATCCGCCGAGGCCACCGCCGCGCTCTACGGCGCCGACGACGTGCGAGACCTTTTCGACCGCATGGCGACCTCGTACGACCGGATGAACATCACCCTCTCGCTGGGCTTCGCCGTGCTGTGGCGCCGGCAGCTGCTCCGCCTCATCGGCGCGACCGGATCCCCCCGCCGCGTGCTCGACCTGATGAGCGGGCGGGGAGAGACCTGGGCGGAGATCGAACGCCGCCTGCCGCAGGCCGAGATCACCGCGGTCGACTTCTCCGCGCAGATGATGGCGCACGCCGAGACGCGCAGCCGCACCCGCTTCGGCGGACGGGTGCGGCTGCGCCAGGAGGACGCGCTGAACGGAACGGCCGCGCGCGCGTCCTTCGACGTCGTCGTCAGCGCCTACGGGCTGAAGACGTTCGACGCCCCGCAGCTGGAGCGCCTCGCGTCCGAGGTCGCGCGGGTGCTGCGCCCCGGCGGATCCTTCGCGTTCATCGACGTCACCGAGCCCGCCTGCGGAGCGCTGCGGATCGCCTACCTCGCCTACCTGCGATGGATCGTGCCGCTGGCGGGCCTCCTGCTGCTCTCCGAGACGACCGAGTACCGGATGCTGCACCGCTATCTCGAGGGCTTCGGCGACGGATCCCGCGCCGTCGAGGCGTTCCGCGCCCAGCCCGGCCTGCAGGTCGAGGTGCGACGGCACTTCTTCGGCTGCGCGACGAGCATCAGCGGCCGGCGGGCCTGACCGCCGGCC
>JAITLM010000202.1 GCA_031277885.1 Microbacterium sp.
TCGGGTTCCTGGCGCTCCCCGGAGCGCCGGGATCCGGCAATGCCGGGCTCCTCGACCAGGTCGCCGCTCTCCGTTGGGTGCGCCGGAACATCGCGGCCTTCGGCGGAGATCCCGGGAACGTCACGGTCTTCGGGCAGTCGGCGGGGGCAGTGAGCATCGCCGCGCACCTCGTCGCCCGACCCTCCCGCGGCCTCTTCCACCAGGCCGTCATGCAGAGCGGAAGCGGCGAGATGGTCCTGCGCGCCGACGAGGCGTCGGCGCGTGCCGCGGAGTTCGCGTCCTTGCTCGGCACCGTTCCGGAGGATCTCGAGCGCCTGCGCACTGCTCCGGTCGAGGATCTGCTCGCCGCTCAGGAACGGTTCGACGCGATCATGGAGGAGCGCGGAGAACTCGCCGCGTTCCTCCCGGTCGCCGACGGGGCGCTCCTGAGCGAGAGTCCGCTCGACGCGGTGTCCGCCGGACGCGGCGTGCCCGTCCCGCTCCTCCTGGGCAGCACCAGGGACGAGGCCCGCCTCTTCACCGAACTGCTGCCGGGGCCCGAGGTCGGCGACGAGGATGTCCTCGCTCTGCTGTCCGACCGCCCCGATCCCATGGCCGCCCGTTCCGGCTTCGCCGCGCTCGAGGGGCGCTCCGCACCGCGCGACCTGTTCGCAGCGATCCTCGGCGACGGCCTCTTCGCCGCGCCGACCGAGCGGCTCGCGATCGCCCATGCTCGTGCCGGCCATCCCACCTGGCGCTATGAGTTCCGCTACCGATCGCCGATCCGCGACGGGGTGCTGGGGGCCTGCCACTCGCTCGACATCCCCTTCGTCTTCGACCAGCTCGACACGGATGCCGCGCGCCGCTTCGCCGGCCCTGAGGCTCCGGCCGGCCTGGCCGACCGGATCGGCGCGGGTTGGGCCGCGTTCGCCCGGTCCGGTGTCGCCGACTGGCCGGCCTTCGTTCCGGAGACCCGCCTCACCCTGCTGCTCGACGAGCGGTCCTCGCTCGCCGCTGATCCCTACGGCGCGCGACGAGACCTGTGGCCGCAGCAGGACGAGTCCGCGCGGCGCCGGTCCTCGACGACCTGACCCTGCCCGCCACCCGGAACACGGTCTCGAAGCGCGTTCGTACCGCAAGACAATCGTCTACGCAATCGCAATTCGTCTCGCCCGCGGCGACTTTCGTACGCCCTCCGTCGCGATCACCGAGGATCCGTGTGAATCTGAATGGGGGCCTGATTCGGCACAAGAGATCAATTCGCATAAATGACGAGAGAAAATCGCATTCTGGATCAAGTTTCTTCGATCCCATGCTATTCCTGATCGATGCGTGTCACGGATCGGGGGGTCATGAACAAGAAGACCGGCACGGATATCTTCGTCGACGAGCAGCGACTGCGTTCCCTGGGGTGGAAGTCGCTGGACCGCCGCTTTCCGCGCATCGTCGCGCACTCCGCCGTTTCGCAGAAGTGGGTCGCAAGCCGCATCTGGTCCTCGGCGTCGCACCTGACGAGCACCACGCCACCGCGTCGACGAGCGGCACGTGTCGTCATCGGCATCGAGGGGACCGGTCGGGTGGCGGTTCGGGACCGCTCCTATGACCTGCCGGCGAAGCACATCCTTGTGGTGCGCTCCGACTCCCCCGTCGTCATCTCATGTGAGAAGAGCTGGGCGCGCTTCTACTGGGAGTTCGAAGACCTCGAGCGCGGAGACAGCCTGCTCCTGCATGCACTGCAGGGCCCCCGCCTGCTCCCCGACCTGTACTGGAACCTCATCGCGGCGACCACGAACACCGTGGTGACGAGGGCCGAGCAGAACGACATCCGGTTCGACGATCCGTTCCTCAACGAGTCCATCCTGACGCTGTTCTCGGCCGCGGTCGTGAACTCCCTCGCCGTGGAGAAGCTGCGCACCGACGAGCTCTCCCGCCGCTTCCTCGAGGCGATCCAGCTGATCGAGGCCCGGCACTCCGACCGCGCACTCAACGTCGCGCAGCTCGCCCGCGCGCTCGGCGTGTCCATCCCTCACCTGCATCGGATCTTCGCCGCGCAGGACACGACGCCCGGCCGGGAGATCGAACGTCATCGTGTTCTCTCGGCCCAGGCGTTGATCACTTCGCGCCAGCGCAGCGGGCGGCACTCGGCCGAGGCCGTCGCGAGGCTCTCCGGCTTCACGTCCACCCGCCGCATGCGCGACGCCATCCAGCGGCACGAGGAGGACAGCGCGGCATCCCTCGGCGCGTAGCGCGGATCCGGCGTCCGCCGAATTCAGGAAGAACCCGGGTGGAGCGGCCGGCTCGGGCCTTTAGCCGCCGCCCCACTCGGACCGCCGGGAGACCCGGCGGAGCACCGGACTCCCATAGTCGGTGCCAGAGGCGCCCGAGGGCCGCTGGCCCCGAACGCCTTTCCCCGTGCCGGTGATCCGTGCCCGAACCCGTACCCGAACCACCGGCACCACAAAGGAATAGCACGCCCCTGCCCACCTTCATCGAACACTCGGCGACTTTCTCTCGCACTTCCGACGAATTGGTCTCTGATTTCGATTTCAGCGCGTATTCGCGCCATTCCACGCGCTGAGATGAGACAAATGCACTCTCGCCCGGCGGTCATTCCCGCGGGCCGATACGACATTGTGCGAAGGGGAATCTATGGACGAGTGGAACACCAGCGAGCTGCAGAAGAGCTCGGCATCCGATCCGGGGAGATCGTCGAGCCGGATCATCCGGCGCCGGACGATTGTGAAGGGCGCAGCCTGGTCCCTCCCCGTCCTCGCCGCCGCGGCGGCGGTGCCGTTGGCCGCGGCGTCCACCGTGCCCGGCTGCGCCACGCAGAAGACCTTCTTCACGCTTCCAGACTCTCCGAGTGCAGCGGGGATCACGACGGTCTTCGTGGTGCCGGCCAAGGTGAACCTGATCACGGTGACCGTGACCGGCGGGGCTGGAGGCGCGACCCGCGCCGACTGGACGATCCTCGGCGGGAACGGCGGGCTCGTGACCGCCACGATCCCGGTCATACCTGGCGAGACGTTGGACCTCATCGTCGGCCAGGGCGGCGCCTCCCGGATCGGCCCCTCGTACGGCGCGAACCCCTCGGTCGTCACCGGCGGACAGGGGTATGGAAACGGTGGCGACTCGGATCCGGCAGCTGACAACCCGAACAGCGGACCGGGAAGCTGGTGGGGCGGCGCGCCCGGCGGGGCCGGATCCGCGATTCTACGCGGGGGTCAACCTCTTGTCGTCGCAGGCGGCGGCGGTGGCGCCGGAGGAATCTACGGATCCAACTGGACGTACTACAACGGCGGGCGCGGCGGAGACGCAGGCAATGACGGCGAGGCGAACTGGTACGCGTCTGGTGGCTCTCGCATCGACCTACCGGGCGGCCTCGTGTCAGGTGCGGCCGCTGGCGCGGGAACGTTCACCGCCGACGGCACCTTCTTCTCCGCGCCCGGACTCGCGACAACGTCCCGGGACGGGGCGGTCGGCGCTGGGGCAGCGACGCAGCCGTGGGGTTCTGGTGCCGGGGCCGGCGGAGGCGGGCACCAGGGCGGCGGAAGCGGTTCCCGAGGAGGGCGCAACGGCACGATCGCCCTCGGCGCCGGAGGCGCGGGCGGGACGAGCTATCTCGACACCGCATCCGGCGTCGCAGGCAACATCACCACGTGGAAGCAGTCCACCACGACAACCGCACGGCAGGGCGGCCAGATCACGATCGAGTGGTGCGCCTAGCAGCACGGCACCCGAAGCCGATGAACCGACTCCTTGCGTCCCAACCCCAGAGGGCGCAAGGAGTCTTCGGCGTTACGTCGACTGTCGGACGGATCAGCCGGCTGACGAGCGCGGCTATGGAGATGAAGCTGCACGGCTTCGAGTGTCGAAGAGCACCCAAATCATGAGCGCGCGCGAAAGCATCAACGGCGTGCAGGTCACGGAAGAGCAGATCGCGACATGGGCTGCGGAAGCCGAAGCCGGGTACGACATCCACGCGCTCAAGAAGCGCGGACGAGGTCATCCCGGCCGTGGCGCCGAGCCACCTCACGCCGCGACAACCGCTGGCGAGTCATGACCTCTGGCGCGCGGCGCGAGCGCACAAGCGGCGATCCGAACTGATCCGCGACGCCCTGACCGCCCGCAGGGCGTGTTGGGGTCCGGGCAGGCTGTGTCACTCAGCCATGGGTTTGCAGCCTGCCCGGGGTTTGGGCGCTCAGGACGCGAGGGCTTGGGTTCGCTCGGGCTCGTGTGCGTCCGTCAGCGTGTCTGGTGTGGTGAGGGTGGTCACGTCGATGGCGAGGATGCGGTCGAGGGTGGTGGGTGTGATACGGGTCCGTGTGGTTTTGCCTTCGCCGGTGAGTTGGGCGATGGTGGTGCGGCCTGTTCCGGTGAGGGTGGAGATGTGGCGGAGGGAGAGGCCGAGGGCGCGGAGTTCGCGGATTCTGGTGGCGGCGGCTCGGGCGTCGATGCTTTCGGTGCGTGGGGTGATTCCGGCGGCTCTGGCGAGTTGTTGCCGGTAGCGCGACCTCGCGTCGGTGCAGGTGTGTCCGGTGGGGTTGCGGGGGCAGGTTGCGGGGTTGCGGCATCCGAGGAGGTATCCGTTGGAGGTGCCGTGTTCGATGGGGGTGCCGGTTCCTGCGGCGCGGCGGGCGGTGTAGGTCTGCATGTAGCGGCGGCGTGCTTCGGGGCAGGTGATGCCGCCGCGGGCCCAGTTCGGGCAGGTGCGGGTGTCGCGGCAGCCGCGGGCGTATCCCCAGGGGGTGCCGTGCACTTCGCGCACGGCGGTCTCCGATGGCGTCGCGGGTTCGGCGAGGACGTGTCGGGGCAGGGGTTGCGTGTCGGGGAGGTGGGCGAGGTGGTAGTCGGCTCGGCGGCGGATGGCGGCTTCGGTGCAGGAGAGGAAGACGGAGTCTTCCCCGTGGGGGCACATCGCACGGGTGCGGCAGCCCTGGGTGTGTCCGGCGGGGCTGCCGTGCGGGGCGGGGTCGTTGGGGGGGGCGGGGTTGTGGGGGTT
>JAITLM010000028.1 GCA_031277885.1 Microbacterium sp.
TGGCTCGCGACCGGCCGCTGGAAGCGCCCTCGCTACCTCATCGGCGGCCTGGTCGCGCTGCTCCTCGTCGGCGTCCTGATCGGCGTCGCGATCCCGCGACCGCCGGAGTCCGGACTGGCGCTGCGGTCGGGTGAAGCGGAAAGACGGGACAAGGTCGCGGCGCACGCCGACTTCGACCCCGGATCCGTCGCGCTGCTGGCCCGCTCCGATCACGCGCTGCTCTGGTACGCGACGCAGTCCCGCGGTGATCTCGTCTGCGCGATCATCGATGTCACGGGGGCTCCTCCCCAGCAGAACTGCCTGCCGCGGCGCGCGATCCGCGACCGGCCGATCGATGTGTCGAGCCAGAGCAAGCCCGGGGCCGACGGCGTGGTCACCGGCGATCAGGGCGCGGTCTCGCTGAGCGGTGCGGGGGCGCCCATGGGGTATCTCCAGCACTGGTCCTCCACGGTGAACCCCGACCCCGGGCTGAGTCCCGAGGAGACCGAGATCTGGAAGCGCGTCACGTCCGAGAACGGATTCAGGGCGACGATGATCGCCGGGCGCATGAGCGGGATCCCCATCTGGATCGGCTATCGGGATCAGGGCGATCTCTGCCTCGTCGTGGAGGACGGGGAGACCTACAAGGTCTGCGGCCAGCAGCTCGCCGGCTCCCCGCCGTCCCGTCTCGGCGCGGACGAGTCTCCGCCGAGCCTCGCCCTGGATCTGCCGGCGACCGCCGAGCACGTCGCCTACCGGCTCGAGTACTGGACCGGGTTCTCGTCCTACCTCGTCATCACCGCGAATCCGGATCCGCAGCCGACGCCGCCGTTCGGGCTCAAGCCGGCGGCCTGACCGCGCTCAGACCCGGTCGGCGAGGATCGCGTGGCGCCGATCCCCGACCCGCACGAGGATCAGGGTCGCCTCCGCGGATCCGCGGAGCGTGAGCTTCTTGCGGAACGCCGCCGGATCCACGTCGACGCCGCGCTTCTTGATCTCCAGCCGGCCGATCCCGGCCTTCTTCAGCGCCGTCGAGATCGCCTTCGGATTCACCGGCAGCACCTCGCGCACGCGGAACGACGCCGCGAAGGGGCTGTCGGCCGGGGCATCCGATGTCAGGTACGCGATGTGCGGATCCAGCATGCCCGCGTCGAGTCGGCGGGCCAGGTCGCCGATCAGCCGCGCCCGGATCACGGCGCCGTCGGGCTCGTGCACGAAGGCGCCGAGCTCGCGCACCTCTGCGTCCTCGGTGTCGGCGGGAGCGGTCAGCTCGTGCGCCCTGTCGTCGCGGATCACGAGCGCTGCGCGCCGAACGCCCTCGCGCGCGAGCACGCCAGACCACAGCACGAGCTCGACCACGTCGCCGTCGGCGCTCACCCACTGCGCCTCGACGTCGGAGGGGATCGTGTCGCGGTCGTGCGCGGGGCCGAGCTTGATGCCGGTGGGGATCCGCGCCGCGAGCGCGAACGCCCAGTCCAAGGAGGGGGAATAGTCGTCGGCAGCGACGCGACGGGTCTCGGAGTGCCCCGCCGTGCGCCGGGCCGGATCCAGCCAGACCGCCGCGGGTCCGGACGCCGAGGCGGTCGGAGCGTCGGGTGCGTGATCCTCCGCGAACCCGTGGCGCACCTCGACATCGGATCCGAACGGGGCGAGGTTGTACGCGGCCAGCGCCGCGGTGACCTCGTCGGCGTCGACCGCCGTCACGCCGAGACCCGCGCCGGCGAAGGCGAGCGCGTCGCCGCCGATCCCGCAGCCGAGGTCCGAGACGTGCGCGATCCCGGCGGCGCGCATCCGCCCGGCATGCCGTGCCGCGACGCCGAGTCGCGTGGCCTGCTCGAGACCGGCGCGGGTGAAGAGCATCCGCTCCGCGAACTCGCCGAACTTCGCCGTCGCCCTGGTGCGAAGCCGTGCCTGGCCGACGACGGCGGAGACGAACTCGGGCGAGTGCCCCTCGGCGCGCAGCCGCATGACGGCGCGGGCGGCGGCATCCGTGGACGCGATGGGCCCGAGGGCGTCGAGCATCCGCAGCGCCTCGGGCGTCAGCAGCGTTCGCAGTTCGCTCATATCCACGCGGTCCAGGCTATCGACGTCGCGGCCCCGCCCGACACGGACGGAGGAGCCGGTGAGCACGACCACGGTGGTCGAGGACGAGTGGGTGCGGCGGATCGGCCCGGAGGCCGCGAAGATGCGGCGTGCGCGGGCACGACTTCGGATGTGGGCCTGGGGGCTGGTTCCTGTCGCCTTCGCGACCTTTGCGGTGCTGATCGGCGTCATCGCGGGATTCCATCGCACAGGACAGGGGTTCTCCCCGGTTCTGCCGCTGGTGTTCCTCGGGGCGTTCGTCCTCCTGGGGGCGACGGTCTGCGGTGTGCTGGCACGCGGCACCGGATTCCGCATGGAAGGCGCGGCTCTGGCAGCATTGCGTCCGACGGTGAGCGACGCCACGCCCCTGGAGATCCGGGCAGCGCTGCGCCGAATCGATCGTTTCGACCGATGGGTGCGTGAGCGCGGAGCCGTTGCGCACGTGACAGCGCCTGCGGCGGCAACGCCCGCAACGCCATCGTCCGTGGTGGCGCCATCCGTAGCCGCCTCGTCCGCCACCGCGCCATGGCGGCCCGAGACATCGCGCGCTCTCCTCCCTGGACGGACGTCGTTCCAGTGGTTCCGGCTCGCGCTGGGAATGCTCATCGCCGCGGCGCCGCTCATGATGGTGGTCATGCTGACCGGCCTCATCCTGCGTCGGCTTCCGGACGGGCCGGTCATCGTGTTCGTGCTCTGGTGCCTTCTGCCTGCCTGGATGCTGCTCACCCTCGGCTGCTCGATCCTCGGGCACGCGCGGCAGAACGCGGAGTACCGCGCCGGCTACCGCACGGCGGTGGGGCGGACCAGAGGTGGTGCGATCATCGACGACCGCACCGGGGTCGACCTGGTGGATTCGAAGACAGGCGTCGTGATCCGACCCGCATGCGCCCCGTCGCTCAACCGCGCGACCTACGACGCGCGGATCCGCGAGATCCGAGCAGCCCACCCCGACGCGACCCCGCAACGCCTGGGTTGACGTCGCCGGAATCGGCCTGTGGGTGTCGCACGGGCTGGCACTCTGATTGCGGGAGTGCCAGCGATGTGCCTAGACTGTCGTTAGCACTCTCAGGCTGAGGGTGCTAATCAGTCTTGAACCGTCAGAAAGAGGTAGACCGTGTCGGTTTCCATCAAGCCGCTCGAGGACCGCATCGTCATCAAGCAGGTCGAGGCCGAGCAGACCACCGCGAGTGGCCTGGTCATCCCCGACACCGCCAAGGAGAAGCCCCAGGAGGGCGAGGTCGTGGCCGTGGGCCCCGGTCGCATCGACGACAACGGCAACCGCGTCCCGCTCGACGTCAACGTCGGCGACCGCGTGCTCTACAGCAAGTACGGCGGCACCGAGGTGAAGTTCGGCGCCGACGAGTTCCTCGTGCTGTCGGCGCGCGACGTGCTCGCCGTCGTGGTGCGCTGAGCTCCCTTCGAGTTCTCCAGGGAGTGCCCCGCCGCGTGCGGATCGTCCCCTGACACAAGGCCCGGATGCCTCGCATCCGGGCCTTCGTCGTCCCTCCATCCCGCGTCGTCCCCATGAGCGGACGCCGGGGGCTCCGCTCAGGGGGACGACGCGGAGATAGTGGGCGGCAGGCCGGCATGGCCCTGCGCGGGAATAGGGTTGTCCGGTGACCACAGCCCCGCGCAGCGCCCAGACCGTCGGCGTCGCCTCCGCGATCGGCGCGTATCTGCTGTGGGGCGTGCTGCCGCTGTACTTCCTGCTGCTGCGGCCCACCGAGGGCTGGGAGCTGGTGGCCTGGCGGGTCGCGCTCTCGTTCGTGTTCTGCCTGCTCCTGCTGGCGGTCACCCGGGGCTGGAAGCCGCTGATGGCGATCGTCCGGCAGCCGCGGCTGCTCGCCCTCACTGCGCTCGCCGGCGTGCTGATCTACATCAACTGGCAGGTCTTCGTCCTCGCGACCCTGAACGGCGAGATCGTCGAGACCAGCCTCGGCTACTTCATCAACCCGATCGGCACCATGCTGCTCGGCGTGTTCGTGCTGAAGGAGAGACTGCGCCGCCTGCAGTGGGTCGCGATCGGGATCGCGACGATCGCGGTGCTGGTGATCGTCTTCGCCCACGGCACCTTCCCCTGGATCGCGCTGTCGCTCACCGCGTCCTTCGGCATCTACGGACTCGTGAAGAAGAAGATCGGCCCCTCGGTCGACGCCCTGAGCGGTCTCACCCTGGAGTCGTTCTGGCTGCTGCCGGTCGCCGTCGTGCAGCTGATCGCGGTCGGCCTCACGACGGGCATCACGATGGGCGCCCACGGACCGCTGCACGCGGGCCTGCTCGCCTTCGCCGGCGTGGCCACGGCCGTGCCGCTGCTGCTCTTCGCCGCGGGCACCCGCCGGATCGGGCTGACCGTGATCGGCATGATCCAGTTCATCACCCCGATCATGCAGTTCCTCGTGGGCGTGCTCGTGATGCACGAGCCGATGCCGGTCGAGCGCTGGATCGGGTTCGGGATCGTCTGGATCGCGATCGCCGTGTTCCTGATCGACCTCGCGCTCGTCTCCCGCAGGATGCGCGCGCACCGTGGCGCGATCGCGGAGCCCGACCCGGGCACCGACACCATCCCCGTGCCCTGACGGAGGGGCTCCCCGGGAGTCCGCTCCACGAGGTCCGTTCCTGGGAATACCGCACCCCGGGCGGCGCTTAGAATCGATACACGCGCGCGAGAAGAGGAGCCCCGCAACCCATGGAGCAGCACGACCCGTTCGGCTTTGTCGGATTGACCTACGATGACGTTCTGCTTCTGCCGGGGCATACGGATGTGATCCCGAGCGAGGCGGACACCTCGTCGCGCGTGACGCGCCGCATCTCCGTCGCGACGCCCCTGCTCTCCAGCGCCATGGACACCGTGACCGAGGCGCGCATGGCGATCGCCATGGCGCGCGAGGGCGGCCTCGGCATCCTGCACCGCAACCTGTCGATCGCCGATCAGGCCGCGCAGGTCGATCGCGTCAAGCGCAGCGAGTCCGGCATGATCACGGACCCGATCACGACGACCCCCGACGCGACGATCGCCGAGGTCGACGCGATGTGCGCGAAGTACCGGATCTCCGGCCTGCCCGTGGTCGATCCCGACGGCCGCCTGGTCGGCATCGTCACGAACCGCGACATGCGCTTCGTCTCCGGATCCGCCAAGCAGACCACGCTCGCCCGCGACGTGATGACGAGCGAGAACCTCGTGACCGCTCCCGTCGGCGTCGCCGCCGAGCAGGTCATCGCGCTCTTCGCCAAGCACCGCGTGGAGAAGCTCCCGCTCATCGACGACGACGGCAAGCTCGCGGGCCTCATCACCATCAAGGACTTCGACAAGAGCGAGAAGTACCCGCTCGCGACGAAGGACGACCAGGGCCGCCTCCGGGTGGGCGCCGCGATCGGCTTCTTCGGCGACGCCTGGGAGCGGGCCGAGGCTCTGCGCGACAAGGGCGTGGACGTGCTCGTCGTCGACACCGCCAACGGCCAGTCGCAGGGCGTGATCGACCTCGTCAAGCGGCTCAAGGCGGATCCCTCCTTCGCCCACATCGACATCATCGGCGGCAACGTCGCGACCCGCGAGGGTGCGCAGGCGCTCGTCGACGCCGGCGTGGACGCCGTCAAGGTCGGCGTCGGCCCCGGCTCCATCTGCACCACGCGCATCGTCGCCGGAGTCGGCGTCCCGCAGGTGACGGCCGTCTACGAGGCATCTCTCGCCGCGCGTCCGGCCGGCATCCCGGTGATCGCGGACGGCGGCCTGCAGTACTCGGGCGACATCGCCAAGGCGCTCGTCGCCGGCGCCGACGCCGTGATGCTCGGCTCGCTCCTCGCCGGCACCGAGGAGTCCCCGGGAGAGATCGTCTTCCAGGGCGGCAAGCAGTTCAAGCTGTACCGCGGGATGGGCTCGCTCGGAGCGATGCAGACCCGCGGCAAGCAGACGTCCTACTCGAAGGACCGCTACTTCCAGGCCGATGTGCCCAGCGACGACAAGCTCATCCCCGAGGGCATCGAGGGCCAGGTGCCCTACCGCGGCCCGCTGTCGGCGGTCGCGTACCAGCTCGTCGGCGGCCTGCGCCAGTCGATGTTCTACGTCGGCGCGCGCACGATCGAGGAGCTCAAGACCCGCGGGAAGTTCGTCCGGATCACCGCGGCCGGACTCAAGGAGTCGCACCCGCACGACGTGCAGATCGTGGTCGAGGCCCCGAACTACCGGCGCTGAGTCGAAGCTTCGCGCACATGAAGGCCCCGGATCCCTGCGGATCCGGGGCCTTCGTCGTCCCTCACGCGGCGACGGGCTCCGCCTCGGTGGGCGCCGCCTCGACAGGGGCCTCGCCCTCCGCGTGTCCGCCCCGCCCTGCCGGCAGCCAGAGCGCGATGACGGAGGCGACGAGCAGCACCGCGGCGCCCGTGAACACGGCGGGGCGGGCGGCGTCGACATAGTGATCGGGCACCAGCTGTCCGCCGGCGCCGACGAAGATCGCCGTCATCACTGCGGTGCCGAGGGCGACGCCCAACTCGCGGAGCGTGGAGTTCACGCCCGAGGCCTTGGCGTGGTCGACGAGCCCGAGCGTGGCGAGCAGGGCCGTCGCGGAGGGCGCGAACACGAGGCCCATGCCGATTCCGGCGAGGACGAAGGGCGCGACCAGGTCGGCATAGGGCACGTCGGTGGCGAGCAGAGCGGCCAGCCAGCCCAGTGCGACGCCCTGCAGCAGCAGGCCCGAGACGAGCAGCACCCGTGTGCCGACGCGCGGGGCGATCAGACCCGCGAGCGGCGCCACGAACATCGGCGCCAGCGTCCAGGGCGTGGTCTGCACGGCGGCCTCGAGCGGGGTCGCCCCCTGCACCACCTGCAGGAACTGGATCAGGATGAACACGGATCCGAAAGTGCCGAAGCTGAACGCGAAGCCGACGACGTTCGTGAGCGAGAACGACCGGTCCCGGAACAGCCGCAGCGGCACGAGCGGCGCGGCCGAGCGCAGCTGCCAGACGAGGAAGGCGATCACGAGCGCGCCGCCCAGGGCGAGCTCGGCGATCACGCCGACCGTGTCCCAGCCGTCGTCGTTGCCGCGCACGATCGCGTGCACCAGGGCCAGCACGCCGCCGGCCGCGAGCACGGCGCCCGGCACATCGATGCGCATCCGGGCGCCGAAGTCGTTGCTCAGCACGATCAGGGCGAGCGGGATCGCGATGACGGCGATGGGCACGTTGATCCAGAAGATCGCCTGCCAGTTCCAGCCCTCCATGATCGCGCCGCCGATGAGCGGCCCGACCGCGACCCCGAGCCCGGAGACGCCGCCCCAGATGCCGATCGCGAGGGGGCGCCGTGCGGCCGGCACTGCGCCGGTGAGCAGCGCGAGGGACAGCGGCATGACGGCGGCCGCGCCCAGTCCCTGCACGGCGCGGGCGGCGATGAGCTGGCCCGGATCGGAGCTGAGCGCGGCGAACAGCGAACCCGCGCCGAACAGGGCGATGCCGAGCGCGAACACGGTGCGGCGCCCGAAGCGGTCGCCGAGGGCGGACGCGACGAGGATCGCCCCGGCGAAGGCGAGCGTGTAGGCGTTCACGAACCACTGCAGCTGCTCGATCGTGGCGCCCATCTCGCGGTGCAGCACGGGGAGGGCGTTGGTCATGACGAGGTTGTCGAGGGTCGCCATGAACATCGGCAGAGAGGCCGCGGCGATGACGAGCGCGACCGGACGCGAACGCCGGGGCGTCAGGGCGGACCGGCTCCGGCGGGAGGCCGGGGCGGGCGAGGGAACGGTCATGGGAAGCTCCAGTTGTAATTGGATGATTACTAGCGCTGAGATCAATGTAGTAATCGAATGATTACAAAGTCAAGTCATTCGCTGATAACCTTTCGCCATGACTTCCGCAGCCCGCACGGATCCCGACGTCGGAGAGGATGCCGGCCGCCGGCTCTCCTCGCAGGAGCGTCGCGCGCAGATCATCCTCGCCGCGCTCACGGTCTTCGGTTCGCGCGGGTACGAGGGCGCCACGACCGACCAGGTGGCCAAGGCCGCCGGCGTCAGCCAGCCGTATGTCGTGCGTCTGTTCGGCTCCAAGGAGAACCTGTTCCTCGCGACGATCGAGTTCGCCCTCGACCGCCTCCTCTCGGTCTTCCGTGAGGCGCTCGCGGCATCCGACGACGAGGGGGAGCGGCCGGTCGGCAAGCGCATCGGGGAGGCCTACGTCGACCTCATCGAGGTGCGGGGTCTGCACCAGACGCTCGCGCACGCGTATCTCCTCGGCAGCAACCCGGCCATCGGCGCCGCCGCGCGTCAGGGGTTCGTCCGGGTCTGGCGCTTCTTCCGCGACGAGGTGGGCCTCGACGCCGACGAGGCACGGACCTTCCTCGCCGAGGGCATGCTCATCAGCACCATGATCGGCCTGCGGATCGTCGACGACTACGGATCCGATCCGCAGATCACCGAGCTGTTCCGCGCGTGCTTCCCGAACAAGCTCCCGCACGTGCTCGAGGTGCTGCCGCGCAACGAGCACCGGCTCTAGCGTCTGCGGTTCCGGGCGGGTCCGGAACGGCCGGCCGCCGGCGGCGGCGAAGCGTGATCCCACCCGGGATCGCCGAGTGGTACTTTTATGGCATGAGTACCACCTACGCGGCATCCATGGGCGATCGTGGGCGCTTGGTGGTTCCCGCAGGGCTTCGCGAGCGACAGCACTGGGAATCCGGAACGGCGCTGCTGTTCATCGAGACCGAGAACGGCGTCGTGCTCGCGACGCGGGAGCAGGCCAAGCGCATCGTGCGCGCGCAGCTCTCCGGCCAGGACCTCGTTCAGCAGCTGCTGGATGAGCGTCGCGCCGCGGCGGGGGCGGAGGACGCTGCGTGATGGTGCTCGACGCCTCCGCGGTGCTCGCGTTCCTGCAGGGCGAATCGGGTGCGGATCGCGTCGAGGCGGAGTTGGACGGCGGAGTCATCGGCGCGGCGAACTGGTCGGAGGTCGCGCAGAAGGTGCACGCGTCCGGCGGCGACTGGGGGGTCGCGCGCACCCTGCTGCTGAGCTACGACCTGAGAGTCGAACCGGTGGGCGTCGCGGATGCGGAAGGCGCAGCGGTTCGATGGCAGCGGGGGTCCGGGCTCTCTCTCGGCGATCGTCTCTGCCTGGCCTTGGCGGACCGGCTCGGTGCTCCCGCTCTCACGGCCGATCGCGCGTGGGGCGAATCGCACGACGTTGTCCAGCTTCGCTGACCGCGCCGGAGGCCTCTCGGCCTGACGGGCGCGGGCGGGATCCAGGACGGGAATCCCGCCCGCCGCCGTTCCTGATAGCCTGGTCGGCTCGCTATCGCGCACACGCGCGCGGGCGGAAGGACCACCACCGTGGGATACATCGATGTCGCCGGCGTCTCGCTCACCCTGCCCGACGGCCGCCCCCTGCTCGACGAGGCCTCGTTCCGCGTCGGCGCCGGATCCACGAGTGCCCTGATCGGGCCGAACGGCGCCGGGAAGTCCACGATCCTGCGGATCATCCGCGGCGAACAGGCGCCCGATGCCGGCGTCGTGACGATCGACGGATCCCTCGGCGTGATGGATCAGTTCGTCGGCCACGGTCGCGAGGGGCAGACCGTGCACGAGCTGCTCATCGCGGTCTCACCGGCGCGGATCAGAGTCGCAGCCGAGGCGCTCGAGGTCGCGGAGAACGCCCTCATCGAGGACGACACCGAGCCCACGCAGATGCGGTACGCGACGGCGATCGCCGAGTACGCGGATGCCGGCGGATACGAGCACGAGACGGTCTGGGACCAGTGCACGGTCGCCGCGCTCGGTCTCCCGTTCGAGCGGGCGCGGTTCCGCGATCTCGCGACGCTCTCCGGCGGCGAGCAGAAGCGGCTCGCGCTCGAGGCGCTGCTGCGCGGACCCGATGACGTGCTGCTGCTCGACGAGCCGGACAACTACCTCGACGTGCCGGGCAAGCGCTGGCTCGAGGAACGGCTGCGCGAGACGCCGAAGACGGTGCTGCTGGTGTCGCACGACCGGGAGCTGCTCGCGAGGGCGGCCGATCGGATCGTCACTCTCGAGCCGGGCGGCGCGGGTGCGACCGCGTGGGTGCACGGCGGCGGGTTCGCGACCTACCATCAGGCGCGGATCGACCGGATGGATCGTCTCGACGAGCTGCGCCGGCGCTGGGACGAGCAGCACGAGAAGCTGAAGACCCTGGTCGCGAACCTCAAGGTCAAGGCGTCCGCGAACGACGGCTTCGCTTCGCGGTATCAGGCTGCGCAGACGAGACTGCGGAAGTTCGAGGAGGCGGGGCCGCCCGAGGAGCGTCCGCCCGCGCAGGACTTCGACATGCGGCTGCGCGGTGCACGCACCGGAAAGCGCGCGATCGTGTGCACCGCTCTCGAGCTGACCGGCCTCATGCGGCCGTTCGACGCCGAGCTCTGGTTCGGCGACCGTGTGGCGGTCCTCGGATCCAACGGATCCGGCAAGTCGCACTTCCTGCGGCTGCTGGCCCGTGGCGGCAGCGACCCCGATCCGACTCTCGGGCACCTCACGGGCGCGGGGGAGCGGCTCGACGAGGTCGCGCACACCGGCACGGCGGTGCTCGGCGCGCGTGTCGTGCCCGGACTGTTCGCGCAGACCCACGCGCATCCGGAGTTCGCCGGACGCACGCTGCTCGAGATCCTGCACCGCGGCGACGACCGCAGAGCGGGGATGCCCCGGGAGGCCGCCAGCTCGGCGCTGGACCGCTACGGGCTGGTGCGCCAGGCGCAGCAGGAGTTCTCGCAGCTCTCCGGCGGGCAGCAGGCCCGGTTCCAGGTGCTGCTGCTCGAGCTGTCCGGCGCGACCCTGCTCCTGCTCGACGAGCCGACGGACAACCTCGACCTCGAGTCGGCCGAGGCGCTCGAGGACGCGATCGCGAGATTCGAGGGCACGGTCGTCGCGGTCACGCACGATCGCTGGTTCGCCCGCTCGTTCGACCGCTTCCTCGTGTTCGGCGAGGACGGCGGCGTCTACGAGTCCGACGCCCCGGTGTGGGACGAACGGCGAGTCGCCCGCGCCCGCTGAGCGGCCGCACCGCGCGCCCCTGCTTCCGAAGCCTGCGACGGATGCACGACGATGCGACGGATGCACGACGGATCCGCCGATCCGGTCGTGCATCCGTCGCGCGATCCTGCATCCGTCGCACCGGTGCAGGCGCAGGCGTGGGCCCGCACCGGCGGGAGCCCCGGCCCGCTGAGCCACAGGGGCAACCCGGGTAGGCTGGGTTCGTGACCCAGGAGATCGAGCTCGGCCGAGGCAAGCGCGCGCGCCGCGCATACACGTTCGACGACATCGCGGTGGTGCCCTCGCGGCGCACCCGCAACCCGGAGGACGTGTCCACCGCGTGGACGATCGACGCGTTCCCGTTCGAGATCCCCGTGCTCGGCGCCCCGATGGACTCGGTGATCAGCCCCCGCACGGCGATCATGCTGGGTCAGCTCGGCGGTCTGGGCGTGCTCGACCTCGAAGGACTGTGGACCCGGTACCAGGATCCCGAGCCGCTGCTCGCCGAGATCGCCGGCCTCGACGAGGCCACCGCCACGTCGCGCATGCAGGAGCTCTACGCCGAGCCGATCAAGCCAGAGCTGATCAAGGCGCGCCTGGCCGAGATCCGCGACGCCGGTGTCACGGTCGCCGGATCCCTCACGCCGCAGCGCACTCAGGAGCTCTACCAGACGGTCGTCGAGGCGGGCGTCGACCTCTTCGTCATCCGCGGCACGACCGTCTCCGCCGAGCACGTGTCGAGCGTCGCCGAGCCGCTCAACCTGAAGAAGTTCATCTACGACCTCGACGTCCCCGTGATCGTCGGCGGCGCTGCGACCTACACCGCTGCCCTGCACCTCATGCGCACCGGCGCGGCGGGCGTGCTCGTCGGTTTCGGCGGGGGAGCCGCCTCGACCACGCGCGCCACGCTGGGCATCCACGCGCCGATGGCCACCGCGGTCTCCGACGTCGCCGCCGCGCGCCGCGACTACCTCGACGAGTCGGGCGGACGCTACGTGCACGTGATCGCCGACGGCGGTGTGGGCACCTCGGGCGACATCGTCAAGGCACTCGCGATGGGCGCCGACGCGGTCATGCTCGGCGTCGCGCTCGCGCGCGCGACCGATGCGCCCGGCCAGGGCTTCCACTGGGGCCCCGAGGCGCACCACCCGAAGCTGCCGCGCGGCCGCCGGGTGGCGGTCGACGGCGTCGCGACGCTCGAGGAGATCCTCTACGGCCCGGCCCCCGTGGCCGACGGCACCGCCAACCTCATCGGGGCGCTGCGCAAGTCGATGGCGACCACCGGCTACTCCGATCTCAAGGAGTTCCAGCGCGTCGAGGTCGTGCTGTCTCCCTACGAGTCCTGAACCCCGCCGTTCTTGAACCGCCCCGTGTCGTCTCCGCAGCGCCCCGCCCTCCCCGTCCCGGAGTTCCCGCCGACCCTGCGCGAGGTGATGCTGCGCGGTCGCTGGATCGGCATGCTGCTGCTGTGCCTCGTGGTCGCCGGGGTGTTCGCCTGGCTCGGCCAGTGGCAGCTCGGCCGCGCCATCGACACGAACCCGCCGGCGCCCGGCGCCACCGAGAGGGTGCTGCCGATCGGCCAGGTCGTGAAGCCCGGCGCCTACCTCGACGGGCCCCTGGTCGGGCAGCGCGCCGAGACGAGCGGATCCTGGGTCCCCGGTGACTTCCTCATCGTCTCCTCGCGCTTCAACGACGGCGCCGAGGGCTACTGGGTGACCGGTCAGCTGCGGATCGCCGGCACCGCGAAGCCCACGTCGCTGGCCGTCGCGATCGGATGGGCTCCCGATGAGAAGGCCGCCGAGGCCGCGGTGCAGAAGCTGGAGAAGACGGCGGACGGATCCGTCCTCACGGTGACGGGTCGGCTCATCTCCGACGAGGGCCCGGTCGCCCCGCCGCAGGACCAGCCGACCCGCATGGACCGGATGTCGCCCGCGGCCCTGCTCGGCTTCTGGCACGACACCGCCGAGCTGAACGTCTACCGGCCCTACCTGGCCTCCGGCACCCCGCTCGGCGGTCTCGACACGATCTCGTCGCCGGCACCGGAGGAGCACTCCTCGGTCAACTGGCTGAACATCTTCTACGCGGTGGAGTGGGCGATCTTCGCCGGCTTCGCGTTCTACCTCTGGTACCGCCTGGCGAAGGACGCCTGGGAGCGTGAGGTCGAGGAGTTCGAGGAGCGCCGCGGCGCCGCGGGTTGAGACAGCGCGAGTCCGGTCTGCCGCTCTTCTGAGCATCGGAAAGGTGCACTTCTGAGCACCGAAATCGGCGCGGATGCGCGTTCGCGCGGGTGGCTCTCCGCGAGCCCAGTCCTCCGTTGGTGACGGGCCGGTGAACAGCTTTCAGCCAGTGCATATCTTCCTTGAAGAGGGTCCATAGCCTCGCCTATCGTCGGTGAGGTGTGCGGCTGCCCGAATGCGCCGCGCACCGACGGCCCCGACCGGGAGCCGTCGCATCCGTTCCGTGGAGGCAGCGCTGATGAAGTCCGTCCCCGATGAAGGGCACCGCATGGTTCCCTCGTCGTTCCGCAGAAGAGGGGCGCGACTCGGCGCCCTCGCCGCGACCACCGTCGCCGCGCTGAGCTTCGGCTGCCTCGCAGCCGTCCCGGCGTTCGCCGACACGACCGGCACCGGTGTCGTGATCAACGAGGCCTACCTCTCCGGCGGCAGCGCCGGCGCGGCCTACACGAACAAGTTCGTGGAGCTCTACAACCCGACGCACGCGGCCGTCGCTCTCGACGGTCTCTCCCTGCAGTACCGCTCGGCGACCGGCACCGGCAACTCGAGCGGCACCGTCCCGCTCTCCGGCACGATCGCGGCCGGCGGCTACTACCTCATCCAGGGCGGCAGCAACGGGACGAACGGCGCGGCCCTGCCCACGCCCGACGCGACCAGCAGCCTGAACCCGAGCGGCAGCTCCGGCACGATCGCGCTGGTCAAGGGCGCGGCCGCCATCAGCCTCCCCACCGGATCCGTCACCGGCAACACCGACGTGATCGACCTGCTCGGCTACGGCACGTCCAACACCTTCGAGGGCGCGGCGGCCACGGCCCCCGCAGGCAACACCGACGTCAAGTCCCTCAACCGGACGAACGGGGCCGACACCGACTCGAACAGCGCCGACTTCACGCTGTCCGCCACGCTCACCCCGAAGAACACGTCCGCCGCGGCCGAGTTCCCGACCGACCCCGGCACGGACCCCGAGCCGACCCCCACCCCGACCCCGACCGACACCCAGGCTCCGGGCGAGGCCAAGACCATCGCCGAGGTGCAGGGCACGACCGACACCTCGCCGTTCGTCGACCAGACCGTCACCGTACAGGGCATCGTGACCGGCGACTACCGCACCGGCGGCTACAAGGGCATCAGCATCCAGACCGAGGGCACCGGCGGCGACGTCAAGACCGACGGCGCCTCGGACGGCATCTTCGTCTACCTCAACGCGCTGGCCCCGTCCGTCGCCCGCGGCGACCTCGTCTCGGTGACCGGCAAGGTCTCCGAGTACTTCGGCCAGACCCAGATCAACCCGGCCGCGGTCGGGGACGTCTCCGTCGTGAAGGCCGGCGTCGGCGTGCCGCAGCCCGTCGCGCTGCCCGACAGCGTGCGCGGTGCGGGCCGCGAGGCGTACGAGAACATGCTCGTCGCGCCCACCGGCACCTACAAGCTCGCCTCCAGCCACCAGCTCTACAACTACGGCGCGCTGTGGCTCAACGCGGGTGACAAGCTCAACGTCAAGGCCACCGAGCTCGCACGCCCGGGTGCCGACGCCGACGCGATCACGGCCGCGAACCGCGCGAACCGGATCCTCCTCGACGACGGCTGGTCCTCCCAGATCGGCAAGGGCGGCCACACCGGCGGCCAGCCGTACTTCACGAAGGACACGGTCGTCCGTAATGGCGACACCGTGAACTTCCCCGCCGAGGGGGAGGTCCTGCAGTACGGCTTCGACGACTGGCGGCTGCAGCCGGTGGTGCCCATCTCCGGCACCAGCGACGCGTCGCACAAGCCCACGTTCGGTTCCGAGAACCCGCGCCCGGCCGCCCCGCCGGTCGTCGGCGGCGACGTGAAGGTGGCGTCGTTCAACGTCTACAACTTCTTCACGACGCTCTCCAGCCAGGACGCGAACGCCCGCGGCGCCAAGACGGACGCGCAGTTCCAGATCCAGCGGTCGAAGATCGTCTCCGCGATCAGCGGCCTGGGCGCCGACGTCGTCGGCCTCATGGAGGTCGAGAACGGGCCGAAGTTCGGTCTCGCCCTCGACGCGCCGCTCAAGAACCTCGTGCAGGGGCTCAATGACGCGGCGGGATCCGAGGTGTGGGACTACGTCCGCACGCCCGCGGCGCTGAACGACCCGTCGATCACCGACGCGATCACGACCGCGATCATCTACAAGAAGGCCTCCGTCACCCTCAAGGGCGACGCGTCGACCATCATCGACGAGACCGTCTTCGGCAACGCGCGCGAGCCGATCGCGCAGACGTTCCAGACCGCTCAGGGGCGCGTCCTCTCCGTCGTCACGACGCACCTGAAGTCGAAGTCCCCGCCGCAGAACGCGGGCCCCGAGCCGGCCGACGGCCAGGGCTTCTTCAACGCCGACCGCGTCGCCCAGGCCAAGGCCGAGCTCGCGTTCGCGCAGAAGGTGCAGAAGGACTCGGGCAGTGATGACGTCTTCCTCGTCGGCGACTTCAACGCCTACGGCAAGGAGGACCCGATCGACGTCTTCACGCAGGCCGGGTGGACCGACGTCGAGCCGACGCACGCGGCGGGTCAGTACACCTACTCCTTCGACGGCGAGCTCGGATCCCTGGACCACGTGATCGCGTCGCCGTCCGCGGCGAAGGCCATCACCGGCGCCGGGGTGTGGAACATCAACTCGCCCGAGTGGAGCGACCGCGGCTACGCCTTCGCGGCCACCGAGGCCGGCACCCCGTACCGCTCCAGCGACCACGACCCGATCCTGGTCGGCGTCAAGGGCGCGGCGGATCCGATCGACATCAACGTCGCGACGATCAACGACTTCCACGGGCGCATCGAGGCCGACGGCGCCGCCGCCGGAGCCGCGGTGCTGGCCGGGGCGGTCGAGCAGATCCGGGCGCAGAACCCGAACACGATCTTCGCGGCCGCGGGCGACCTCATCGGCGCCTCCACGTTCACATCCTTCATCCAGCAGGACAACCCGACGATCGATGCGCTCAACGCGGCCGGTCTCGATGTGAGCGCGGCGGGCAACCACGAGTTCGACCAGGGCTACGCCGACCTCCGCGACCGTGTGGAGAAGCGCGCCGACTGGACCTACCTCAGCTCGAACGTGTTCCTGACCGCCACCGGCGAGCCCGCGCTCACCCCGGCCTGGGTCAAGGACATCAAGGGCGTCAAGGTGGGCTTCATCGGAGCCGTCACCGAGGACCTGCCGACCCTCGTCTCGCCGGACGGGATGAAGGGCCTCGAGGTCCGCAGCATCCCCGAGTCGGTGAACAAGGTCGCGAAGCAGCTGCGCGACGGCGACGCCTCCAACGGCGAGGCCGACGTGATCATCCTGCTCGTGCACGAGGGCGCGACCACGACCGACGTGGCCAGCATCACCCCCGAGTCGCGGCTGGGCGAGATCGTGAACGGCGTCTCGAAGGACGTCAACGCGATCGTCTCGGCGCACACGCACCTCGCGTACAACCACGTGATCGACGGCCGTCCGGTGGTCTCCGCCGGGCAGTACGGCGAGAACCTGGGCCTGATGGACATCAAGGTCGACCCGACGAGCAAGAAGCTGCTCTCGATCACCAACGAGATCAAGCCGCTCACGGTGGGCGGCAAGCCCGCCTTCCCGGCCGACCCGAAGGTGCAGGCGATCGTCGACGCCGCCAAGGCGAAGGCCGCGGAGCTGGGGTCGGTCAAGCTCGGCGACATCACCGCCGACTTCAACCGCGCCCGGCAGAGCGATGGCAAGACGGAGAACCGCGGTGGCGAGTCCACCCTGGGCAACTTCGTCGCCGACGTGCAGAAGTGGTCGACCGGCGCGGACTTCGCGGTCATGAACCCGGGCGGTCTGCGTGCCAACCTCACCTACGCGTCGAGCGGCGCGGGGGATGCGGACGGCAGCGTGAGCTACAAGGAGGCCGCGACCGTGCAGCCCTTCGCCAACACGCTCATGACGGTGAAGCTCACCGGAGCGCAGGTGAAGCAGGTGCTCGAGCAGCAGTGGCAGCCCGCGGGATCGGCGCGTCCGTTCCTCAAGCTCGGCGTCTCCAAGGAGCTGACCTACACGTACGACCCGGCCGCTGCGGCGGGTGCGCACATCACGGGCATCCTCGTGAACGGCGCGCCGATCGATCCGGCCGCGACCTACACCGTGGGCGCGAACGCCTTCCTCGCGGCAGGCGGCGACGCGTTCACCGCGTTCCAGCAGGGCACCGACAAGAAGGACACCGGCAAGGTGGACCTGCAGTCGATGGTCGACTGGTTCGCGGCGAACAAGACGGCATCCCCTGACCTCGCCCAGCGCGCGGTCGGCACGGTGCTCTCCGCCCCCGCCGACGCGGCCGGCTACAAGGCAGGGGAGAGCGTCACGCTGAACCTCAGCTCGCTCGCGTTCACCGCGGGGGAGAAGGCGCCCGGTGACGTCACGGTCTCGCTCGGCGGCAAGGACCTGGCCACCGCGCCGGTGAACCCGGCCATGACCCTGGACGCCTTCGACGAGGCGGGCACGGCCACGCTGACGTTCACGATTCCCGAGGGCGTGACGGGCGCGCAGGCGCTGCACGTCTCGGTCGCCGGCACCGGCACCGCGGTGCAGCTGCCGATCACGGTCGCCGGATCCGACACCGGATCCTTCAACGGCACCGTCTCGGTCGGCGCGGCCAAAGTCCTCGCGGGCGAGAAGCTGACGCTGACCGGCCAGGCCTTCGAGCCCGGCGAGACGCTGACGCTGCAGCTGCGCGAGCAGGGCAAGAAGGGCACGGTCATCGACCTCGGCACCGTCAAGGTCGGCGGCGACGGCTCGTTCTCCGTGTCGCCGGTGGTGCCGCGCTCGACCAAGGGCGGCGACTACCTCGTCGCCGCGACCCAGGCCGACGGCGACGAGGCGACCGCCGCCGTCACCGTGGTCCGCGGGAAGGGCCAGCTCAAGCTCGGCTCCTCCTCGGTCGCCGCGGGCGGCAGCATCACGATCGCGGGCTCGGGTCTCGATGAGAACCAGGCCGTCGCGCTCGAGCTGCACTCCACCCCGGTCTCCCTGGGATCTGTGACGACCGACGCGGACGGCGCGTTCTCGGCGACCGTCACGATCCCCGCGGGCACCACTCCCGGAGAGCACCACGTGGTGGCGATCCTGGCGGACGGCTCCCAGATCACCGCGGCGATCACCGTCGCCGCGGCGGGATCCGCGGCCGGCGGCGGTCTCGCGCTGACCGGTGCGGACTCGGGCTCGTTCCTGCTCCTCGCCGCGGTGCTGCTCGCACTCGGCCTGGGCCTGATCGTGGCCCGTCGTCGCCTGCGCGCGGAGTGATCCTCCCGCGCTGACCTGCGAAGGCCGTCGGATCCCCGGATCCGGCGGCCTTCGTCGTTTCGGGGCCCGGGAATCGCGCACAGGTCGGGCGCCTAGAATGAATGCATGCCCGAACCGAAAGCCGCGAGCTTCCCGGCCATCCGCGGGGCGCTGAAGTTCTATCAGATCGCGTCTGTGATCACCGGCGTCATGCTCCTGCTCCTGGTCACGGAGATGGTCCTCAAGTACACCCCGATCCACCTCGAGCTCTTCGCGGGCGGATCCGGCGGCTTCCTCTGGTTCGCTCCGGTCGTCGAGGGGCTGCACGGCGGACTCGAGTCCACGGGCAACGGCCTGAACCTCTCGATGGGCATCCTGGTCGCGCACGGCTGGTTCTACGTCGTGTACCTCTTCGCCTGCTTCCGGGTGTGGAGCCTGATGCGCTGGCCGTTCCTCCGCTTCATCATGCTCGCCCTCGGCGGCGTCGTGCCGTTCCTCTCCTTCATCATGGAGACCCGCGTCGCCCGTGAGGTGAAGGCGTACCTCGCCGCCCGCGAAGCGTCGTCCGATCAGACCTCCTCGACCACTCCCGCCACGGAAGGTGCCCGTTGACCGACAACACTCCCGACACCGAGCAGCGCCCCGCCCTCGTCGTCGACTTCGGTGCGCAGTACGCGCAGCTGATCGCCCGCCGCGTCCGCGAGGCCGGCGTCTACAGCGAGATCGTGCCGCACACCGCGACCGCCGCCGAGATCGCGGCGAAGAACCCGGTCGCCCTGATCCTCTCCGGCGGTCCGTCCTCGGTCTACGAGGAGGGCGCGCCGCAGCTCGACCCGGCCGTGTTCGAGCTCGGGGTGCCGACGCTGGGCATCTGCTACGGCTTCCAGTACATGGCTCGCACGCTCGGCGGCGAGGTCGCGAACACGGGCCTGCGCGAGTACGGCGCGACGGATGCGATGATCCCGGTCAACGACTCCACGCTGCTGGGCGGCCAGCCCGCCGAGCAGAACGTGTGGATGAGCCACGGCGATCAGGTCGCCCGCGCTCCTGAGGGCTTCGAGGTGCTCGCCTCCACCGGATCCACCAAGGTCGCCGCGTTCGCGGACGAGGAGCGCAAGCTCTACGGCGTGCAGTGGCACCCCGAGGTCAAGCACTCCGACCACGGCCAGGAGATCATCGAGAACTTCCTGCACAAGGGTGCGGGCCTCCCGGCCGACTGGAACAGCGACAACGTCATCGCCGAGCAGGTCGAGCGGATCCGCGCGCAGGTCGGCGACGCCCGCGTGATTTCCGCGATGTCCGGCGGCGTCGACTCCGCCGTCTCCACGGCGCTCGTGCACCGGGCGATCGGCGACCAGCTCACCGCGGTCTTCGTCGACCACGGCCTGCTCCGCAAGGGCGAGCGCGAGCAGGTCGAGCGCGACTTCGTCGCGGCGACCGGCGTGCGCCTGATCACCGTCGACGCGGAGGACACCTTCCTCGGCCACCTCGCCGGGGTGACGGATCCGGAGACCAAGCGCAAGATCATCGGCCGCGAGTTCATCCGCGCCTTCGAGCAGGTGCAGCGCGACCTCGTCGAGGAGGCCAAGGCCTCGGGGGAGAAGGTCAAGTTCCTCGTGCAGGGCACGCTGTACCCCGATGTCGTCGAGTCCGGCGGCGGCGCGGGCACCGCGAACATCAAGTCGCACCACAACGTGGGCGGCCTGCCCGACGACCTCGACTTCGACCTCATCGAGCCGCTGCGCACCCTGTTCAAGGACGAGGTGCGCGCGATCGGCCGTGAGCTCGGGATCCCCGAGGCGATCGTCGGACGTCAGCCGTTCCCCGGACCCGGCCTCGGGATCCGCATCATCGGCGAGGTCAACCGCGAACGCCTCGACATCCTGCGCGAGGCCGATGCGATCGCCCGTGAGGAGCTGACGCTCGCCGGTCTCGACCAGACCATCTGGCAGTGCCCGGTCGTGCTGCTCGCCGACGTGCGCTCCGTGGGCGTGCAGGGCGATGGCCGCACCTACGGCCACCCGGTCGTGCTGCGCCCCGTCTCGTCCGAGGACGCGATGACCGCCGACTGGACCCGCCTGCCGTACGACGTGCTCGCGAAGATCTCGAACCGCATCACGAACGAGGTGCGCGAGGTCAACCGCGTGGTGCTCGACGTGACCTCCAAGCCGCCGGCAACCATCGAGTGGGAGTGACCCCGAAGCCCCCGCTCCGCTGACGGCGAGACTCCAACTGGGCGACGAGAATGCGGTTGTGAAGCGCATTCTCGTCGCCCAGTTGCAGTTTCGCGGACAGAAGGGGAGGGTGAGCCGGGTCAGCCGAGGTGCTTGAGCGCCTCGCGGCGGCTCAGCGGGGAGAGGGCGGGGTGGGCGTCGACGAACGCGCGCACCCACTCCGGGTCGGTGCGCGCGAAGTCCCGCAGCGCCCAGCCGATCGCCTTGCGGATGAAGAACTCCCGATCCGCGATGTTCGGCTCGATCGCGTCGGCGAGCAGCGCGCGATCGGTCGCGCCCTTGCGCTGCAGCTGCGCGATGATCGCGACCCGGCGGATCCAGAAGTCCTCGTCATCGGCCCAGACCCGCAGCTCGACGGCCAGTTCGGCGGGATGCGCGTCGAGGAGATCCGCGAGACGGTGCGCGACCTCGTCGACGTGGTCCCACCAGGCCCCCGTGCGGACCATCTCCTCGTGCACGTCCAGCATGTCCAGCCGCCCGCGCAGCGGCCGCAGCGCCATCAGCGCCTGTGCGGCATAGCGCTCCTCGCGGTACTCGGCCGCGCGCCACAGCCCGAGCGCGGCGTCGCGCAGCTCATCCGCGTCCGCGACCCCGCGCGCAGCCTCCCGGGTGAGCCGCCGGACGTCGGGCACGCGCACGCCGAGGAACGGCATGGCCGACTTCATGTACGCCTGCTGGCCGGGGGCGAGTGCGGGATCCGCGGCGTCGCGCAGCACCTCTCGGACGGCGGCGGCGAGGGGCGAGGAGGAGGTCACATCAGCAGTGTAGGAATCTTTCGGAGAATCTTCGACGGACTGTCGATCCGGCGTCTTCTCGTTCGACGTCTTGAGTGAGAGGGTCGAGACACGACCTGAGACGAGGAGACAGAGACCATGAAGTTCATGCTGATCATGCGCGCGGACGAGCAGGGCGTGCGGGCGTACGAGGACATGCCGTTCGAAGAGGTCATCGCGGCGATGGGCCGGTACAACGAGTCGATGATCAAGGCGGGCGTGCTGCTCGCCGGCGAGGGGCTCACCGACGCGGCCGAGGGCTTCGTCGTCGACTTCTCCGCCGAGGCGCCGCTCGTGACCGACGGTCCCTACGGCGAGACCAAGGAGCTGTTCAACGGCTTCTGGATCATCGAGGTGTCCACGCGCGAGGAGGCCGCGGAGTGGGCCAAGCGCGCCCCGCTCGGCCCGGGCGCCTACCTCGAGGTGCGCCGCGTCACCGAGCTGGAGGACTTCCCGGCCGACAACGAGTGGATCCAGAAGGAGGCCGGCTGGCGCGAGGAGGCGGCCGCCCGCGCGGCCGAGTGAGGACCATGCCGGGATCCGATTCCACGGCGACGGCGGGCTCCCCGACGGAGCGCGCCGTCGCCGCGGTGTGGCGCATCGAGTCGGCGCGCATCGTCGCGACCCTGACCCGCTTCACCGGCGACTTCGGCCTCGCGGAGGACCTCGCCCAGGACGCGCTCCTGGAGGCGCTCGCCCAGTGGCCGCGGGACGGCGTCCCGGCGAACCCCGCGGCCTGGCTGACGGCGGTCGCCAAGCGCCGTGCGATCGACGGCTGGCGGCGCAGGGAGCGCTACGACGATCGCCTCGCCGTGATCGCCCACGATCTCGCCCAGGAGCAGGACGACGCCCTGGACGCGCCGCCGTGGGATCCCGACGCGATCGACGACGACGTGCTGAGGCTCGTCTTCATCGCCTGCCACCCCGTGCTGTCGCGCGAGGCTCGCGTGGCGCTCACGCTGCGCGTGGTCGGCGGTCTCACCACGGAGCAGATCGCGCGCGCCTTCCTCGTGCCGACCGCGACCGTGCAGCAGCGCATCGTGCGCGCCAAGAAGACCCTCGCCGCGGCGAGGGCGCCCTTCGAGGTGCCGTCGCGGGAGGAGCTCCCGGCACGGCTCGGCGCCGTGCTCGGCGTGCTCTATCTCGTGTTCAACGAGGCGCACGCGGCGACGGCGGGGGAGGACCTGCTGCGCCCGGATCTGGGCCGGGAGGCGATCCGCCTCGCCAGGGTGCTCACGGCACTCCTGCCCGGCGAGCCCGATGTGCACGCGCTGCTCGCGCTCATGGAGCTCACGGCCGCCCGTTTCCCTGCGCGCGTCGACGCGCACGGGGATCCGGTGCTCCTCGCGGATCAGGACCGCCGGCTGTGGGACCGCGGCAGGATCGCGCGCGGGCGCGCCGCCCTGGCCCGCGCGGACGGGTTCGGACGGGGGCGCGGTGCGTATGCACTGCAAGCCGCGATCGCCGAATGCCATGCGGTCGCGCCCTCGGTCGAGGAGACCGACTGGGCCACGATCGTGCTGCTGTACGAGGCGCTCGGCCGGATCGCGCCGTCGCCGGTCGTGGAGCTCAATCGCGCCGCCGCCGTCGCGATGGCCACGGGGCCCGCCTCGGCGCTGCGCATCATCGACGCCCTCGTCGAAGGCGGTGCGCTGCGCGGATACCACCTGCTGCCCGCCACGCGCGGCGAGCTCCTGCTGCGACTCGGTCGCGAGGAGGAGGCACGTTCGGAGTTCGCGGTGGCCGCCGGCCTCGCCGGGAACGACCGCGAGCGCGCACTCCTCGAGCAGAAGGCGCGCGGCTGAGCGGATCCGCCCGCACCGCGACGACGAAGGCCGCCCTCCGAGGAGAGCGGCCTTCGTGCGTGGAGCCGTGGCTAGTTGGATCTGGCGATCGCGATCATGCGCAGGATCTCGACGTACAGCCAGACGACGGTGACCATGATGCCGAAGCCGCCGAGCCAGCCGTAGACCCGCGGGGCGCCGTTGCGGACGCCCTGCTGGATCTGGTCGAAGTCCATCACGAGCGAGTAGGCCGCGAGGAAGACCACGAGCACGCCGATGATGAGGCCGAGCGGGATGCCGGCGACCTTGGCGCTGTAGAGGCCGAACATCATGTCCTGCGGCAGCACCTTGAAGAGCATGAGGCCGACGTTCAGCAGCGAGAAGACGAGGTAGCCGAGCATCGCGATCATCACGATCTTGGTCATCTTCGCCGAGGCGCGGACCTTGCCGCTCGCGAACAGCGCCAGGGTGACCGCGACCACGGCGACGGTCGCGAGGCTGGCCTGCAGCACGATGCCGGGCCACATCACCTCGAAGTAGGCCGAGATGCCGCCGACGAAGAGACCCTCGAACGCCGCATAGGCGAAGATCAGCGCGGGGCGGACCTTCTTGCGCGACGTGAAGCTCACGATCATCGCGAGGACGAAGCCGCCGAGCGCGCCTACGAGCCACGGCCACAGCGCGATCTTGCTGATCGCGGCCGCACGCACGTACGGGTCGGTGGTGTCCGGCACCGCGGCGCCGCCGAGCGTGAAGAACCAGCCGACCACGGCGAAGACGAGCAGGATGCCGAACAGGCCCGCGGTCTTCCACACGGTGTCCTCGACGGTCATCCGGTTGGTCTCGATCGAGCCCGCGGGCGGAGCCGCGTACATCCCCTCGAGGTTGGCGTTCACGGCGGCCTGCTGCGCGGCGGCGAACTGCCCGGCGGGCGGCGGCGCGTACTGCCCGTTCTGGGCGCCCGCCTGCGGGCCTCCGGGATAGGTCGCGACGGCGCGCGGATCCTTCTCCTTGAACGCCGGGTTGTTGAACGCGAAGTTGCTCATGGTCGGCCTCACTCCTCAGAAGTGGTGGTCATCTTCCTTCTACGATAGCGGCGGATCCTCTGCGTGGCACTGCCGTACGCTGAGAGCGTGACCCGACGGATCCCGCTCGACGTCCCCCTGATCATCGGCCATCGAGGCGCTCCCGGTTATCGTCCCGAGCACACCGCCTCCTCCTATCGTCTCGCGTTCGCGATGGGCGCGGACGCGGTCGAGCCCGACGTCGTCGCCACCCGCGACGGCGTGCTCGTGATCCGGCATGAGAACGAGATCTCCGGGACGACCGACGTCGCGGATCATCCCGAGTTCGCCGGCCGGCGCACCACGAAGCACATCGACGGCGTCGCGCTCACGGGCTGGTTCACCGAGGACTTCACCTGGGCCGAGCTGGCCACGCTGCGCTGCCGGGAGCGCGTGCCTGCGCTGCGGCCCGGATCCGCGGGGTTCGACGACACCGAGCCGATCCTGCGGCTGTCCGATCTGCTCGCGCTCGTGGCGGAGGCCTCGGCCGAGCACGGCAGAGAACTCGGCGTCGTGCTGGAGATCAAGCACGCCACGTTCTTCGCCGGGCTGGGGCACGACCTCGCGGCGCTGGTCGAGCGCGACCTGAGGGCCGCCGGCTGGGCCTCGGGGGAGCACCCGCTGTGGGTCGAGTCCTTCGAGCTGACCGTGCTCGGCGCGCTGCGCACGCGCGGCGTGCAGGGCGTCTACGTCTATCTGCTCGAGGCAGAGGGGGCTCCTGCGGACCTCGTCGCGCGCGACGGGGCCGCGGCTCCGGACTACGCGGAAACCCTCACCCCCGCGGGGCTCGACGCCCTGCGCGGCGTGGTGGACGGCATCAGCGTCGACAAGCAGATCCTGCTGCGCGGCACCGGACGCGAGCTGGTCGCGGAGGCGCACGAGCGCGGCCTGGTCGTGTTCACGTGGACCTGCCGCCCCGAGAACGCCTTCCTCGACCGGCGGTTCCGCACCGGCGCTCCTCCGACCTTCGGGGACTACCGGACGGAGTGGGCGGCGATCGCCGGCACCGGCGTCGACGGCGTCTTCGTCGATCATCCCGATCTGGGTCAGGCCGCGTTCCGGGGCTGACAGAGAGAGTTCCCGGGCATCATTTCTACGAGTCTCCTATGCTGACGGCATGGACGGAATCGTCGCGGAGGGGATCGGCCGGTCGTTCGGGCGCGTGCACGCGGTGCGCGATGCGTCGTTCCGAGCGGAGGCAGGACGGGTCACCGGGCTGGTGGGGCCCAACGGCGCGGGGAAGACAACCCTGCTGCTCATGCTGGCTTCGCTGCTCGCGCCCGATCGCGGCAGTATCCGCGTCGGCGGTATCGACCCGATCGCGGATCCCTCGGGTGCCCGCCGGGTGCTGGGGTGGATGCCCGATGCGCTGGGGGCCTGGCCCTCGTTGACCGTGCACGAGAGCATCCTGACGATGGCCCGACTGCACGGTCTCGTGCGGGAGGACGCCCATCGCCGGGCGGCCGAACTGCTGAGCCTGGTGGGCCTCGAGCCGCTCGCATCATCGCCGGCGAAGGTGCTCTCCCGTGGGCAGAAGCAGAAGCTCGGCCTCGCCCGCGCGCTCGTGCACGACCCCCAGGTGCTGCTGCTGGACGAGCCGGCCTCGGGCCTCGACCCCGAAGCCCGCGTGCAGCTGAGGGTGCTGCTGCGTCGCCTCGCCGCGGAGGGGCGCACCGTCCTCATCTCCAGTCACGTGCTGTCCGAACTCGAGGAGGTCGTCGACGACACGGTCTTCCTCGTGGCGGGTGCGGTCGTCGACGCACCGACGGTCCAGGCGCGCGCGTGGCGGATCCGGATCCTCTCCGGCAGATCCTCGGACGACCGGGGGGCGGCGAGCCCGGCGGCGGCGGGATCCGATCCCCGCGCAGGGGTCGCCGCCGCGCTCGGCGTCGCGGCGGATTCGCTCGGCATCGATCGGGGCGACGTGCTCGCAGTCTTCGGCGACGACGGCGACGCGGCGGCGGGGCTCGCCCGCCTGATCGGTGGGGGCGTCTCGGTGAGTGCGTTCGCACCTGCGCAGAGCGAACTGGAGCAGGCCTTCCTCTCCCTCGGGGACGCGCCGCAGAGCGGGGGGAGCGTCCGATGAGCGCCGCGCGGATCTGGACCATCGCCCGTCTCGAGCTCATGCAACGACTGCGCAGCGCCGGCTGGTACGTGCTGCTGGGCGTCTTCGCCCTCGTCATGCTCATCGCGACGGTGTTGTCGTTCCTGTCCTTCTCCTTCCAGACCCAGACGGGCGCGGGGATCTACTCCGTCATCGTGATGCTGGTGCTGCTGCTCGTCGTGCTGATCTCGCCGACGCTCAGCGGCTCGTCGATCAATGGCGACCGCGAGGCCGCGACATTGGCGAGTGTGCAGGTGACGCTCGCGTCCACGGGCGACATCATGCTCGGAAAGCTCCTCGCCGCGGTGCTCACAGGGTCCGCGTTCCTCGCGGTCGCGGTGCCGTTCCTGCTGGTCGGGATGCTCGCCGGGCTCGTCACCCCGGGTGCCCTGATCGTGTCGCTGCTCGTGCTGGCGGCGGAGATCGTGATCGTGGCCGCGATCGGCGTCGGCTGGAGCGGGTTGCTGTCTCGGCCGCTGTTCTCGGTCGCGAGCACCTATCTCGTGGTCGCGGCGTTGACCGTAGGCACCCTCATCGCCTTCTGGCTGGGCGGAGCGGCGATCCAGACCGAGACCGTCACGAAGCATCGCCCATACGATCAGAGCACCGGGCAGCCGATCTGCGACAGCTGGGTCGAGGACACCGTGCGGCAGCCGCGGTTCGACTACGTGTGGGGATTCCTCGCCGCGAACCCGTTCGTGGTGCTCGCCGATGCCACCCCGACCACGTACGACGACTACGGCAACCCGCTGGACGTGTTCGGGCAGTTCAAGGCCGGCATCAGAGCGGCGCAGCACCCGCCCGAGGTCCAGATCTGGGACGATTGCGCGTACCGGGCCGACAGCTCGCGCCCGACGCCCAGAGAGATCATCGAATCCAGTGCGCCGAGCTGGTTCGTGGGGCTGTCGATCCAGATCGTGCTCGCGGGAGGGCTCTTCGCCGGAGCCTGGGCGCGTACGAGAACCCCGGCACGGCGTCTGCCGCCCGGCACCAGGATCGCCTGAGCGGGATCCCTTCGAGGCGCTGCGGCGGCGCCCGGCCGGGCTCGATGTCGGCGGGCGGACCTAGACTTGGGAGGTCATGAGCGAAGCCCCTTCCCCCGTCATCCTCCCGCCCGGATCCTCCCTCCGAGGGCCGGCGGGGCCGACTTCCGGCGCCTCCGCCGACGACCTGCTCTCGGGGCTCAACCCGCAGCAGCTCGACGCGGTCACCTACCGCGGGCAGGCACTGCTGATCGTCGCCGGCGCGGGGTCGGGCAAGACCAGCGTGCTCACCCGTCGCATCGCCCTGCTGCTGCGCCAGCGCGAGGCCTGGCCCAGCCAGATCCTCGCGATCACCTTCACCAACAAGGCCGCGGGGGAGATGCGCGAGCGCGTCGAACAGCTCGTGGGCGATTCCGCGCGGGGCATGTGGATCTCGACGTTCCACTCCGCCTGCGTGCGGATCCTGCGCCGTGAGGCCGAGCAGTTCGGCTTCACGAAGTCGTTCACGATCTACGACTCGGGCGACTCGCGCGCGCTCATCAAGAGGCTCGTGAAGGACCACGAGGCCGATGCGTTCGGCTTCACCCCCGCCGCGATGCAGTCGCGGATCTCGAAGCTCAAGAACGAGCTGCAGGACGCGGAGTCCTACGCCCGACAGGCGAACATGTCGGATCCGGCCGAGCGCGTCTTCGTCGAGGTCTTCGCCGACTACCAGCGCCAGCTGCAGAAGGCCAACGCCTTTGACTTCGACGACCTCATCGGGCAGACCGTGTACCTGTTCCGCGCGTTCCCGCAGGTCGCCGACACGTACCGCCGCCGGTTCCGACACATCCTCGTGGACGAGTACCAGGACACCAACGCCGCCCAGTACGCCCTGATCCACGAGCTCACCCGTCCGGTGCAGGGCGACGCGCCCGAGCCGTATGCCTCCAACGGCATGATGATCTTCGAGCCCGACCCGCACGAGGCGGCGGGCGCCGAGCCGGGTGCATCGCTCACCGTCGTCGGCGACTCCGATCAGTCCATCTACGCCTTCCGCGGTGCGGACATCCGCAACATCAGCGAGTTCGAGCGCGACTTCCCCGGCGCGAAGGTCGTGCTGCTCGAGCAGAACTACCGCTCGACGCAGAACATCCTGTCGGCGGCGAACGCCGTGATCAGCAACAACTTCGACCGCAAGGACAAGAAGCTCTGGAGCGACAAGGGGGCCGGCCACGCGATCGTCGGGTTCACCGGCTACTCGCAGCACGACGAGGCGCAATTCGTCGCCGATGAGGTCGAGTCGCTGCGCCGTGCCGGCATGCCGTACGGCGAGATGGCGGTCTTCTACCGCACCAACTCGCAGTCCCGTGCACTGGAGGAGATCTTCATCCGCTCCGCCGTGCCGTACAAGATCATGGGCGGCACCAAGTTCTACGAGCGCGCCGAGATCAAGGACGCGCTCGCCTACCTCGTGGCGGTCGCGAACCCGGCCGATGAGATGGCCGTGCGCCGGATCCTGAACAAGCCGCGCCGCGGCATCGGCGACGTCACCGAGACATCGATCGCCCGCTTCGCCGAGGAGCACGGACTGAGCTTCCGGGACGCTCTCGCGCACCCGTCCCAGCTCGGTGTGGGACCGAAGATCCAGGCCGCGATCGCGCTGCTGGATGCGGTGCTGCGGGAGGCGACGGAGATCATGCTCCCGGCCTCGGGCGAGATCGCGCCGCCCACCGCGGTCGCCGAGGGGCTCACGCTGCTGCTGCAGAAGAGCGGCTACATGGATGCACTGCGCGCGAGCCGTGACCCGCAGGACGAGGCGCGGCTGGAGAACCTCGACGAGCTCATCGCGGTGACCCGCGACTTCGCGCGGAACAACCCGGAGGGCACGATCGCCGACTTCCTCACCGAGGTCGCGCTCGTCTCCGACGCCGATGACCTCGACGACGAGTCCGGGGTGGTGTCGCTCATGACGATGCACACCGCCAAGGGCCTCGAGTTCGACGCCGTGTTCGTGACCGGCGTGGAGGAGGACCTCATCCCGCACCGGATCTCGGCGAACGAGCCCGGTGGTCCGCAGGAGGAGCGGCGCCTCTTCTATGTGGGGATCACGCGCGCCCGCAAGCGCCTGCACATCTCGCTCGCGATGACCCGCGCGCAGTTCGGCGAGGTCTCGGTCGCGATGCCGAGCCGGTTCCTGCAGGAGATCCCGGCCGAGCTCATCGACTGGCGGCAGTCCCCGGGAGACGTGAACTCGCGCGGTGGGATGCAGTCGCGCGCGCTCAACGCCCGTCGCCCTGGCGGATCCGGAGGGTACGGATCCGGCGGTTCCGGCGGCGGATCCGGCGACAGGTTCGCACCGCGGGCGCTGCCGAAGCGCGACGGGCTCAAGCCGCTGTCGACCGCGATGGACAAGTTCCCGAACCGGGTCACGGCGAAGGTGCGCGACAACGGCGACCTCGAGCTCGCCGCGGGCGATCGCATCCGTCACGACGACTTCGGTGAGGGCACCGTCGATGCCATCACGGGCGAGGGCGCGAAGCGGATCGCGCACGTGCGCTTCGACGCCGCGGGCCAGAAGAAGCTGCTCGTCAAGATCGCACCGATCGAGAAGCTCTGACCGTCGCCCGGCGACCGTGGTGCGCACACCGGGCGTGGCGCAGGGCGGTCCCGGTTTAGGCTGGGGCAATGGGCCTTTTCTCGCGCCGTAAGAAGCAGGACGACGACGTCACGCCGGAGTCCGCTCCCGCCGCCGCGGAGGCCGCCCCGGATACCGGGGCGAGCACGTCCGCGTCCGGCGCGACGGCGTCCGCGGACGATGCCGCCGCTCCGGTGGTCAACGTCTCGGTGCAGGCCTTCCGCGGCCTGGGATCGCCCTCCGGCCCCGCGGTCGCCCCGCCTGCCGAGACTCCCGCAGCAGGGCACGACCTGATCGACCCCGTCGAAGACGAGACGCCGATCGCCCCCGCGCAGGTGCAGGCGCCGTCGGGCCGTCCGCCGCTTCCGCTCGCCCCGGTGGATCCGCCCGAGCAGACCGAGTCGATCCCCGGCATGCCCGACAACGCGCTGCTGCGCGACGCCCTCGCACAGCTGGGCGAGGACGCGACTCAGGCCGAGCTGCTGGGTGTGCTGCGTCAGTCGCTGCAGGGACACCTCTTCCTGCGCGTGAGCGGCGATGCCGGCGAGCAGATCAAGGAGGGCAAGCCCCTGGCGATCGCGGTCGTCAACGACGGCGAGAACTCCTTCATGCTCGCGTTCAGCTCGGCCGCCGCCGTGCGCGACTCCGTGGAGCAGGGCGCCGAGGACCCGGCCGAGACCTCGGCCGTGGTGCAGCCCGTGCAGGCGGTGTACCAGAACGTCATCGACGGACCGTTCGCGGGCCTCATCATCGACAACGCCTCCGAGCCGCACCGCGTGGTGTTCCCCTCGGAGATCCTGCAGAAGGCGCTCGAGGAGGCGGATCCGACGTTCGCCGTCAAGGCCCTGCTCGCGGCTCCCCGCGAGGCGGACTCGGAGGCCCGTGTCGCCGAGGCGCTCACCACCGCCCGGCTCTGGGTCGCGGTGAGCGACGTCGACGGCGATGGCCAGTACGGGGTGGCGGAGGCGCACACCGCCGACGGCTCGCGCTACCTGCAGCTCTTCAGCCACCCGCTCGAAGTCATCGCGCTCGGCCGCGGCGACCAGCCCCTGCCGTTCACGGCCGAGCAGATCGGTGGCGTGCTGGCGCAGCAGCCCGGGATGAGCGGGGTGCTGATCGACGCCGCGGGCCCCGCGATCGCCGTGAGCCGCGAGGCTCTCGCGCCCGTGATCGCGCTCGCTCCGGCCGAATAGAGGCGGGCTCCGAGGCCGCGATCGACCGCTCCTCAAGGTTCCCTGAAGGAAGCCTGAAGAAGGAGACAGGTTCCTTGCATACCGGTATTCCGGCTTCCAGGATGGGGTGCATCAGCCCCTGACCGCAAGGAACAACATGAACGCCGAGGCATCCTCCACACGCAACCGCCGCAAGATCCTCGCTGTGCTCGCCGGAGGACTCGTCCTCGGCGTCGGCGCGGCCATCACGCTCGCCGCATGGAACGACTCCGAGTTCGCGACCGGCACCTTCACCGCCGGCTCCTTCAACCTCGAGGGATCCACGACCTCCGGCACCGCAGGATTCAGCAACCACAACGTGACGAAGGGCGACACGGCCGCCGCCCTGAGCTTCAGCGCGCCGTTCAGCAACCTCACGCCGGGTGACGTCGTCTACGCGCCGTTCTGGGTGCGCCTGGACAGCACGACGACCAACAACGCGACGCTCGTCGCCTCGACCGGCACCGGCACGGGCGCCAACGCGACCAACATCTCCTACTCCGTGTACTCGATCGCGCCCGCCGCGACGTGCGACGCGACCGCCACCAGCGGCACCCTCGTCGCCTCGGGCACCGACCTCACGACCTTCACGGCCGGATCCAGCGTCGCCCTCACCAAGGGAGCCACCGCGGGAACGGCGGGCACCGCCACGCAACTGTGCTTCGTCGCGACGGCGAAGTCGACCCTCGCCCAGGGAGGGGCTGCGACCGGGACCTGGTCGTTCACGGCCACCTCGAGCTGACCCATGACCTCCGGGGAGACTACGACCGTCGGGATGACGCGTCGCCGCCTCCGCACGCGCCGGCGCGGGCTCGCCCTGAGACGGATCAGGGCGGTGCTCGCCGGCGGGCTCGTGCTCGGCGTCGGCGCCACCGTGACGCTCGCGAGCTGGAATGACGGGGAGTACGCCACGGGCACGTCCACCGCGGGGACGTTCGACGTCGTCGGCGGCATCATCGGCGGGGGCATCTTCCTGAACCCGGGCATCGCGGCGCAGCGCACCTCCTCCGGCCTCGTCCTGCTCGGCCTGTGGGTCGGCGCGGGCCTGCTGACCCT